>NZ_VIWV01000001.1:6322500-6622500 GCF_007829875.1 Streptomyces capillispiralis | reverse complement strand
AAGTGGCCGATGCGGGACTTGGCCATCACCGGGATGGACACGGCGTCGATGATGCCCTCGATCATGTCCGGGTCGGACATCCGGGCCACGCCGCCGTCCTTGCGGATGTCGGCGGGGACCCGCTCCAGGGCCATGACGGCGACGGCGCCGGCGTCCTCGGCGATCTTCGCCTGCTCCGGCGTGACGACGTCCATGATCACGCCGCCCTTGAGCTGCTCGGCCATGCCGCGCTTCACGCGCGCGGTGCCGGTCTCGGGACCCTGGTTTTCGGTGAGCGTGCTGGACACGAATGACCTCGCTGAGGGGAAAGAGGGGGTTTCTGCAGCACCGAGGAAACGTGAGCGGAGCAGTCCACAGCAAGGGCCAATGGGAAGGCGGTGGATCCTTTTCGGTCGGCGGCATCCGCGGGGCGTGGCCGGAAACGGCCCCTATGCGGCCCGTTCGATCAGGGCGGCCGGCGGCTCGTCGTCCATCTCGAAGGCCATCGGGAAGGGCGCGTGTCCCGCCAGCCGGAACCAGCGCACCTTGCGGTGCCGGCGCAGCGCCCGCGCGGCCCGCACCGCGTCGTTGTGGAAGCGGCGGGCCATCGGCACCCTGCGCACGGCCTCGGCGAGTTCCAGGGCCGCGTCCTCTCCCCCGGGCGCCTCCCGGACCGCGTCCACCTGCTGGGCGTCGGCGAAAACGGCGCGCAGCGCCTGGCTCAGCTCGCTCTCGGCGACCTCGCGCTGTTCCTCCACCGCCTGCCGCGCGGCGTGCGCCGCCTCGTACAGCACGATCGAGGCGGCCGGGTCGAGCACTCCGGAGGTCGCCAGCTCCTGCGCCACCGAGGCGCGGCGCAGCAGCTGCGCGTCGAGCGCGGCACGGGCGGCGTCGATCCGGGCGTGCAGCCGGTCCAGCCGCCCCGCCGTCCAGCTCAGGTAGAGGCCGATGGCGACGAGGGCGACGAGGATCCAGATGAGGGTTGCGGTCACGGGCGGAAGGCTAGTACCGCCGGGCCCCGGTTCCGAGCCGGGGGCCGCTCCCCCGCCCCCTCCCAGCGGCGGCCCGCCGCTCCGCGGCGCCCTCCCGCCGGCTCCCGCCCCGGCTGCCTCGCCGCGCGGCGACGGCGTCGTCCTAGTCCCGGGCCAGCCCGAACCTGGCGCGCAGGCCCGTCGCGCGGTCGTCCGCCGCCACGGCCGCCGCACCCGCCGTCACGGTCTCGTAGACCGACAGGATGTCCGCGCCGACCGTCGACCAGTCGAAGCGGCGGACGTGGGCACTGCCGTGTTCGCGCAGCTCCGCGCGGCGCTCCGGGTCCGCCAGGAGGCGCAGGGCCGCCTCGGCGAGCGCGTCCGCGTCCTCGTTGGCGAAGAGTTCACCCGCCGCGCCCCGGTCGAGCACCTGGGCGAACGCGTCGAGGTCGGAGGCGAGCACCGGCGCGCCCGCGGACATCGCCTCGACCAGGATGATGCCGAAGCTCTCGCCGCCGGTGTTGGGGGCCACGTACAGGTCGACGCTGCGCAGGAAGCGGGCCTTGTCCTCGTCGCTGATCATGCCGAGGAACTCCACGCGCGGGCGGAGCTCGCGGGGCAGCGACTCGACCGCCTCCTCCTCGTCGCCGCGGCCGGCGACCAGCAGCCGGGTCTGCGGGCGGGCGGCGAGGATCTTCGGCAGGGCCTTCATCAGTACCGGCAGGCCCTTGCGGGGCTCGTCGATGCGGCCGATGAAACCGATGGTGTCGCCCTGCCACTCCGGTCTGGGCTCGGCCTTCGCGAAGAAGTCGACGTCGACGCCGTTGGGGATGACCACCGCGTCGCCGCCCAGGTGCTCGACAAGGGTGCGGCGGGCGTACTCGCTCACCGCGATCCGGGCGCTGATCTTCTCCAGGGCGGCCTGGAGGATCGCGTACGCGGCGATCATCGCGCGGGAGCGCGGGTTGGACGTGTGGAACGTGGCGACGATCGGCCCCTCGGCCGCCCAGCAGGTCAGCAGGCCCAGCGAGGGAGAGGTCGGCTCGTGGATGTGGACCACGTCGAAGGCGCCCTCGTGGAGCCAGCGCCGCACCCGCGCGGCCGACAGGAAACCGAAGTTCAGCCGGGCCACCGAGCCGTTGTACGGCACCGGCACCGCGCGGCCCGCCGAGACGACGTACGGCGGCAGCGGGGTGTCGTCGTCGGCCGGGGCGAGGACGGACACCTGGTGGCCGAGGCGGATGAAGTACTCGGCCAGGTCGCGGATGTGGAACTGGACGCCGCCGGGCACGTCCCAGGAGTACGGGCAGACGATGCCGATCCTCACGAGGTGCCCTCCCGGTCCTGCCCGGGGGCCGTCGCCTGATCCCGCGCGGGGTCGAGGTCCTTCAGCCACAGCCGTTGCAGCATGTGCCAGTCCTCCGGGTGGTCGGCGATCCCCGTGGCGAAGGCATCGGCCAGCGCCTGTGTCATGACAGACGTCCTCTCGGCCCGCGTACCTGACTCGGGGACCTCGACCGGGGGATGGACCCGGCCCCGCATCACCGGCGAGTCGTCGTACCAGAGGGTCACCGGCAGCAGCCGCGCCCCGGTCTGCTGGGCGAGCAGGGCGGGGCCGGCCGGCATCCGGGCGGTCTCGCCGAAGAACCGCACCTCGACGCCGGAGGCGGACAGGTCGCGGTCGGCGACCAGGCAGACCAGCCCGCCGTCGCGCAGCCGCCGGGCCAGCGTGCCGAAGGCGGAGCCTCCGCTGTGCGGCAGCACCTCCATGCCCAGGCCCTCGCGGTAGGCGACGAACCGGTCGTACAGCGTCTCCGGCTTGAGGCGCTCGGCGACGGTGGTGAACGGGATGCCGAGCCGGGTGGTGACCCAGGCGCCGGCCAGGTCCCAGTTGGCGAGGTGGGGCAGCGCAAGGATCACGCCCTTGCCGGCCGCCATGCCGTCGGTCAGGTGGTGCAGGTCCTTGACGTCGATGCCGTCCGCTATGCGCTCGGCGCTCCAGGCGGGCAGCCGGAAGGACTCCATCCAGTAGCGCAGGTACGACCGCATCCCCGCGCGGGAGAGCTCGGCGAGCCGCTCGGGGCCCGCGTCCGGCACCACGCGCGCGTAGTTGCTCTCCAGCCGCAGCACGCCCTTGCCGCGCTGCTTCCAGGCGAGGTCGGCGATGGTCCGGCCGAGGCGGACGGCGACCGGTTCGGGAAGTCGCTTGACCGTGCTCCAGCCGGCGCCGTAGAGGGCGTCGGTCAGGCGCTCCTGGGCGCTCACTTGGCGGCCTCGCTCCCCTGGGGCTCCTGCGACTCCGCGGCCTCCGCCTCGGCGGACTCCCGGCGCACGGTGACGACGCGCTGGATCAGCGTGACGAGGCTGCCGACGGCCACGATCCACAGGGCGACGGGCAGCAGGTACTGGATGCCGGGCACACCGAACGCGTGCAGGCCCGCGAGGCCGGCCGCGACCAGCGAGACCACCAGCCGCTCGGCCCGCTCGACCAGCCCGTTGACCGCGACCGGCAGACCGATCGACTCGCCGCGCGCCTTGGTGTACGACACCACCTGGCCGCTGGCCAGGCAGAAGATCGACACCGCGCACAGGACGGTGTCGTTGCCGCCGCCCGCGTACCACAGGGCGAAGCCGCCGAAGATCGCCCCGTCGGCGACCCGGTCGAGGGTGGAGTCGAGGAAGGCGCCCCAGCGGCTGGAACGCCCCAGCTGGCGCGCCATGTTGCCGTCGACGAGGTCGGAGAACACGAACAGCGTGATGACGACCGTGCCCCAGAAGAACTCGCCCATGGGGTAGAAGACCAGCGCGCCCGCGACCACACCCGCGGTGCCGATGAGCGTGACCGTGTCGGGGCTGACCCCCCGCCGGATGAGAAACGCGGCGAACGGTGTGAGGACACGCGTGAAGAATGCACGCGCGTACTTGTTCAGCATGGCCTTCCCGACGGTCGGTGGGCCGCGTGGCCCCACTGGCCACCCGGCGGGCCCAATCGTAGCCACGCGGGCGCGGGGGCGGTGGCGGGGCACCCGGGCGCCGCCGCCGAGCCCCGCCGCCGGGACGGCCCGCACCGCCGTGAGCTGGCCGAACGCCGGGATCACGTCCTTCGTATGGACGCGCCGTGACGGGAGTGGAAAGCTCGAATGACCGCGGGCGTCGCCGGAGCCGCACCGCACGCGGATTCCGCGGGTCCGCGCCCACAGTGACCTCACCGTGCACGGGAGGCAGGATCATGGGCGACAAGGCGCACACACACCCCGGAGCCGCCGGCAGGGCACAGGCGGCCGACCACCCCGCGTCCGTACGGAATGTGGTGCTGGTCGGCCACTCCGGATCGGGCAAGACGACGCTGGTGGAGGCTCTCGCGCTGACCGCGGGAGCGGTGAACCGGGCGGGCCGCGTGGAGGACGGCGGCACCGTCTCCGACTACGACGAAATCGAGCACCGGCAGCAGCGCTCCGTCCAGCTGTCGCTGGTGCCCGTCGAATGGGACGGCATCAAGGTCAATCTGCTGGACACCCCCGGATACGCCGACTTCGTCGGGGAACTCAGGGCCGGTCTGCGGGCGGCGGACGCGGCCCTGTTCGTCGTCTCCGCCTCGGACGGCGTGGACGGCTCGACCCGGATGGTGTGGGACGAGTGCGCGGCCGTCGGCATGCCGCGCGCCATCGTCGTCACGCACCTGGAGGCGGCCCGCGCCGACTTCGAGGAGATGACGCGGGTCTGCGCGGAGACCTTCGGCGCGGACGACCCCGACGCCGTGCTGCCGCTGTACCTGCCGCTGCACGGCCCGGCCGGGGCCGACGGGCACGCGCCCGTGACCGGCCTGACCGGACTGCTGTCGAAGAAGCTGTTCGACTACTCCACCGGTGAGCGCAAGGAGTCCGAGCCGGACGAGGAGCAGTCGCCGCTCATCGAGGAGGCGCGCAACCGGCTGATCGAGGGGATCATCGCCGAGAGCGAGGACGAGACCCTGATGGACCGCTACCTCGGCGGCGAGCAGGTCGACGTCAGGACGCTGATCGAGGACCTGGAGCGGGCGGTCGCGCGCGGGGCGTTCTTCCCCGTCCTGGCCGCCGCCCCGGCCGCCGAGGGCGCCCGCCAGGGGCTCGGCACGGTGGAGCTGCTGGAACTGATCACGCGCGGTTTCCCGACCCCGCTGGAGCACGGCACCCCGGGCGTGACCACGGTCGACGGCCGGCCGCGCGAGCTCCGGCCGTGCGACCCCGACGCACCCCTGGT
This sequence comes from Streptomyces capillispiralis, assembly GCF_007829875.1. Lineage (NCBI taxonomy): Bacteria > Bacillati > Actinomycetota > Actinomycetes > Kitasatosporales > Streptomycetaceae > Streptomyces > Streptomyces capillispiralis. Next base: position 6,617,311 of record NZ_VIWV01000001.1, on the reverse strand, counting down.
CGCGGAGGTCGTGAAGACCTCCTCGGACCCCTACGTGGGCCGGATCTCGCTGGTCCGCGTGTTCTCCGGCACCCTGCGCGCCGACCAGACGGTGCACGTCTCCGGGCACGGGCTGGCCGACCGGGGCCACGAGGACCACGACGTCGACGAGCGGATCGGCGCCCTGTCCACGCCGTTCGGCAAGCAGCAGCGGCCGGTGTCGCACGTGATCGCGGGCGATCTCGCGTGCGTGGCGAAGCTGAGCCGCGCGGAGACCGGGGACACCCTGTCCGCCAAGGACGACCCGCTGCTCATGGAGCCGTGGGAGATGCCCGATCCGCTGCTGCCGCTGGCCATCCAGGCGCACAGCAAGCCCGACGAGGACAAGCTCTCGCAGGGCCTGGCCCGGCTGGTGGCCGAGGACCCGACGATGCGCCTGGAGCAGAACCAGGACACCCACCAGGTGGTGCTGTGGTGTCTGGGCGAGGCTCACGCGGACGTGGCCCTGGAGCGGCTGCGCAACCGCTACGGCGTCCAGGTCGACGTCGTACCGCACCGGGTGTCGCTCAGGGAGACGTTCGGCGGCAGGGCCGCCGGGCGCGGACGGCACGTCAAGCAGTCCGGCGGGCACGGCCAGTTCGCCATCTGCGAGATCGAGGTGGAACCGCTGCCCAACGGCTCCGGCATCGAATTCGTGGACAAGGTGGTGGGCGGCGCCGTGCCGCGGCAGTTCATCCCGTCGGTCGAGAAGGGCGTACGCGCCCAGGCCGTGAAGGGGGTCGCCGCGGGGCATCCGCTGATCGACGTGCGGGTGACGCTCCTCGACGGCAAGGCGCACTCGGTTGACTCCTCCGACGCCGCGTTCCAGACGGCGGGCGCGCTGGCCCTGCGGGAGGCCGCCGCGGACGCGAGGATCCATCTGCTGGAGCCGGTGGCCGAGGTGAGCGTGCTGGTCGGCGACGACTACGTCGGCGCCGTGATGAGCGATCTGTCCGGGCGACGCGGCCGGGTGCTCGGCACCGAGCAGTCGCCCGGCGGTCGCACCCTCGTCAGGGCCGAGGTCCCGGAGATCGAGATCGGCCGGTACGCCGTCGACCTGCGGTCCCTGTCGCACGGCACCGCCCGTTTCAGCCGCCGGTACGCGCGGCACGAGCCCATGCCGCCCCAGGTCGCGGAACGGGTCAAGGAGGAGGCGCGCAAGGCCTCGTAGGCCGCGCCGGCCCCGCCCGGGCCTGCGCCGGGCGCCCGCGGGGAGACCCGGCGGGCGCCCGCGCACGCGCCTCGGTTCCGGACGACTTCGGAACGCTTCACTCCGCACCTGGGGGCGGCTTGGGCCTTCCACCGACGGACGACAACGGCTGCGGATACGCTGAATACCTGATCAACAGGTGTGCACAGTACGGAAGTCGGGAAGGCCGCATGACGACAGTCGCGGCGATCGGGGGCGGGAATGACCGTTGAGAGCGGTTACGCGGATTTCTTCGGTCCGCAGGTACCGCGCACGGGCGACGAGGGGCAGACGCCGACGTTCGCGCTGGCCTCGGCCGCCTATCGGGACAACGAGGCCGAGGAGATACTCAAGGCCAACAACGAATGGCACAAATCGGCGGTGAGCAAGCCCCGGCTGGCGCTGTTCCGGCCGAACCTGGGCGAGGCGTTCTCCCGGGCGGTCATCGACCGGATGCTGGGCTCCGGCCGCGCGCCGCTCATCCAGTCCTTCGGCACCCAGCCGCAGGTGGTGGTGGAGCACGCGCTCGCGGCGCACCGCATCCGCCGGGAGCGCGACAACTGGCTGAGCGCGATCATGGTCCTGTGCGGGCTGCTGTTCCTGCCCGGTCTCCTCGTGTGGCTGCTGGTCTTCCAGATCCGCACGACGATGGCCAAGCGCGAGGACAAGCGGGCCGGCATGCTCGCGACCACCCTGCTGGTCGCGGTGGGCGGGCTCGCCGTGCTGTTCCTGATCCGCATGCCGTTCGACGGGTTCTGGGGCTGGTACGCGCGGGCGTCGGTGATCGCCCCGGTGGTGGGCTGGTTCTGGGCCAAGCGGATCTGCGAGCGCACCGCGCACGACCTGCGGGACCGCTGGAGCAGCCTGCTCTCCGGCAGCAGCGTCGGCGCCAAGGTGCCCGAGGCGGTGCCGAGCAGCCCCGGTGAGACGGCGGCCGAGGCGCTGCGCCAGTCCCTGGCCCGGCTCAGCGCCGAGCAGCAGTCCAACTCCGTGTTCTACGCCGGGCCCAAGGGCATACTCGGCATGGGCACGCGCTGGGGCAGCTGGCAGCTCGCCGAGGACCTGGTGCCGGCGGACCCGGGCCGGGAGATCAACCCGTTCCGCAGCTGGGACGTCGTCCGGGCCATCCACGACCAGCTGCGCATGCTGGAGCGCGGGCCGCTGCACACCGGAGGCTTCCCCAAGCCGTCGGTGCGCCACTGGATCGTCACCCCGATCGGTGAGAACGCCGGGTCGGTGTCCCGTCCCGACGGCACGGACGTCGAGGCGTACCAGGTCAAGCCGCACGCCGTGCAGGAGATCTGCAACAAGCAGCAGTTCGGCGCGGGCGACCGGCACTACCTGGGAGTGCAGTGGACGCTGTGGGACGGCCAGTTGGTGATCACCATGCTGATCACGGTGACCGTGCTGCACCAGACGCTGCGCATCGAGGTGACCGGGCACGCGCTGGGGCCGGTGCACTCGCTGTTCACCAGTGGTCCCGCGGCCAAGGAGAAGGAGGTCCAGAAGTCGATCCGGTTCTGGGAGACCCGGAAGGTCAAGCTCCCGCTGGTCGACTCGGACGAGGTGGTGCGCCTGGCCGCCCGGGCGCCGCTGACCTGGTACCCGCCGCTGCTGTACTGGCTCGGCGGCAAGCTGAGCCTGCCCGAGCCGTTCGGTCTGCGTCACGCGTGGGCGGACAAGCCGTGGCGGCACCGGTTCATGGCGGACGACGCGTTGCGTGCGGCGACTCCGGTGCTGCGGGTGGTGCACTCCGCCGCGATCAAGGTGCTGGAGGAGAACGGCGTGGACACGGCCAAGTTCGGTGCGCGGTCGTCGTCGCTGAGCACGGCGGTGCAGGACGCGGCGCCCAAGAAGGCCGACGTCTACGACGCCTGAGCCTCGTGAAGGTCGAGATGGGGGTGCCGGGGGTCTCGCCTCCGGCACCCCCGTCGGCCTGAACGACCCCGTCCGCGCTCGCCGGACGGGCCGGATGCCCCGGGGCCCGCGTCCGGTTCGGCCGGCCGGTGCGGGCCTTCGCCCCGGTCAGCCCGTCGGCCAGGCGTCCGCCAGCATCTTGCGGGTGTCCGCCAGGAGCTGCGGCAGGATCTTGGTGTGGCCGACCACCGGCATGAAGTTGGTGTCGCCGCCCCAGCGCGGCACCACGTGCTGGTGCAGGTGGGCCGCGATGCCCGCGCCCGCGACCGTGCCCTGGTTCATACCGATGTTGAAGCCGTGCGCGCCCGACGCCGTGCGCAGCGCCGTCATCGCCTGCTTGGTGAGCTCGGCGAGCTCCGCCGTCTCCTGCGCGGTGAGGTCCGTGTAGTCGGCCACGTGCCGGTAGGGCACCGTCATCAGGTGACCGCCGGTGTACGGGTACAGGTTGAGCACCGCGTACACACGCTCACCGCGCCGGAGGATCAGGCCGTCCTCGTCGGACTTGGCCGGGATCGCGCAGAAGGGGCAGCCGTCGTCGGCACCCGGGCCGCTGGGCTTGTTCTCGCCCTGGATGTACGCCATCCGATGGGGCGTCCACAGACGCTGGAACGCGTCCTGCGTGCCCACTCCCCACTGCTGCTCCGGCTCACTCGTCATGCGTGCAGCATATGGCGTGGCCGGGGGCCCGCGGAAAAGGCCCCCGGGATCGCCCGGGGGCCTTTCAGTCACTCCGTGCGGTCAGACCTGGGTCCGCTCCTCGACGACCTTGGCGATCTTCGCGAGGGCCTCGTCGACGGGGATGCCGTTCTCCTGCGAGCCGTCGCGGTAGCGGAAGGAGACGGCGCCGTTGGCCATGTCCTCGTCGCCCGCGATGACCATGAAGGGCACCTTCTGCTTCTGGGCGTTGCGGATCTTCTTCTGCATGCGGTCCGAGGAGGAGTCGACCTCGACGCGCAGGCCCTGCTTGCGGGCGGCGTCCGCGAACTTCTCCAGGTACTCGACGTGGGCGTCGCCGATCGGGATGCCGAGCGCCTGCACCGGCGCCAGCCACGCCGGGAAGGCGCCCGCGTAGTGCTCCAGGAGCACCGCGAAGAAGCGCTCGATCGAGCCGAACAGCGCGCGGTGGATCATGACCGGTCGGGTCTTGGAGCCGTCCGCGGCCGTGTACTCCAGGTCGAAGCGCTCCGGCAGGTTGAAGTCGAGCTGAATGGTCGACATCTGCCAGGTGCGGCCGATGGCGTCCTTGGCCTGCACGGAGATCTTCGGGCCGTAGAAGGCGGCACCGCCCGGGTCCGGGACCAGCGGCAGGCCCTGCTTCTCGGCGACCTGGCGCAGCGTCTCGGTGGCCTCTTCCCAGGCCTCGTCACTGCCGACGAACTTCTCCGGGTCCTTGGTGGACAGCTCCAGGTAGAAGTCGGTCAGGCCGTAGTCGCGCAGCAGGTTCAGGACGAAGGTGAGGGTCTTGTCGAGCTCCTCGGACATCTGCTCGCGGGTGCAGTAGATGTGCGCGTCGTCCTGGGTGAAGCCGCGGGCCCGGGTCAGGCCGTGCACCACGCCCGACTTCTCGTAGCGGTAGACCGTGCCGAACTCGAAGAACCTCAGGGGAAGTTCACGGTAGGACCGGCCGCGCGCGTCGAAGATCAGGTTGTGCATCGGGCAGTTCATGGGCTTGAGGTAGTAGTCCACGCCCTCGTCGAGCTGCATGGGCGGGTACATGCCGTCGGCGTACCAGTCCAGGTGGCCCGAGGTCTCGAAGAGCTTCCCCTTCGTCGCGTGCGGGGTGTAGACGAACTCGTAGCCCTCCTCCTCGTGGCGGCGCCGCGAGTAGTCCTCCATGACCCGGCGGACGATGCCGCCCTTGGGGTGGAAGACGGCGAGGCCGGAGCCGATCTGCTCCGGGATGGAGAACAGGTCGAGCTCGCTGCCCAGCTTGCGGTGGTCGCGCTTCTCGGCCTCGGCGAGGAACTCCAGGTGCGCCTTCAGCTCGTCCTTGGACGGCCAGGCGGTGCCGTAGATGCGCTGGAGCATCGGGTTCTTCTCACTGCCGCGCCAGTAGGCGGCCGCGTTGCGCATCAGCTTGAACGCCGGGATGTTCCGGGTGGTGGGCAGGTGGGGACCGCGGCAGAGGTCCTTCCAGCACAGCTCGCCGGTCTTGGCGTCCAGGTTGTCGTAGATCGTCAGCTCGCCGACGCCGACCTCGACGTCCGCGCCGTCGTCGTGCGAGGCGGAGCCCTTGAGACCGATCAGCTCCAGCTTGTACGGCTCGCCGGCCAGCTCCTCGCGGGCGGCGTCGTCGGTGACGACGCGGCGGGAGAAGCGCTGGCCGCGCTTCTGGATCTCCTGCATCTTCTTCTCGATGGCCTTGAGATCCTCGGGCGTGAAGGGCTTCTCCACGTCGAAGTCGTAGTAGAAGCCGTCCCGCACCGGCGGGCCGATGCCCAGCTTGGCCTCGGGGAACAGCTCCTGCACGGCCTGGGCCATGACGTGCGCGGTGGAGTGGCGCAGGATGTTGAGACCGTCCTCGGAGGAGATCTCGACGCCTTCGACGGTCTCGGCGTCCTCGACCTCGTAGGAGAGGTCCTTGAGCTCACCGGCCACGCGCGCGGCGATGACCGAGCGGTCGCCGGCGAAGAGCTCGGCGGCCGTAGTGCCCGTCGTCACCACGCGTTCTTCCCGCTCGGAATCGCGTTGGATGATCACACGGACGTCTGACACCGGTCTCTCCTGACTGAAGGGTGAGTGCGGCGCCATACCGGAGCGCACGCATGGGTGCGATCGTACCGACCCGGGAGCGCCCTCCGCGAAATCAGTCTCCGCAGTCCGGGCCGCAGGCCTCGCCGAAGTAGTCCAGGTGCTCCTGGAGAGCCTTCAGCAGCCGGTCCCGTTCGGCCTCGTCGACCTGCACCGGGGCCAGCTCTCCGGCGCCGGTGAGGCGGCGGAAGCCGCCCCGGCTCTCCAGCCGCCCGCGCACCCGCACCGGCAGCCCGACGAGGTGCGCGTGCCCGGCGATGCGGTAGTCCTCCTCGCCGAGCACGACCCGGACGTGGCCGACCTCGGCACCGGCCAGGACGCGCAGCCGGACCATGCCCTCGCCGCGCGGTCCCGACCGGTGCATCCGCACCACGGCGCCGGTGATCCGCACCGTCACGGACGGCTCCGCGTGCCGGTAGCGCCGGCCGGCCTCGCGCAGGACGGGCAGGTCGCCGGGTGAGAACTCGACGGGTTCCGGGGCGGCCGAGCAGCCCTCGGGCACGCCGGCCGCCGGGGCCCAGGCCACGCCGATCCGGGCGCCTTCCGTGCCCCGGACCAGGGCGACCAGGGCCTCGGTGAGCTCATGGCTGACGCCCACCGCGACGGCGGTGTCGAAGGCGTCCATGCCGCCGGTGGCGCGGCGGTAGTCGATGGCCTCGCGGGTGGCGTGCAGCGCGTGGTGCAGGCGGACGGCGAGGGAGCGGCCGGTGGTGACGGGGGCGAACGCGGTGAGCAGACGGCCGCCCGGTGCGGGCCCGACCAGGACGCTCTCCAGTACGGCCGCGGCGGAGCGGCGGTGCCGGGCGCCGTGGAACCCGGCCCGCGCGCGGGTGGCGAGCGCCGCGGCGAGCAGGGTCCTGCGGGCGGCGGAGCGCAGCCGCTCCTCCGCGGTCCAGGGGGTGGCGCCGCCGGGGCCCGCGGGTATGTCGCGCCACCACTGGATCTCGTCGCTGGGCACGGCGAGGGAGAGCAGGATCTCGCGGGCGGAGGCCGTACCGCTGCGGGACAGGGCGTGCAGGGCCTCGGTGAGCAGGTCCTCGCTGTCGGGGAAGGCGCGGCTCTCCGGCACCAGCAGGCTGGTGCCGGTGCCCGGTCCGGGCGGGGTCCAGCGGCCGTAGCGTCCGGCGGCGCCGCCGCGCCGCCGCCAGCCGTGCCGGTGCAGGAGGGCGGTGAGCACGGCGGGGTCGATGTCGGCGGCCTCGGGCGGCCGGCCGTCGAGGACGGCGTCGGCGGGGTGGGGGCGTACGGACCTCAGGGGTTCCCCGGTCGGGCGGTGCGTCACGGTGTTCCTCCCGTCCCGACCCGCGTCATGATCTCGCACAGCGCCCGGTCGTCGAAGATGCGTGCGGTGGGGATCCGCACGGTGGTGCGGGTGCGGCCGGTGAGCGGGTGTCCGGCCAGGTTGGTCCAGTAGCAGCAGTGCCGCAGGTCGAGCCGGTCGTGGCCGGCGCGCAGCCAGTCGTCCTGCGCGCGCGGCACGATCATCACGACCAGGATCTTGTGGACCGAGACCGGGGTGCGGGCGAGTTTCGCCAGGTGCGCGTTGTCGAGCGTGAAGGAGAAGGAGCGGCCCGGCGGGTTCGGGGCGACCTGGTAGGTCGCCTTCAGCTGCACCTTGATGGTGACCTCGTCGTCGACGGTGTGCCCGGCGGCGCTGTGGCTGACGTGCCAGTCGATGCCGTTGTCCGGAAAGGGCTGGGACAGCGAGCAGCCGGCGGCCGCCGCGACGGCGTGGAGGTAGCCGACCTGCAACGTCTCCATGCAGGCGGTGGTGGCGAGGGTGCCGCGAGAGGGTGGCGTGCGCTCGGGCAGCAGCCCGCCCCGTTCGGGCTGCGCGATGGCCATGGCCAACAGCCTTCCAGAACAGTGGTGTCCCCGGTGCGGGCCGCTGAACTGCGAGGACCCGTACTCCTGTTGTCTCCTTCCGGCGTACGGCGCAAACAGGCCGGGTATCACCGGTTCGGGCAGTGGACGGTGCGTCAACTGCCGATGGTGACCAAGGGGTTGGTGGGTATGGCGTGCTGGTACGAAGGGCCGCTGGCCGCTTTCGACACGGAGACGACGGGTGTGGACGTCGAGGCCGACCGGATCGTGTCGGCCGCGGTCGTCGTCCAGGACGCCCCGGGCGCCCGGCCGCGGATCACCCGCTGGCTGGTGAATCCGGGCGTGCCGGTGCCCGCGGCGGCGACGGAGGTGCACGGGCTGACGGAGGAACACCTGCACCGCAACGGCCGCTGGCCGGCGCCGGTGATGTACGAGGTGGCCCAGGCGCTGGCCGAGCAGGCCGCGGTGGGCCGCCCGGTGGTGGTGATGAACGCGCCGTTCGATCTCACGCTGCTGGACCGGGAGTTGCGCCGGCACCGCGCGTCGTCGCTGGACCGCTGGTTCGAGCGGTCGCCGCTGCTGGTGCTGGACCCGTGGGTGCTGGACAAGCACCTGGACCGCTACCGCAAGGGCCGCCGCACCCTCACCGACCTGTGCGCGCACTACGGCGTCGCGCTGGAGGACGCGCACGACGCGGGGGCGGACGCGGTGGCGGCGCTGGAGGTGACCCGGGCGGTCGGGCGGCGGTTCGCGTCCCGGCTGGAGCGGCTGTCCCCCGGCGAGCTGCACACCCTCCAGGCGGTGTGGCACGCGGCGCAGGCCCGGGGGCTCCAGGCGTGGTTCGCGCGCAACGGCGCGGAGGAGGTGGTGGACCCGGCCTGGCCGCTGCGTCCGGGGCTGCCCGCGGCGGCGTAGCGGGGCATCGGGGCGCTCCTGGCGCTCCGGTCGGGGTGCGGGAACAACAAAGCCGGTCCGTCGGGGACGGACCGGCTTTCCCGGTGGGCGATACTGGGTTCGAACCAGTGACCTCTTCGGTGTGAACGAAGCGCTCTCCCACTGAGCTAATCGCCCGGGAACGCACTGAACAATACAGGTCCGGGCGGGCTTCCTTCAAACCGCTTCCAGGTGGCGGGCCAGCCCGCGCCTCCCGGCCCGCATCATCACCGCGTGGTTGAGGCGGAAGACCGGCCGCCCCGGAACGGCGAGCCGCCGCATCAGCGGCTTGCGGACGTCCACCTCCTGGTCGTAGCGGACGAGGCAGCCGCCCGCCTCCCGTGCGGTGACGGTCCAGCGGGCCCAGCCCTCGAGGTCGCCGGAGATGCCGGCCTCCAGCACCCCGGCCGCCGGATCGCGGCGCCCCTCCCGCATCGTGAGGAACAGGTCGTACGGGAGGAGCGAGCGGATGCGGAGGCTGCCGCTGGTGTCGTCGAGCCGGGTGACGTCGCGCACCTGGGGCCACCACAGGGCGTAGTCCTCGATCCGCGCCAGGGTCCGGTAGACGACGGGTGCGGGCGCGGGCAGGGTCCACCGTGTGCGGAAGCGGTAGTGGTTCCAGTCCATGGACGGAGTGTGCCCGCCCGCGCCCGGGATGTGCCGTCACGGCATCCGGTCCCCCAGCAGCGCCAGGTTCTCGATGGCGGCGAGGCCGTAGAGGGCGGTGTCGTTGGTGGAGACCCAGGTGGCCTCGGTGCCCGCGACCAGGGCGGTCGGTCCGCTCACCTTCTCGGTCTTCCAGGGCGCGGATTCCTTGTACCCGTCGGAGTTGTAGAACTTCTCCCAGGCCCGCGCGGCCAGCTTCGCGTCGCCGGTCCGCACGGCGGCGTAGGCGTCGAGGCGGGAGTGGCCCTGGAAGAGGATCAGGCTGCCGAAGTTGCTGCCGTAGCGTGCCGCCTGTTCGGCCTTGGTGGCGTTGAAGTAGCGGCAGTAGTCGTAGTACGCCTCCGCGAACTCCGGCATGTCGACCAGGTCGATGAGTTCGGCGCACAGTTCGTTGAGGCCGAAGACGGCCGACAGGTGGGAGACCTCGACCTTCGGTGTCTCGGCGACGGCGAACTTCCCGGTGTCGAGGTCGTACAGTCCGCTGCCCTGGACGAAGCCGTTGGGCTGGGCGGCGATGGTCTCCATGGTGGACAGGACGCGGGCCCTGGCCTTCTCCCACTTCGGGCCCTTGCGTTCCCACTCGGTGAGCCAGGCGGAGACCAGTCCGCTCCAGTCGGTGCCGAAGCCGACCGACAGGGCGTTGCGGTCGGGGGTGTAGGGCTCGGTGCGGATCTTGCGCAGCGGGTCGAGGGCGAGGAAGGTCTCGTCGGAGTCGACGCATGCGTGCATGAGGTCGCCGACGCGTTCGTCGGCGGTGAGGAAGTAGTAGTAGCGCCGGTAGGTGGTGTTGGCGATGCGCTGCTGCTTGGCGCTGTCGGCGAAGTGCTGGACGCCGTGGCGGGTGCCGAGGCCGGCCCACTTGCCGAGGTGGTAGACGTCGACCTCGCCGGTGTGGCGGGTCATCGCCTCGGCGAAGCGGAAGATGTCGGCGCGGCCGGAGCGCAGGTAGGCGTACCAGAGCCACAGGTCGGGCGAGAGTTCGGAGTTGTCCCAGGCGTAGCCGCCGACGTCGTAGCGCCACTGGTGCCGGACGGTGTCGTAGGTGTGCATGATGTCGCCGTAGTCCCAGAAGCCGTACCAGCGGCGCTGCTCCACCTGGTCCTTGTAGTAGGTGAAGAGGAAGTCGAGGTGGTCCTCGATCCTCGCCTTGGCCGGGGTGGAGCGGTCCGGTTCGGAGTAGAGGCCCTTGCCGAAGACACCCGCCCCGATGAGCTGCTTGGGCGGGGCGGCGAGCTGCGGGAGGACGCGGACGGCCTCGACCTGTTCGGCGAGCCTCTCGGCGCTCGGGGTGGAGTCGTTGGCCCAGAAGAGGAGTTCGGAGGTGCGGGCGATGCCGTAGGGGGTGCCGAACCCGGGCTCGTAGTCCTCGTAGGTGATGTTGAGGCCCTCGATCTGTTCGGGGAAGGTGTCCTGGCCCATGCCGTCGTGGTAGAAGCGCAGGTCCATGGGCTGGGCCTCGGGCGACCAGAGCCAGAGGGTGACCTCGGCCTCGTCGGTGTGGGCGTCGCGGATGTCGAGCTGGGCGGGGTGCTTCTCCCAGAAGTCGCGCAGGCCGAAGGAGAGGCCGCCGCTGACCCCGCCGACGTAGCCGAAGCCGGAGGCGCGCCGGCCGCCGCCCGCGGCGATCCAGCCGTGGCCCTTCTTGGTGCGCTTGCGCAGGGTGAAGCCGTCGGCGGAGAGCTGGGAGAGGGTGTGGTCGCCCCACTCGGGGATGTACTGCAGGCGGGTCGTGACCCGCTGGTCCCAGGTGGAGGGGTCGGGGAGCCTCTTCCCCTCGAACTGGGCCTGCTGCACGGCGATCCCGGGGTCGCGGCGCAGTCCGGTGATGCCCTTGACGGCCTCGCGGAGCAGACCGGTGCCCTCGCCGCCGATGCGGATGTGCCGGTCGTAGGACTCGTCGCGCATCGGGACGGAGAAGCGGACGCCGATGCCGCGGACGAAGTCGCCGCTCGCCCTGCCGGGTTCCTGCGTCCCGTCGAAGGTGATGGTGTGCACCATGCGGAAGGAGTCGGCGCCCGCGTAGAAGTAGAGGCGGACGGAGAACGGCAGCCAGCCGCGGCTGCCCCTGCGGTGCTTGCCGTCGACGCGGACGACGGCGCGGACCGGGCCCTCCTGCTCGACGGTGACGTCGGAGACGGCGCCGTCGAAGCGTTCGGTGCGGACGGTGGTCTGGTCGCCGTCCTCGGCCTCGGGCTGGCGCAGGACGACCAGGCGTCCGTTGCGGGCGATCTCGGTGGAGCCGCGCACGACCGACTTGACGAGGGTGGTGCCGGAGGTGCCGATCCGGGCCGTGATGACGCCGGTCGAGACGTCGATGGTGCCGCCGCGCCGGTCGACGGTGACCTGCTTCTCCGGCGCGGCCGGCGCCCCCGCGGTCAGGGTGAGGCTGCCGGTGCCCGAGGCCACCGCGTGGGCGGTCCACTTGAGGGAGCCGTCGGGCCAGTAGGCGAGGGGCCAGGACTGGACGGGGACGGGCCGTCCGTCGGTGTCGGTCAGCGCGAAGGTCTGGTCCTCCTGGTGGGCTCCCCTGGGCCAGGGCACACCGACGGTGGAGCCGGGGGCCGCGCCGAGGCCGCCGTCCTCCAGCCAGTCCAGGGTCACCAGGTCCGCGCCGGCGGCTTCGGCCCGGGGTGCGGCGGAGGCGTTCTGCGTTCCCAGGGCCCAGCTGAACTGGGCGGCGGCGCCGGCCACGGCGGCCGCCTTGAGCAGGGATCTGCGGGGGATGGGGGACATGGCCTTTCCTTTCCGAGCGACGAGCAGGGGTGTCAAGGGCATGACAGGGCATGACGGACAGAGGTGCGGCGCCGGAGCGCCGACCTCGCGACGAGGGGGCACCGCCCGTCAGCGGTGCCGGTGGCGTTCCTCCACGGCGACGGCCGCGGCCACGACGGCCCCGAGGACGGGGACCGCCAGCGGCGCGCTGAACCAGGCGGAGCAGACCACCACGGCCAGTCCGCCGACGATCAGGAAGGACCCGGCCGGGTCCCGTACGGTGTGCCGGCCGGCCCGTGCGAGCAGCGGCCGCCAGGACGTGCCGGGCCGCCAGAGCGCCGCCGCCCGGAACAGCGCGGCCGCCGCTCCGACGAGGGCGAACACGCCGACGGCTCCCACGAACGCGCCGCCGGGCAGCCCGGCCCGTACGGCCCGCAGGTCGAACCAGACGGCGGCGACGGCCGCCCAGCCGGCGAGCCCGACGATCCAGCCCCCGCGCACCGCCGAGCGGAAGTCCGCGGCGAACTCCCGCCATCCTCCGGGCTCGTGGGCCAGGTGCCGGCCGAGGTGCCGGGCGCCGGCCGCGAGCGCGGCGGGGTAGGTGACCAGCGGCAGCGCGGCCACCGCGACCCAGACGCCGGTGAGCAGGCACTCGGCGAAGAGGGCGAACCGCCCCCAGAACCTCGACTCGGTGCGCGCCAGGGACATCACCGCTCACTCAGCCCTTCAGTCCGGAGGTCGCCATGCCGTCGATCAGATAGCGCTGGAAGGCCAGGAAGAAGGCCAGCACGGGCAGCAGCGCGACCAGCGACATGGCGATCATGCCGCCGTAGTTGGCGAGCCCTTCCTGGTCGACGAACATCTTCAGACCGAGGGAGACCGTGTACTTGCTGGGCTCGTTCAGGTAGATCAGCGGGCCCATGAAGTCGTTCCAGGCGTTGATGAAGGTGAAGATGGCGCTGGTGATCAGGGCCGGCCGGCACAGCGGCAGGACGATGGACCAGTAGATGCGCAGGTGCCCGCAGCCGTCGAGGCGGGCCGCCTCGTCGAGTTCCCTGGGCAGGTTGCGCATGAACTGCACCATCAGGAAGACGAAGAACGCCTCCGTGGCCAGGTACTTGCCCAGCAGCAGCGGGGTGTAGGTGTTGATCATCTCCATGTTGCGGAACAGCACGTACTGCGGGATCAGCAGGACGTGGTAGGGCAGCAGCAGGGTGCCGATCATCAGCGTGAACAGCAGATTGCGCCCGGCGAACCTGATCTTGGCGAAGGCGTACGCGGTCAGCGAGCAGGAGATCAGGATGCCGACCACGGAACCGACCGCGAGCAGCAGTGAGTTGACGAAGAACGTCGAGATGGAGATGTCCGCGATGCCGTCGGTGAGGCTCGTGTAGTTGGCGATGATCGGGTCGGCCGGGAAGAGGTCCAGGCTGCCGATGATGTCCTCGCTCCTCTTGAACGAGCCGCCGACCACCCAGATCACGGGGTAGAGGATCACCGCGAGGACCGCCAGCGACCCGAGGTGCCAGGCGAGCGAGCCCGGCAGCCTGCGCCGCAGGGCCCCCTTCGCGGACGGGGCCGGCCTGACGTCGGTGGCCTGCGCGCTCATCGGCCGCCCTCCTCGTAGTGCACCCAGCGCTTCTGGGACCAGAACAGCACCGCCGTGACCAGGGCGACCGCGACCAGCAGCATCCACGCCATGGCGGAGGCCAGGCCCATCCGGCTGTTCTCGAAGCCCTGGACATACAGATAACAGGTGTAGACCATCGAACCGTCGGCCGGACCGCAGGCGTTGCCCCCGGCGCCGCCGCCGACGATGTAGGCCGAGCTGAAGATCTGGAACGAGTGGATCGTCTCCAGCAGGACGTTGAAGAACAGCACCGGCGAGATCATCGGCAGGGTGATGCTCCAGAACTGCCGGAACCTGCCCGCCCCGTCGACGTCCGCCGCCTCGTACAGTTCGCGCGGCACCTGCTTGAGGCCGGCCAGGAAGATCACCATCGGGGCGCCGAACTGCCAGACGGTCAGCGCCACCAGGCTGTAGATGATCAGGTCCGGGTCACCGGTCCAGCCGCCGACATCCACGCCGAAGAGCTTCTGCGTACGGTCGACGACCGCGTCGTCCGAGAAGATCGCCTTCCACACGATGGCGACGGAGACGCTCGCGCCGATCAGCGAGGGCGCGTAGAAGGCCGCCCGGTAGAAGGCCTGTCCGCGCCGTTTCTGCGCCAGCAGCAGGGCCACGCCGAGGGCGGCGGCCAGCTTGATGGGCGTGCCGACGACGACGTACCAGAGCGTGACCTGCACCGAGTGGCGCCAGCGCGGATCGGAGAACATCTCGGAGAAGTTGTCCAGGCCGATCCACCGGGGCGCGTCGAACAGGTTGTAGTCGGTGAAGGCGAAGTAGAGCGAGGCGACCATCGGCCCCGCCGTCAGCAGCAGGAATCCGGCGATCCAGGGGGACATGAAGAGGTAGCCGGCCAGGTTCTCCCGGCGGCCCCGCCGCTTGAGGGCGGCGGGGCGCGGGGACTTCACCGGACCGTGCCGCGGCTCGGGGTCCGTCGTCGGGACCTCCGTCGCAGGGGCGTGTGTCACGGCGCTTCCCATCAGCCGGCGAGAGCCGTCTTCGACTCGGTGAAGAACTGCTCGACGGCCTCGCTCACGGACCGCTTGCCGAGGGCCATCTCCTCGGCGATGCGCAGGAAGGCGGCCTCGCAGATGTCGGCGCCGTTCGGGTGCGGGGTGATGGTCTCCAGCACGCCCGCCTCGACGAGGGACTCCTCGTAGGCGGCGATCGCCTGGTTGACCGGGTCGGTCGGCTGGTACGCCTGGTACTGGGCCTCGGTCGCGGGCACGCCGCGGTCGTAGCCCATGATCTTGGCGACCTCGGGGTCGTGCACCATGAAGTCGATGAACTGGGCGACCTCCTTGGGGTGCTGGGTGCGCTTGGAGGCGCTCAGCATCAGGGAGCCGAGGTACTGGCCGGTCTTCTTGCCGTCCGTGGTGGGAATGGGGGCGAGTCCGTACTCGCTCTTGCCCTCGGAGGTGTAGCGGACGGTGAAGTTGTCCCAGGTGAACTCGCTGCCCGCGAGTTCCGCGGAGAGGGCAGACTTGGGCTTGACCTGGACGACCTTCTTGGCGTCGGCGTACAGGCCTGTCTTCACGCCCTTCTCCGCCTTGGTCCACCACTCGGTCAGATCCGCTTCGGTGAAACCGAGTCCGTCCTCGGTGAAGAACGCCTTGCCGTTCTGGCGCAGGTACAGGTCGTAGAGGTACATGACGCCGTACATGCCGCTGTCCCCGGCCCGGCCCGCCCGGTCGCGGATCCTCACCATCGCCGCGTCGAAGTCGTCCCAGGTCCAGCCCTGTTCGGGGGTGACGCCGGCCTTGGTGTAGACGGGTTTGTCGATGACGAGGGCCAGCGAGTTGGAGCCGACCGGCACACCGAGGAGTTTGCCGTCGACCTCGCCGAACTTCTCCAGGCCCGCCCGGAAGCCGCCCATGGAGAGATTGCCCGCCTTCACCTGCTCACCGAGATCGAGCAGCACATTCTTCGCGTCGTATTTGCGGAGAAAACCGATGGCATTCTGGAAGACGTCCGGCGGATTCCCGCCGGAGGCCTGGGTGTTGAACTTCTTCCAGAAGTCGGTGTACTGCTGGAAGTCGGTCTTCACCTTGATCTTCGGGTACTTCTTCTCGAAGAGCGCGATGGTCTTGTTGATGCGCTCGGCCCGGTCCTCGGCACCCCACCAGGAGTAACGGATCGTCACCGTCCCGTCCCCCGAGCCGCTGCCGCCACCGCAGGCGGTGGCCGTCGCACCCAGCCCCGCGACGGCCAGCGAGGCCCCCGCCGCTTTGAGGATCGTCCGCCTACCGGTACGCCCCTCCGCGTCCCTGCCCTGCTGCATTCGAGCCTCCCGCGACGTTCGCTTTCCGCCCCATGAATCGTTTCAAGTAAGCGCTTGCTGCCACAAGTTACGGAGGGCCTACGGGCACGTCAATGATTCGGACAGGAATTCATGGCCGCCTCGTCCCGGCGGAAGCGGCGACCGCGTCGGCCGCCGCCCTGACCTCGGGCGGAAATGCGCAGGTCGGCGCCCCGCGGCCGACCCATCGAACACCGGCGGGCCGGCCGGGGCGGACGGCGGGGAAGGTTACGGTTGGATGAAGGCGGCCGGAAGCGGAACGGCCCGGCCACCGCCTGGCCTCGCCCCGGACGAGCACGGGGCGCACACGACGAGACGGCCCGGCTCACGAATCGTGAGCCGGGCCGTCATCTTGATCCGGTGGGCGATACTGGGTTCGAACCAGTGACCTCTTCGGTGTGAACGAAGCGCTCTCCCACTGAGCTAATCGCCCGGACGCAGGAAGAACATTACCCCATGTCAGCGGGTGCCCGTGACCAGCGGGGGCGGGAGGACCCACCCCCGCCGCGGGTCACTGGTCCTTGATCTTCCAGGGCATCACGAGACCGAACTTCCACAGGTAGATCCCCGCCAGCACGGCCACGATCACCACACCGATCGAGGTCAGGATGATGTTCCGGCGCCGCACCTTGGGATCCAGGGCGCGCTGCGCCGCCTCGGTGACCTTGCGCTTGGTCCAGCGCAGCACCAGCTGGGCCCAGACGAACTCGGTCGCCCAGATCGCCATGCCGCCGAAGATCACCACCCACCCCGGACCGGGCAACGGCAGCATGATGATGCCGGTCACCACGACCGCGAGGCCGACGATGAAGACGCCGACCTGCCAGCTCAGGTGCAGTGCACGCCGTGCCTTGATGAATTCCGGCGCCCTCGAGCCGAGCCCCCGCTCGTCCCGGCTCTCGCTCTCGTCACGCGTCGCCCCGTGGGCCGCCACGGCGGCCTCGCCGGGTTTGCTACTCCCCGTGTTCATACAGCCAAACACTACCCGAGCGAATCACATCACCGGAATGGACGCAGGCCGCGAACGATCTCTCGGCCGGAAGAGTTACGTAAACACACGCAAAACACTCAGAGGGGTTTACAACGGCACCGTAGGTGGCATGTCGATTTCGCCGACGTGCGAATCCCCGAGCGCACACTGAGCGAAAGGCCCTGGCGCTTATGAACACCACGGTCAGCTGCGAGCTGCACCTGCGCCTCGTTGTGTCGAGCGAGTCCTCCCTGCCTGTCCCCGCAGGCCTGCGGTACGACACGGCCGACCCCTACGCCGTGCACGCCACCTTCCACACCGGAGCCGAGGAAACCGTCGAGTGGGTGTTCGCCCGCGACCTCCTCGCCGAGGGACTTCACCGCCCCACGGGCACCGGCGACGTCCGCGTCTGGCCGTCGCGCAGCCACGGTCAGGGCGTCGTCTGCATCGCCCTGAGCTCGCCGGAGGGAGAGGCGCTGCTCGAGGCCCCGGCACGCGCTCTGGAGTCCTTCCTGAAGCGCACCGACGCCGCCGTGCCGCCCGGCACGGAACACCGGCACTTCGATCTCGATCAGGAGCTCTCGCACATCCTGGCGGAAAGCTAGGCGGGAGCCTCAGGACAGCCCGGCGCCGTCGACTCGGGGTGACGGCTCGGGCCTGCACCACCGCATACGGGCATCCGTATACGGCTCACACGCACCGGCGCCGACGCCGCGGGACTCCGCGGGGAGGCGCCGTTGTGCGCCGCGCGGCGCCGCGCGGACGGCTCAGGGGCGCCCCGGACGCTTGTCCGGGGCGCCCCTGAGCCGTGCGTCGCGGGTGCTGGGGGGGCCGGGAGCGGTGCGGCCGGGGTTTTCCGGGCGTGCGCCCGGGGTGCTGCATCAGGCCGTGCGGCCGGGGCGTTCTGGGTCGTACGCCGGGGGGCGGCGACGCGAGCCGCGTGCGGCGGGGCGGTAGGGGCCGTGCGTCGGGGTGCTGCGGGCCGAGCGGCCGAGGCGTTCCGGGTCTTGCGTCGGGGGGCGCCCGGGTCGTGTCGGGACACTCTGGGCCGTGCGCCCGGGGTGCTGCGGGGGGCGTGTCAAAGTGCACTCCGGGGAGGGCGTAGGGGGCGTTCCGGGCCGTGCGTCGGGGGATGCGGGCCGTGCGTCGGGCCGGGTCGGCCTGTGCGTCGGGGCGGGTCGGCCGGTGTGTCGGGCCGGGTCGGCCTGTGCGTCGGGGCGGGTCGGCCGGTGTGTCGGGCCGGGTCGGCCTGTGCGTCGGGGCGGGTCGGCCGGCGTGTCGGGGTGGGCCGGCCGGTGTGTACGGGGTGGTTCGGTCGGTGGGCGGGAACGGCGGCGGGGGTTCCGGCGTTGGATTCGAAGCCATGTGCGGAGCGGGGAGGTGCGGTGCACGCCGGAGCCACTACCATCGGCCAGCATCGGCGGGCGCCCGCCCGACCCCCCAGGCCAGGGAGCTAATCGTGCTGATCACCCACGACACCCGGTGCGCACTCGACACCGTGGTGGATCTGGTGAACACCGCACCGGAGGAGGACACGGCTCCGGACGGACTGCCGGACGTCGCGGCTCTTGAGGTGTTCGTGCAGCAGCACCAGGTCAGCGAGGTGGGGGTGCTCACGGAGTTCGACCTGGCCGCGGTCCGCAAGATCCGCTCCCGGTTCTCGGCGGTCTTCGCCGCCGCCGACGCCCGCGCCGCCGCCGGGCTGATCAACGAGCTGATCGCGGCCGCGGGGACCACTCCCCGGCTCACCGACCACGACGGCTACGACTGGCATGTGCACTACTTCGCGCCCGGCGCCTCCGTGGCCGACCACCTGGCCGCCGACTGCGGGATGGCGCTGGCGTTCTTCGTGGTCGCCGGGGAGCAGGAGCGGCTGCGGCGCTGCGAGGCCCCGGACTGCCGGCACGCCTTCGTCGATCTCTCCCGCAACCGCTCGCGCCGGTACTGCGACAGCCGTACCTGCGGCAACCGCCTGCATGTCGCCGCCTACCGGGCGCGGCGCAAGGAGGCGGCGGGCTGACCGGGCGGGCTCCGCCAGGCCGGGCGCGGTCGAACCGGGTGCCGTCCGGGCGGGACGGTGGGGCTTTCGATGCCGTGCCGACGCGGTCCCGACGGGTGACGCCGGGTACCGCGGGTACGGCTCACAGCCACAGCAGGTCGTGCAGGGCAGCCGTGAGCAGCAGACACCCGATCACCGCAAGGAAGATCATCAGCGGTGGCTGGGAAAGGGCGAAGAGGCATCCGCGCGGCTCGTCCTGCGGCGGCGCGGCATCGCTCTGTGTCGTGTCCAGCATCTCGCCGCGATGATGACGCATCCGGAGCGCCCGACGCGATCAACACTCACGGAAAGCATGCGAGTTCGCCGAATCCGCGATCTCCGGTACGGGTTGTGATCACTTCCTGGCGCTCCGGGGACACCCTGTGACGTTTCCGCTGGTCCCCGCCCGGTTCACCCGCGGTGAGGCACGGTCATATGCCGTGCTTCTTGAGGATGGCCTCGATGTCGCTGAAGTCGTCCTCGCCCCGGGAGGCGGGCGCCGGCCGGGCGGCCGGGCGGGTGCCCCGGTCCAGGGAGGGCGCCGAAGCCCGGGGGGCCACCGCTTCGGGGGCCGCCGCCGCCCGGGCCGCCTTGCGCTCCTTGCGGGTGCCGCCGCGCCGGCGCTCCACCGCGCGCGTCGTGGCGAACAGCACCCAGGACAGGCCCAGCAGTCCGAAGCCCGCCCAGGCCGTCGGGCTGAAGGCGGTGTCGGCGAGCCAGTCCACGACGCCGGTCATCACCAGGGCGACGGGAACGAGCGAGTAGGCGGCGATGCGGGCCGCCGCGAGGAAACGCTTGCGGTAGGCCGTGATGACGGCGATGCCCAGGCCTGCCGCGGACACGGCGGCGCAGACTGTCTCGGCAATCATCCGGTCCTCCAAAGGCAGGGTGCGGTCGCGGCGGGGTGCCCCGTCCTTTCCATCCTGCACCTGGCGGACCCCGCGGGGCCATGCCGCGGGGTGGACATCAGGGACATCTCCGGGTCGGGATCATCCGTGGGTCCCCCGTGCCACGGACCCCGTGACCGGCCGCCTCGGTCGGCGCACGGGCCGGTGAGGCCGAGCGCGAGGTCGGATTGGGTGGTCCGGGGCCCGGCTGGGAGACTGGGGGCATGAGCGACTCCTCCCCCGCCCGTCCCGCCGCGCCCGTCCTCGACGTCTGGTGCGAGCTGCAGTGTCCGGACTGCCGCAGTGCCCTCGACGACCTCCGCGCCCTGCGCGCCCGCTACGGCGACCGGCTGGACCTGCGGCTGCGGCACTTCCCCCTGGAGAAGCACAAGCACTCCTTCGCCGCCGCCCAGGCCGCCGAGGAGGCGCTGGAGCAGGGGAGCGGATGGCCGTACGTCGAGGCGGTGCTGGCGCGGGTCGAGGAGCTGGACCGCCGGGGCGAGGCCTTCCTGGTCGAGGTCGCGGCCGAACTCGGTCTGGACGCGGAGGAGTTCGACACCGCCCTGATCGACGGACGGCACATCCTGATCGTGGACGCCGACCAGGCGGAGGGCAAGGCGATCGGCGTGACCGGCACCCCGACGTACGTCATCGGCGGTGAGCGGCTGGACGGGGGCAAGAGCCAGGAGGGCCTGCGCGAGCGCGTCGAGGAGATCGCCGACCGGCTGCTGGCGGCCGGGCAGGACGGCTGATCCCAGGGCGCCCGGGGGCCGCTCCCGGCGCCCGCGCGGCTGCTACACCAGCGGCTTGTAGAGGGTGTAGCGCGTCGTGTCGTAGCCGAGGGAGTCGTAGAGGCGCTCGGCCGGTGTGTTGCCGGCGAACACGTTGAGGCCGAGGACGCGCTTGCCCGCGGCGATCGACTGGGCCTCGGCGAGCAGCATGAGCGTGCGTCCGTGGCCGCGCCCGCGGTGGGCGGCGTCGGCCTCCACGTCGAAGACGTAGGCGCCCTCCCCGCGCATCGCCAGCCACAGGGTGCCGACCGCCGTCCCCTCGTGTTCGAGGACGGTGAAGAGCATGCCCTCGGTGGCGCGGCCGTCGGGCAGCAGCTCGGTGTCGTCCGTCGCCGCCTTGGCGCGCGCCTCCGCCTCCGGCACTCCGCGCGCGACCCAGGTGCGCACGTACTCCTCGGTGCCCCTGGCCCGCCAGGGGCCGAACTCCGCGTCCGTCATGGGCCGGGCGGTGCTGCCCGGCGGCAGCGCGGGCGGCGCGGCGGCGAGGGGCTTCTCCATGTTGCGGTTGCGCACGACGTAGCCGAGCGCCGTGGCGAGGCCGAGGGCGGACCCGGCGCCGGCGGGGACCGTCGCCTCGATGCGGCGGCAGCCCCAGCCGCGCGCCACCTCCTCGGCGGCCAGCGCGGCCACCGTGCCCCGGCCGCGCCGGCGGTCCGGTTCCTCGATGGCCAGGCTGATGATCCGGGCCACGGCGTCGCCGAAGACCGGATGGGTGCCGAGGTGTATCCCGCCGACGGGACGGCTGTTCACGCACACCTGGTAGCGGCGCGAGCGGGTCCCGTCGGCGTTCTGCTGAAGCGGCTCGGCCGGCCGCAGGGTGGTGGTCATCACCGGAGTTCTACCCGCTGACGGGCCCTGGCTCAGCCGAATTTCGGCGCGGTCACGGATCGAGGTCGGCCCCGGCACGCTCGTCGAAGATCCGCATGGCCTTGGCGGTCACCGGGCCCGGGGCCCCGGGCAGTTCGCGCTCGTCGACGCGGTGCACGGCCTGTACGTCGCGCAGGGTCGAGGTGAGGAAGACCTCCTCGGCCCGCTCCAGGACGTCCAGCGGCAGGTCGGTCTCCTTGGCGCCGGCCCATTCCACGACGAGGGCGCGGGTGATGCCGGCGAGGCAGCCGGAGGCGAGCGGCGGGGTGTGCAGCTCACCGTCGAGGACGACGAAGACGTTCGACCCGGTGCCCTCGCAGAGCTGTCCGACGGTGTTGCCGAACAGCGCCTCGGAGGCGCCCTGTTCGCGGGCGCGGGCGAG
Source organism: Streptomyces capillispiralis (assembly GCF_007829875.1). Classification (NCBI taxonomy): domain Bacteria; kingdom Bacillati; phylum Actinomycetota; class Actinomycetes; order Kitasatosporales; family Streptomycetaceae; genus Streptomyces; species Streptomyces capillispiralis. The sequence goes on along the minus strand of NZ_VIWV01000001.1, from coordinate 6,595,440 downwards.
GGCGACCACGTTCTCGGCGTACGAGGTGGTCTTCAGGCCGGTGAGCGCGCCGCGTTCGTTGCGCGTCCAGGGGACGGTGATGACGGCGGTGGAGTCGGGGCGGCGGGTGGTCCCGCCGAGGGCGACCACGAGGGTCGGGCCGTGCTCGCCGCGGTCGGAGCCGAGCGGGCCGTGGCCGCCGGTGTAGGTGAGGCGCAGCCGGCCGAGCGGCATCGGGTTGGCCTCCAGGACGGCGGCGCAGGCGCGGCGGACCTCGTCGAGGTCGGGGTCGGGCAGTCCGAGGCCCCGGGCCGACCGGGTCAGCCGGTCGAGATGCCGGGTGAGCGCGAACGGGCGCCCGTCCACGGCCTTCACCGTCTCGAAGATGCCGTCGCCCACGGTCAGTCCGTGGTCGAAGACGGAGACACGGGCGGACTCGATGTCCTTCAGCCCGCCGTCGAGCCAGATCTTCACCTGTTGGTCCCTTCACTCACCTCGTACGCTCCCGACGCTACCGCGAGCAGTCTGGAGGCCTTCAGCTCGGTCTCCCGCCACTCCCCCTCCGGGTCGGACCCCCAGGTGATCCCGGCGCCGGTGCCGAAGCGCAGCACGGCGCCGCCGTCCGCGTCCCGGTCGATCCAGAAGGTGCGGATGCCCACCGCCAGCTCGGCGGTGCCGCGGTCGGCGTCGACCCAGCCGATGCCGCCGCAGTACGGGCCGCGGGGCGCCGTCTCCAGCGCCTCGATGATCCGCAGCGCGCTCGACTTGGGCGCGCCGGTGACGGAGCCGGGCGGGAAGGCCGCCGCGAGCAGCTCCGGCCACCCGGCGCCGGCCCGCAGCTCGCCCCGTACGGTCGACACCAGGTGGACCAGGCCCGGGTGCTTCTCGACGGCGCACAGGTCGGGGACGGTGACCGTGCCGGTGGCGCAGACGCGGCCGATGTCGTTGCGGACCAGGTCGACGATCATGACGTTCTCGGCGTAGTCCTTCTCCAGGAGGTCCGCCTCGGTGCGTCCGGTGCCCTTGATCGGTCCGGACTCCACGACCCGCCCGTCGCGGCCGAGGAACAGTTCGGGCGAGGCGGTGGCGATCTCCACGCCGTGACCCGGGAGGCGAATCGTTCCTGCATAGGGCGCCGGGTTGCCCCGGGCGAGCAGGGCGGTGAGGGCGTCCACGTCGGCGTCGTCCGGCACCGGCGCGGACAGGACGCGGCAGAGGTTCGCCTGGTAGACCTCGCCGGCGGCTATGTGCGCCCGGATGCGGCCGACGGCAGCCGTGTACGCCGCGCGGTCGAGGGACGACGTCCAGTCACCCACCGCCGGGCCCCTCCAGCCGCCCGGCGCGGGCACCGGCTCCTCGCGTACGTCACGGAAGCGGGCGCAGGTCAAACGGCCCTCGAAGTCCGCGCAGACGGCCCAGAAACCCCGGGAGTCCAGGGCTGCCGGGTCGTCGGTGACGTCGAGGAGGCCGGTGGCGACGCGGTCGCCGAAGCGGGCGAGAGGCGGGAGGTCGGGCACGTCACGAGTCTATGGCGGGGGCATCGCGGGCGACGCGGTCGTGTCCGCCGGGGCGCCGCGAGCGCGCCCGTGAGCAGGGGCACCGCAGCACGCTGCACAAACGGGTTTTTGTACTGGCCCGGGAATCCGCTAGAGTTCAGTTCGTCGCCGGGACGCGCAAGCCGACCGAAACGACAGGCGGACGTAGCTCAGTTGGTAGAGCGCAACCTTGCCAAGGTTGAGGTCGCGAGTTCGAGCCTCGTCGTCCGCTCGTAGGAAGAGGGGCCTCCCGGGCCCCATCACTCCTGGTGGAGTGGCCGAGAGGCGAGGCAACGGCCTGCAAAGCCGTCTACACGGGTTCAAATCCCGTCTCCACCTCCAAGGACGATTAGCTCAGCGGGAGAGCGCTTCCCTGACACGGAAGAGGTCACTGGTTCAATCCCAGTATCGTCCACTGGATCCTCCGTCCCGGATCTACGGATTCCGGATCTTCGGATCCCCCGCGCGATTAGCTCAGCGGGAGAGCGCTTCCCTGACACGGAAGAGGTCACTGGTTCAATCCCAGTATCGCGCACGCAGTGCCCATGATCCGCTCCTCGGAGTGATCGTGGTCCCGAGGACGATTAGCTCAGCGGGAGAGCGCTTCCCTGACACGGAAGAGGTCACTGGTTCAATCCCAGTATCGTCCACACCACACCGGAACCCCCGGCCGCGGACAGCGGCCGGGGGTTCGGTCGTCCTCGGGGTCTTCCCCCGAGGACCAGGCGTTCAGGACGAGAACAGCATGTGCCCGAAGCTCTTGTGCCGGCGGTTACCGTGGTGGCCGCCGTGCGGGGCGGCGCCCCAGGCCGGAGGCTGCGGGGCCGGAGCCGCCGGGTACGCCTGCGGGGCGGCGGGCGGCGCCGGCGGGGCGGGCTGGGCCCACTGGGACTCCAGACGGGTCAGCGACTCCAGCTCGCCGTAGTCGAGGAAGATCCCTCGGCACCCGCTGCACTGCTCGATCTGAACGCCGTTGCGGTTGTAGGTGTGCATCGGCGCACGACACTTGGGACACTGCATGATCGGTTCAACTCCTCGCCGGTCGGCCCTGCTTCACGTTTCGCCAGGACAGACTTCGTCCGGCTCCGGTCGGTTGCACCCTACTTCCCGGACTCGTGGTGCTCCCCCGGCGGGAGGGCCGCCATGCGGGCGCAGGCGTCGACCACGGACTGCTCCACCTCGTCCAGGGGCCGCCGCTCCCCCACGGCCCTGCCGATCATCCGCGCGGCGGTCTGCACGGTGAGGGCACGGGCCGGGACGTCCAGTACGGCCCACGGGTCGGCGCCGGCGGGGACGGCCGGTCCGCCCGCCGCGCGGTAGGCGTCGAGGAAACGCGCCCACTCCTGCGCCGGGAGGAGCCCGCAGGCGAACCAGGCCGCCGGACGCGCCAGGTCCCAGGCGGGCACGCCCACACCCAGGTCGTCCACGTCGATCAGCCGCCAGGAACCGTCGGGGAGACGTACGAGCTGGCCCAGGTGGAGATCGCCGTGGCAGAGGGCGGTGGCGTCGGGCAGGGGCGCCTCGGCCCGCGCCCAGGGGGGCAGGGCGGCCCAGGCCCGCAGTACGGGGACGGCGGCGGGGGTGTCCCCGGCGGCACGCAGGCGGGCGACGGCGAGGGCGGCCTTGGCCGGGCCGCGCATGACGGGGAGTCCGGCGGTGGCGCCGGTGAGCGGGGTGCGGTGCAGCCGGGCGAGCAGGGTGGCGGCCGCTTCCCAGGGGGCGGCGTCGGGGTCGTCCGGGTCCACGGGGGTGCCGTACGGCCAGAAGGTCACGAGGCGGCCGTGCAGGAGGGCGGGCGTCGGGCCGAGCGGGGCGAGGAAGACGTCCGGTCGCCGCGCGGCGGCGGCGAGGCGGAGGGTCAGCTCGGCGGGGTCCGAGTCCGGGGGGTGGGCCTTGGCGACGGTGTCCGCGTGGCGTACGACGGTGGCGTCGGGGCGGTGGGCGAGCGTGCGGGTGGCCGCGCAGGGGCAGGCGGGGGTGCGGGTGTGGGCCATGCGGACGGCGCGGGCGGTGAGTTCGGGCAGGAGGAGGTCCGGGGTCACGTGGCTCCCTGGGTGCGGGTCTGGGGGGAGCGTACGTGGGGGTGTGCGCGGCGCTGATGCCGGTCGGGGGGCGCGTCCCGGCGCCCGGTCCGGGCCGGCCACCGGCGGCACGTGTGGCGTGCCCGGTGTTCGCGGGCACGGCAATGCCGGCGCAGCTCCCCAGCTGCGCCGGCATTTTCTGCCGTCCGCCGCACCCCCGTCCCCACGGGGTTTCATGGGTGGATGTCCCCGCCCGGACCGCTCTTCCGGGCCTGGGGTCGCCGCTCAGCGCCCCAGCATCTCGCCCACGGACGACGCCTGTGTGGCCACCGTCTCCCACCCGTCGAAGACGAGGAGGAGCAGGACCGCCAGGGGAAGGGCCATCAGCGTCGCCACCAGCGGGTGACGACGGCCCTCGCCGTGTTCCCGCGTGCGGATCGCGGTCCGCGGTGCCGTGTGGGCCATGGTCCCTCTCCTGACCGTTTCTGTTGTCCTTGGCAGCGGCGGGCGTCTGACCTCGGGGGACGAGTGCTGCACCCGCCGCTTGACCTCAAATCTAGGGGTCCGGCGCTTTCCGGGCGTCATGCCCTCGTACCGATTGCCGGGCCTCCCGGAGGATGAGCCGTGCCCCACTGCGTACTCCCCTGGGTGGAGACGGGGTCCTACGTCTCAGGGACATCCCGGAAGGGCCGCCCGCTCTGTCCGGCTTTCTCCGAGCTCTCCTCCCGCGGCACCGGCTGTTCCACCAGCGCGAGCACCCGGTTCGCCATGAAGCGGGCCGTGCGCACCACGGCCCCGGTTCGGGTGACTTCGCTCACTTCGACCACCCCCCGGCGCACCGCCGTCTCCACGCGGCGACCGGCCCTGCTCGCCACGACCTCGTACGTGCGCGTCGTGTCCCCCGCGTCCACGACGATCTCCACACGGTCACCCTTCACGCGATCAATCCCCCTTCGGTGTCGGACGGTTGGGATCGGGCACCGCGTGAACCAGGCCTGCTCACGCGCCCCCTGACCACTCTTCAAGTGTCCCACCGGGCACTGACAATCGATCGGTTCGAGAGGGCGCGGCCTCTGCGCACGGGCGGCCGTGGAAACGTAAGCTGTGGCACGTCACAGGACCGGGCAGCGGGGATGAACATGGCGATGATGCGCCTGAGGCGCGAGGACCCGCGCGTCGTCGGCTCTTTCAGGCTCCACCGACGGCTCGGCGCGGGCGGGATGGGCGTGGTCTACCTGGGCTCCGACAAGAAGGGGCAGCGGGTCGCGCTGAAGGTCATCCGGCCGGACCTCGCGGAGGACCAGGAGTTCCGCTCGCGGTTCGCGCGTGAGGTCTCGGCGGCCCGGCGCATCCGCGGTGGCTGTACGGCCCGGCTGGTGGCCGCCGACCTCGACGCCGACCGGCCGTGGTTCGCCACGCAGTACGTGCCCGGACCGTCGCTGCACGACAAGGTCGCCGACGAGGGGCCGCTCGGCGCCGCCGAGGTCGCCGCGGTCGGCGCGGCCCTGTCCGAGGGGCTGGTCGCCGTCCACGAGGCCGGTGTGGTGCACCGGGACCTCAAGCCGTCCAACATCCTGCTGTCCCCGAAGGGGCCGCGGATCATCGACTTCGGCATCGCCTGGGCGACCGGCGCCTCGACGCTCACGCACGTCGGCACGGCGGTCGGCTCGCCCGGGTTCCTCGCCCCGGAGCAGGTGCGCGGCGCCGCGGTCACACCGGCCACGGACGTGTTCTCGCTGGGTGCCACGCTCGCGTACGCGTCGATGGGCGACTCGCCCTTCGGGCACGGCAGTTCCGAGGTGATGCTGTACCGCGTCGTGCACGAGGAGGCGCACCTGCACGGCGTCCCGGACGCGCTGGCCCCGCTGGTCCGCGCCTGTCTGGCGAAGGACCCGGAGGAGCGGCCGAGCACGCTCCAACTGTCGCTGCGGCTCAAGGAGATCGCGGCGCGGGAGGCCCAGGGCCTCGCCGACGTCCGTCCCCCGGCGCCGCGCGGCGCCGAGGCGGAGCGGCCCACCGGCCGCCTCGCGGACACCTACCCGGAGCGCGCGCAGCGCCGGCCGGGAGGCCAGGGGACGCCTCCGCCGCGCGGCGGGCGCGGCCCGGCTTCCCAGGGCGGTGGCCCGTCCTCCGGTCGGAACGGCCGGGGCGTGCCCGCTTCGCGCGGCGGCTCCTCCCGCGACAGTTCCCCGCGCGGTGGTCAGCCCTCCCGGTCCGGGTCCCGGAACACCCCGGCGCCCCGGAACACCCCGGCGTCCCGGAACACGACCCGGTCCGGCACCGGCTCCCGTCGTCCGGGGTCCCGGCCGACCGGGACGGGGCTGCGGCCGGCCAATCCGCGGCTGCTCCGGCAGCGGCTGTTCGTGTTCGTCGTCGTGACGCTGGTGGTCGCCCTGGGCATCGCGCTGGTGCAGGGCTGCCAGGGACCCTCGCGCGGGCTCGGCGGCGACGGCGGCGTACGGCAGGAGCTGGGGACGCCGGACGGCGGGTACCCCTCGCTGGACGAGAGCACGTTCATGGACGAGCGGTACGTCTCGACGATGGAGCGGGACGACTGAGGGCCCGCCCCTACTCCTGGGGACGGCCCGTCGCCACCGCGTAGAAGGCGACCGCCGCCGCGGCGCCCACGTTGAGGGAGTCGACGCCGTGGGACATCGGGATGCGCACCCATGCGTCGGCGGCGGCCAGCGCCCGGGCGGACAGGCCGTCCCCTTCCGCGCCGAGCATCAGGGCCACGCGCTCCATGCGGTGGGGCGCCACCTCGTCGAGGGACCGGGCCGTGTCGTCGGGGGTGAGGGCGAGCAGGGTGAAGCCCGCCTCGCGGACCGGGTCCAGCCCTCCGGGCCAGGAGTCGGCGCGGGCGTACGGCACGGAGAAGACAGCGCCCATGGAGACCTTGACGCTGCGCCGGTAGAGGGGGTCGGCGCAGTCCGGGGAGAGCAGGACGGCGTCCATGCCGAGGGCGGCGGCGGAGCGGAAGATGGCGCCGATGTTGGTGTGGTCGTTGACCGACTCCATGATCACGACGCGGCGGGCGGTGCGGAGCAGCTCGGCCGCCGTGGGCAGCGGTGTGCGCTGCATGGAGGCGAGCGCGCCGCGGTGGACGTGGTAGCCGGTGACCCGTTCGGCCAGCGCGGGCTCCACGACGTACACCGGGGCGGTGGCCCGGTCGATGACGTCCCGCATGATGTCGACCCACTTCGCCGACAGCAGCATGGACCGCATCGCGTAGCCGGCTTCCCCGGCGCGCCTGATGACCTTCTCGCCCTCGGCGATGAACAGGCCCTCGGCGGGCTCGCGCCGGCGGCGCAGTTCGACGTCGGTCAGGCCGGTGTAGTCGTGCAGGCGCGGGTCGTCGGGGTCGTCGAGGGTGATGAGTTCGGCCATGTCACGCCGTCCCGGTCCGGCCCACGGCGACGACCTCGCCGATCACGATGACGGCGGGCGGCTTGACGTCCTGTGCGACGACCGTCGCGGCGACCGTGGCGAGGGTGGCGTCGACCCTGCGCTGGGCGGCCGTGGTGCCCTCCTGGACGAGGGCGACGGGCGTGTCCGGGGACTTGCCGTGGGCGACCAGGGTCTCGGCGATCCGGCCGATCTTGTCGACGCCCATGAGCACGACCAGGGTGCCGGTCAGCTTCGCCAGGGACGGCCAGTCGACCAGGGACCGCTCGTCGTCGGGGGCGACGTGGCCGCTGACCACGGTGAACTCGTGCGCCACACCGCGGTGGGTGACGGGGATGCCGGCCGCGCCCGGGACCGAGATGGAGCTGGAGATGCCGGGGACGACGGTGCACGGGATGCCCGCCTCCGCGAGTGCCTGGAGCTCCTCCATGCCGCGGCCGAAGACGTACGGGTCGCCGCCCTTGAGCCGGACCACCGACTTGCCCTGCCGGGCGTGCTCGATCAGCGCGTTGTTGATGGCCTCCTGGGCCATGAAACGGCCGTAGGGGATCTTCGCCGCGTCGATCACCTCGACGTGCGGCGGGAGTTCGGCGAGCAGGTCGCGCGGGCCGAGCCGGTCGGCGATGACGACGTCGGCCTCGGCGAGCAGCCGGCGGCCGCGCACCGTGATCAGGTCCGGGTCGCCGGGGCCGCCGCCGACCAGGGCGACGCCCGGGGTGCGGGTGCGGTGGTGCGGGGCGACGAGGGTGCCGTCGCGCAGTCCTTCGACGACGGCGTCGCGGATGGCGGCGGTGTGGCGGGGATCGCGGCCGCGTGCCCTGCTGGTGAGGACGGCCACCGTGACACCCTCGCTGGAGCCCGTGGCCGGGGTCCACGCCGTCGCCGCGTCGGCGTCGTCGGAGCGGACGCACCAGACACGGTGCGCTTCGGCCTCGGCGGAGGCCCTGGTGTTCGCCTCGGTGTCGCTGGTGGCGATCAGGGCGTACCAGGCGTCCGCGAGGTCGCCTTCGGTGTAGGGGCGCCGGTGCCAGGTGATCTCGCCCGCGTCCGCCATGGCCTCCACGGAGGGGGTGGCCTCGGGGGACACGAGGTGGATGTCGGCGCCGGCGGCGATCAGGGCGGGGAGGCGGCGCTGGGCGACCTGGCCGCCGCCGAGGACGACGGTCCGGCGGCCGGTGAGGCGCAGGCCTACGGGGTAGGCGGGGTGTTCGGCCATGAGGGACGGCTCCTCTTGCGGCGTGCGGTGGCCCTGACGTGCGAATTTTAAGGGTGCGCTGGTTCGGGCGGGGCCGGTGTCCGGTGGATGGGCAGGGGGTTCCCCGGGGGCCGGGCGCGGGGGTGGCCGTGCCCAGCCGTTCCGCCCGGTCCTCCCCCAGGCCCTCGGGGCACTGGGGGGAGGACCGACTTCCCGCGGCCGTCCGGGCGTTGACGACGGTGGCTCACGGCCACCCGGGGACGCGGAGGGCGCCTTACTTCTCCGTGACCCCCGCCGAATCGAACGTCGCCACCTCGTGCATCGCCCGGGCCGTGCTCTGCACGAGCGGGAGGGCGAGCAGGGCTCCCGTGCCCTCGCCGAGGCGGAGGTCGAGGTCGACCAGGGGGCGCAGGCCCAGCTTGTTGAGGGCCGCGACGTGTCCGGGCTCGGCGCTGCGGTGCCCCGCGATGCAGGCGGCCAGCACCTCGGGGGCGATGGCCCGGGCCACCAGGGCGGCGGCGCCGGCGCTCACCCCGTCCAGGATGACCGGCGTACGCAGTGACGCTCCGCCGAGGAGCAGGCCCACCATGGCGGCGTGCTCGAAGCCGCCGACCGCGGCCAGGACACCGATGGGGTCGGCCGGGTCCGGCTGGTGGAGTTCGAGGGCGCGGCGCACGACCTCCGTCTTGCGGGCCAGGGTCTCGTCGTTGATGCCAGTGCCGCGGCCGGTGACCTCGGCCGGGTCGGCGCCGGTGAACACGGAGATGAGGGCGGCGGACGCGGTGGTGTTCGCGATGCCCATCTCACCGGTCAGCAGCGCCTTGTTGCCGGCCGCGACCAGGTCGCGCGCGGTCTCGATGCCCACCTCGATGGCCTTCTTGACCTCCTCGCGGGTCATCGCGGGGCCGGTGGTCATGTCGGACGTGCCGGCGCGGATCTTGCGCGGCAGCAGACCGGGTGTGGCCGGGAGGTCGGTGGACACGCCCACGTCGACGACGCAGACCTCGGCGCCCACCTGAGCGGCGAACGCGTTGCAGACCGCTCCCCCGCCGAGGAAGTTGGCCACCATCTGGGCCGTGACCTCCTGCGGCCAGGGGGTGACGCCCTGGGCGTGCACCCCGTGGTCGCCGGCGAAGATCGCGACGGCCGCGGGCTCGGGGATCGGCGGCGGGCACTGCCGGGACAGGCCGGACAGCTGGGCGGAGATGATCTCCAGCATGCCCAGCGCGCCGGCGGGCTTGGTCATGCGCTTCTGGCGCTCCCACGCCTCGCCGAGCGCCTTGGCGTCCAGCGGGCGGATCTGCGCGACGGTCTCGGCAAGCAGGTCGTGGGGTTCCTCTCCGGGCAGGGCGCGACGGCCGTACGTCTCCTCGTGCACGACCCAGGACAGCGGGCGGCGCTTGGACCAGCCGGCCTGCATCAGCTCGGGCTCGTCCGGGAACTCGTCGACGTAGCCCACGCACAGGTAGGCGACGACCTCCAGGTGCTCGGGCAGGCCGAGGGCGCGGACCATCTCGCGCTCGTCGAAGAAGCTGACCCAGCCGACGCCGAGGCCCTCGGCGCGGGCGGCGAGCCAGAGGTTCTCCACGGCGAGCGCGGACGAGTACGGCGCCATCTGCGGCTGGGTGTGGCGGCCGAGGGTGTGCCGGCCGCCGCGCGTGGGGTCGGCGGTGACGACGATGTTGACGGGCGTGTCGAGGATGGCCTCGATCTTCAGTTCCTTGAACTGCTTGGCCCGGCCCTTGGGGAGGGACTTGGCGTAGGCGTCGCGCTGGCGCATGGCCAGTTCGTGCATGCCGCGCCGGGTCTCGGCGGAACGGATGACGACGAAGTCCCAGGGCTGCGAGTGGCCGACGGAGGGCGCGGTGTGGGCGGCCTCCAGGACGCGGAGCAGCACCTCGTGCGGGATGGGGTCGCTGCGGAAGCCGTTGCGGATGTCCCGGCGTTCGCGCATGACCTTCAGGACGGCCTCGCGCTCGGCGTCGTCGTAGGCGGGGGCGGCCGGGCCGGCGTGCCGTGCCGGTTCGGCCTCCGCGTCCGGCTCGACGCCGGCGCCCTGGGTGTCCAGGTCGTCCGGGCTCTGCGCGGGCTCGGCGTCCGGGGCGGCCGGGACGGTCACGCCCTGCGGCGGGGTGGGCGCGAGGTGCGGTGTGGTGGGCACGGTGCCCTCCACCGGGACGAACTGTCCGAGGGGCTGGTCCGGGTCGGGGTGCAGGGGGACGGTGCCCGGGAGGGGGGCGGGGGTCTGCTGGGGGCCCTGGACCGGGTGGGCGTCCTCCGTGACCGGTGCGGGTGCCGGTGCGGGTGCCGTCTCGGCGTTCGCCTCGGCCTCGGCGGCGGGCGGGGTGGGCGCGTCCGTGCCGGAGACGGGGCCGAGGTCCGGCACGGGCTCGGTGACGGCGGCGGCGTCGACCGCTTGCCCGGCGGGGTGGTCGAGTGCCTCCGGAGTGCCGGCCGGGGGTGCGTCGGCCGGGGCCGGCTCGGGGGCCTCGGCACCCGTGGTGCCTGCGGCGGCGACGGCTTCGGTCGGGGCCGGGACGGGCTGGGGGGCGGGGGCCTCGGCCGGGGCCGGCGCGGGGGCTTCGGCAGCCGTGGTGCCTGCGGCGACGGCGGCTTCGGCCGGGACGGGCTGGGAGGCGGGGGCCTCGGCCGGGGCGTCCGGGACGGGCACGTCCGCGGAGGCGGCGGCAACGGGCTCGGTGGTGTCCGCTTCCGCGGGAGCGGTCGCGGGGAGCGCGTCGGCTTCCGGCGCGGGAGCGGGCTGCGCCTCCTGGACGTCCTGGACGGGTTCCGGAGCGGGGGCTTCGAAGACCGGCGCCTGAACGGCCTGCGGCTCCGCCGGCGCCTCAACGGCCTCCGGCGTCGCACCCTCGGCACCCGAGACGCCCTCGGTCACCTGGACCTCCTCGGCGGCGGCCTGAGCGGACGGCGCTTCCCCGGGCGCGGGAGCCTGCGGCGCCTCCGCCACCGGGGCGTGCTCCGTCACGGCGGCTTCCGCACCCGGCGCTTCGAGACCCTGCGGGTCCTCCGCCGCGGCGGGCTCCGCCACCGACGGGGACGCCTCCGCTGCCTGGACCTGCTCCGGACCGACGGCCGGAGCCGACGGCACTTCCCCGGACGCGGGCTCCTGGGGCGCCTCCGCCACCGGGACGGTCCCCGGCGCGGCGGCCTCGGCTCCCGGCTCCTGCGCGAAGTCCTGTGCGGGGGCCTCCGCGGAGGGCACGCCGACGGCCGTGGCCGCCGGGGCGGCCTCGGCTCCGGGCACCTGCTGCTCGGCCTGTGCCGGGGCGGTGCCCTGTACGGACACCGCCTCGACGGGCGCCGCGTCCGTCACCGGACCTTCCTCCGGCCCCTGCGTCCGCTGCGGTCCCTGCGCCTGCTCCGGAACAGCGGCCTGCGCGGACTCTCCGGACTCCGGGGCGGCCGCCTCGGCCGTCGGGGCGTGGCCCGGCGCGGCGGCCTGCGGGGCCTCGGTCGCGGGGGCCTGGCCCGGCGTGGCGACGGGGGCGGTGGGCCGGGTGCCGTCACCCTCGGCGGTGAGGGTGCCCGGGGCGGTGTGCTGTGCCGCGGTCCCGGTACCGCCGGTGTCCGTGGGGACGCCGTGGCCGGGGTCCCCGGCCGCGCCCCCGGTGTCCTGCGCGGCGACCGCCTCCGTGGCGACGCGGGTGACGAAGGCCTGCGCCGCGTCCACCGGCTCCGGCGACGGAACAACCGTTTCCGCAGCCGCCGCCCCCGCGCCGACCGTGGCCTGCGCGCCCCAGGGCGCGGCCGCCTGCGGTGCCGTCGCCTCGCGCGCGCGAGGGACGTCGAGGTACTCGGGGCCGACGGTCGGCGGGCCGGCCTGACGGGTCGGCAGGTCGGCGGGGCCGCGGTCGGCCAGGGAGCGGACCGGACCGGCGGAGAGGTCGGGGATGGGCGGCCCGAGGTGCAGCGGGCGGCGCGGCGCCGGCTGCGGCGGCTCGGGGAGCCGGACGCCGCCGAGGTCGACGGAGCCGCTGTCGCGGCCGGCCGTCTCGTGCGGCCCGGGCTCGTGCACGGCCTCGACGACCGGCTCGGGCGGGGGCGGGGCGATCTCGTTGCCCCAGGCGCTCTGCGCGCCGGGCAGCAGAAGGTCTTCTTCCTCGGCCGGACTGGCGGGACTGTCGGAGAGGTAGGTGTACGTGCCGGGCGCGGGGACGCCCGGCTGCTCCACCATGCCTGCGTTCTCCGGCAGTCCCTCGCCCGGGACCTGGCCGGTGTCGGTCATGCGTACCCCTCGCCCATCGGTTAGTGCTCCTACGACCAGCTCACCCGGAACGGCGCACCGACCGCCCCACACTGAAGAACGAGCGTGCGTCCCCAGCGGCACGAACGGCCCGTCCGGAAAAGGCGACAAAGCCATTCACTGGCATTGTCGCGGCCGCACCGCCGTCGCGTCAGCTTGATCGGCGACGGTTCCGCTGTGGACTGCGCCACGTTGCGCGTCTTCCGGTTCTGCCGTACCACACACCCGTCAAAACGGGCGCGCTTTCTGGGACATTGACCGACGAAGCGCCGGGTGCCCGCGTGCGGTACAACGATCGGCCAGCCTACCGCGCGCGGTACGACAACCCGATCACGGGGACGGCTTCCGGATCAGGTGCCGCGCGCGGGCAGCACCCCGCTGAGCAGGAACGCGACGCTCCGTTCCTTCTCCGTCCAGGCCCGGGTGTCGAGTTCGACGGACTGGAGGAGGGCGCACTCGACCACGTAACCGTGTTCCGTCAGGTTGCGGCCGATGAGTTCGGCGGCGTCGCGGGTTCCGGCGTCCGCGACGATGCGCTGCGGGCGGCGGTCGGCGACCGCGGAGACCACGGCCGCTCCCCCGCCGCCGACGCGTACGACGTCCGGCTCGGGGAGGTTCTCCAGGACGTGCGGGGCGGTGCCGTGGACGATCTGGAGCTGGACCCCGTGGCGGCGGGCGGCGGCGTCGGTGCGGGCGCAGGCGTGCGCGTCGCGGTCGACGGCGATGACGGCCGCGCCGGCGCGGGCTGCGTCGGTGGCGAAGGCGCCGCTGCCGCAGCCGATGTCCCAGACGAGGTCACCGAGCCTCGGTCCGAGCCGGGCGAGTTGGGAGGTGCGCAGCGGTTCCCGCTCGCCCTCGCCGAGTTCGCCGCCGTACTCCTCGGCGGGCAGGGACCAGCCGCGCGGGCCGCCGGCGGGGTCGCGTCCGGCGATCCAGCCGCCGGACTCGCCGGCGGTGACCGGGCCGCCGATGACGATGACGACGTTGGGGTCGCGCCAGGTGTGGTCGGCGGCCTTGTCGGAGGTGACGACGGTGACCCGTTCGCGTCCGGTGCCGAGTTCCTCGCAGATGACGAAGGTGCGGTGGATGCCCTCCATCAGCAGGCCCAGTTCGGCGGGGCCGGCGCCGGGCGAGGTGAGGACGGCCACCTTGGCGTGGGCCCGGCATACGTTCACGGCACGGCGCAGGGTGCGTGGGTGTGCGACGACCACGTGTGCGTCGTCCCAGGGCATTCCGGCGCGGGCGAAGGCGGCGGCGACCGAGGAGACACCGGGGACGACCTCGACCTCCAGGCCGAACTCGGGTGCGCGCAGGGTCCGTACGACGCCGAAGAAGCCGGGGTCGCCGTCGGCGAGGACGACCGCCGTGCCGCGGTGGGCGGCGATGCGGCGGGCGGCGAGCGCGACGGACCCGAGGCGGATGCGTTCGGCGCCGACGGGCACCTCGGGCAGTGCCAGGTGGTGGGAGGCACCGGCCACCAGCGTGGCGGCGCCCAGCGCCGCGCGTGCCGCGGCGGTCAGCGGCGAGCCGTCCCAGCCGATCACCGTGACCCGGTCGGCCATCGTCGTCAGTCTCCTGGGGTTTTCGCTGGTCGTCGTCGGCTCCCCGCCCGGGGCGGGTTTGCTGAGGTTACCCGGTGCGGCCGTGGACCGCTGCGGCGGTACCGTCGGGGATGGGTCCGCGGGAGGTGTCCCCGGAGGTCAGTTCCAGTCCGTGTAACCGGCGAACCCGCCGGTGTCGGCCAGGTGTCCGTCCGCACCCTCGATGTCCTCGGGCAGCAGGCTCCACACGATGTAGTCGGTGCGCACCTCGCTCCAGCTGCCGTCGTCGGTGCGGACGTGGGCTATGCAGGCGTTGCGGAGCACGCCCTCGTTGATGCAGCCGATCTTCTGGGCGACCTGCTGGGAGGCGGTGTTGTCGGCGGCGGTGCGCAGTTCGATGCGTTCGAGTTTCCGGTCGCGCAGGAGCCACTGGGCGGTGGCGAGCGCGGCCTCGGAGGCGTAGCCCTCGCCGCGCGCCCAGGGGGCGATGATGTACGACAGCTCGGTGGACCGTACGTGCCAGTTGGTCTTGGCCAGCTGGACGACGCCGACCAGGCGCTGGGTGAGGAACTCGGTGACGGCGAGGTCGAGGCCGCGGCCGGACGCGCGTTCGGCGGGGGCGCGTTCGGTGATCCATCTGTGGGCGGACCGCTCGGTGAACGGCTGGGGGACGTCGGTCCAGGCGGCGACCTGGTCGTCGTTCATCATCGCGGCGAGGGCGGGGACGTCGTCCGTGTCGAGGGGACGCAGCACCAACCGCTCCGTGCTGATGGAGATGTTGGGGAAGGTGCTCGTCATGCGCCGCTCCGTAACCTGAGAGACCGTCGGGTGGTGCTGAACTGCCCAGCATGCAGCATGAAAGCACCGAACCGCACCACGGGGTCCACTCCCTGCAGCGGAGTGGACCCCGTGGGTGGCCGGTGCCGGGCCGGGGGATCAGAAGGACGCGACGACGGAGCCGGCGTAGGTGTCCTCGATGAACTTCTTCACCTCGGGGGAGGTGAGGAGGTCGGCCAGCTTCTTCACACGCGGGTCGTCCTCGTTGCCCTCCTTGACCGCGAGGAGGTTGCTGTTCGGGTTGCCCTTGGCGGACTCGAGCACCAGGGCGTCCTTCGCGGGCTTGAGGTCGGCCTCGATGGCGTAGTTGCCGTTGACGACGGCGGCGTCGACGTCGTCCAGGGAGCGCGGCGTCTGGGCCGCCTCCAGCTCCTTGAACTCGAGCTTCTTCGGGTTCTCGGTGATGTCCGCGGGGGTGGCCGCGGTGCCGACGCCGTCCTTGAGGGTGAGGAGCCCGTTGGCGGCGAGCAGCTGGAGGGCGCGGCCCTCGTTGACGGTGTCGTTGGGGATCGCGACGGTCGCACCGCTCTTCAGCTCGTCGGCCTTCTTGACCTTGTGGGAGTACAGGCCGAGCGGCTCCAGGTGCACGTCGACGACGGACACGACGTGGGTGCCGTTCTTCTTGTTGAAGTCGTCGAGGTACGGCTGGGTCTGGAAGAAGTTGGCGCCGACCGAGCCGTCCTCCGTCGCCGTGTTCGGCGTGACGTAGTCGGTGAACTCCTTGACCTCGAGGTCGAGGCCGGCCTTCTCGGCGAGGTTGTCCTTGACGAAGGTCAGGATCTCGGCGTGCGGCACGGGGCTCGCGGCGACGACGAGCGGGCCGGAGGTGTCGGTGGCGGCGTCCTGCTCCGCGCCGCAGGCGGTGAGCCCGAGGGTGAGGGCTCCGGCGGCGAGGACAGCGGTGGTGATCTTGGCGGTGTTACGCACGAAAAGTGCCTTTCCTTGGTGGTGCGACCCCGTCTTGGGTGGTACGGGGAGTTCTTGGGGTTACGCGACCTTGCTCACGTCGGCCGCGGCGGGCTCCTTGGCCCTCAGCAGCCGGAGCCTGGGCGAGGGGCCCGAGCGGCCGCCGCGGCGGTGCAGGGCGCGGGCGGCGTAGTCGCCGGCGAACTGGATGAGGGAGATGACCACGGCGAGGACCGCGACGGTGATCCACATCAGGCCGGTCTCGAAGCGCTGGTAGCCGTAGCGGACGGCGAGGTCGCCGAGTCCGCCGCCGCCGACGGTGCCGGCCATGGCCGAGTAGCCGATGAGGGCGATGACGGTGGTGGTGGTGCTGGCGATCAGCGAGGGCAGCGCCTCGGGGACGAGCACCTTGCGGACGATGGTCCAGGTGTTGCCGCCCATGGCCTGCACGGCCTCGACGAGTCCGTGGTCCACTTCGCGCACGGCCGTCTCGACGAGCCGGGCGAAGAAGGGGATGCCGCCGATGGCGAGGGGCACGATCGCGGCCTCGCTGCCGATGGTGGTGCCGGTGATCCAGCGGGTGAAGCTCATGAGGGCGACCATGAGGATGATGAACGGCAGCGAGCGGCCGATGTTCACGATCTGCCCGATGACCTTGTTCACCACGGTGTTCTGCAGCAGTCCGCCCTTGTCGGTGAGGACCAGCAGGACACCGAGCGGGAGGCCGGCGACGACGGCGATCAGGGTCGACCAGCCGACCATGACGAGCGTCTCGGTACAGGCCTGTTCGAGCAGCGGCTGCATCTCGGACCAGGTCACTTGGCCCCCTCCTTGACCAGTGCGGGCGTTTCGCGGCCGACGACGTCGATCTGCAGGCCCTGTTCGCGCAGGAAGCCGACCGGTACGACGTTGTCCTCGTAGCGGCCGGGCAGTTCGATGCGCATGCGGCCGACCTGGAGTCCGCCGACGGTGTCGATGGCGGCGCCGAGGATCGATATGTCGATGTTGTAGGTGCGCGACAGCTGGGAGATGACCGGCTGGGTCGCGCTCTCACCGTGGAAGGTGACGTCGAGGACGGTGCGGTCGTCGCCGGTCGCCTCGCCGCCGACGGGGAACAGCGCGGCGGCGAGTTCGGAGCCGGGGGTGGCGAGGAGTTCGGTGACGGTGCCGGACTCGACGACGCGGCCCCGCTCCATGAGGGCGGCGGAGTCGCAGATCGACTTCACGACGTCCATCTCGTGGGTGATGAGCAGGACGGTGAGGCCGAGCTGCCGGTTGAGGTCGCGCAGGAGCGTGAGGATCGAGCGGGTGGTCTCGGGGTCGAGGGCGCTGGTGGCCTCGTCGGAGAGCAGCACCTTGGGGTCGCCGGCCAGGGCGCGGGCGATGCCGACGCGCTGCTTCTGGCCGCCGGAGAGCTGGGCGGGGTAGGCCCCGGCCTTGTCGGCGAGGCCGACCAGGTCGAGCAGTTCCAGCGCCTTGCGGGAACGTTCCTTCCCAGTGGTGCCGAGGATTTCCAGCGGCAGTTCCACGTTGTCCTGCACAGTGCGCGAGGACAGCAGGTTGAAGTGCTGGAAGACCATGCCGATACGGCTGCGCGCCTGCCGCAGTTCCCGGCCGGCCCGCGGGCCGCGCCCGGCGAGCGCGGTGAGGTCCTGGCCGGCCACGGTCACGGTGCCGGAGGTGGGGCGCTCCAGCAGATTGACGCAGCGGATGAGGGAGGACTTCCCGGCGCCGGACTGGCCGATGACGCCGTAGACCTCGCCTTCGCGGACGTGCAGGTCGACGCCGTCCAGGGCGGTGACCTCGCGGCCGCGGGAGCGGTAGACCTTCGTGAGGCCCGTGGTGGTGATCACGTGGGTTTCCGTCACTGTCGAGTGCGCGGCGCGTCGTGGGCGCCGGGCACGAGGCATTCAGGGTCGAAAGCAGCCGGGCGGCACGGAACTCCCGGGGCGCGATGGAGGACGCCGTGGAGAGACGTGCGCGGGGGCGTGACTCGGTCGCGCATGCGGCGCGTGCGGCCGGACATGAGCGGGCTCTCGCTTCGGGGCGCGAGGCTCAGATGGTGCAGGGGCCCTCTAGAAGGCGCGCATTCGGCACGGACACATACAACGAGCACCGGGCGTCAGGGTCGCCTCGGTCGCAGGGATGCGGTCGCTCGTCGTGGTCATGCGATCAGTAAAGCAGACATTCGCCTCTGACCGGCCACGACTGTCCGGATAGTGGACAGCCGTGGACACCAGTGCGTGCGCCTCAGGGACGGACGGAGATCTCCACTCCCGCGTCCGTGACCAGTGCGGACAGGGCCGAGAGGTCCTCGACGACGAGATCGGCGGTCAGCTCGTCGGCCCGGTGGGTTGTGGCCAAGGCCACGGTGGTCATCCCGGCGGCGCGACCGGCCCGGAGCCCGGCCGGGGCGTCCTCGAAGACGACGCAGTGCGCGGGGTCGACGCCCAGGGTGCGGGCGGCGAGCAGGTAGGGCTCGGGGTCGGGCTTGCCCCGGGTGATGTCGTCGGCGGCGACCAGGGTCTTGGGCAGGATGCCGACGGCGCCGAGGCGGGCCTCGGCCAGGCGCCGGGTGGCGGAGGTGACCACGGCCCAGCGCTCGGCGGGCAGTGCCGCGAGGAAGTCCACGGTCCCGGGCAGCAGGTGCACGCCGCCGTTGGGCACGTCCTCCACCTCCAGGTCCTCGATCCGCGCCACGGCCTGCGGCACCACCGCGGCGGGCAGCAGGTCGGCGGCTATCTCCGCGGCCGGCCGCCCGTGCAGCTCGACCCGGGCGAACTCCTCGGCCGTGATGCCGTACTCCTCGGCCCACCGGGTCCAGCAGCGCTGGACGGACAGCAGGGAGGAGACGAGGGTGCCGTCGTTGTCGAAGAGCAGGGCCTGAGCGTGGATCGTCATGCCGTCGACCCTAAGGGGCCGCCGAATGCCGCCGGACCTGCCGCTCCCGGCGACCGCGCCACCGCCGGACCTCACCGGAGCGGAGGCACCGGCGGGGCCGTCCGGGGCCCGACGGCTGCCGGGGGCCGCGCACGTCCGCGGTCGCCGCCGCCCGGCCGGGACGCCCGCCCCGGAGACCGCCGGGGGCGGGCGCGACCGGGCCTTTCCGGCGTAATAAGGTCGCTGCCATGCTTGATGTCCTGACGGTGGTGACCGGTGTCGCCGCGCTGCTGCTCGGCGCCTGGTGCGGCTGGGCCGCCTACCGTGACCAGCCGACGAAGGACTGGCACTTCATCGGGATGGCCGTGGTCACACTGCTGACGCTGGTCCAGCTGGCCGTCGGCATCGTGCGGCTGGCCGGGGGCGAGAAGCCGGAGCAGGGCACGACGATCTTCGTGGCGTACCTGCTCGGCGCGTTCGCGTGCGTACCGGCGGCCGGCTTCCTCTCCCTGGGCGAGCGGACCCGCTGGGGATCGGTGACGGTCGCCGCGAGCGGGGTCGTGCTGGCCGTGCTCGAAGTGCGGCTCTACGACATCTGGGGAGGCTGAGATGGCCACGACGCGGGAGAAGCGGGAGGGGACCCGGCTGATCGGCGGGCCCGGACTGCTGCTGGTCTGGCTGTACGGGGTGATGGTCGTCGGCGCCGTGTCGCGCTCCGCGTACCAGATCGCCACCGAGTTCGACCGGGCGCCGCTCGCCTACTCCCTGTCGGCGCTGGCCGGGGTGGTCTACGGCTTCATCACCTACACCCTGGTCCGGGGCGGGGAGACGGCCCGCAGGGCGGCGCTGGTGTGCTGCGCCGCCGAGCTCGTGGGCGTACTGACCGTCGGCACCTGGACGCTGGTGGAGCCGTCCGCCTTCCCCGACGCGACCGTGTGGTCGGACTACGGGATGGGCTACCTCTTCATTCCCGTGCTGCTGCCCGCCACCGCCGTGTACTGGCTGCGCACGGCGCGGCCGCGCCGGACCGGGGCCTGATCAGGCGGTCGTCGCGTAGGTCTCCGCCCGCTTCTCCAGGACGATCATCGGTACGCCGTCGGAGCCCTGGGACGTGCCCACCCGCTGGTAGCCGACCTTGCTGTAGAGGCTCAGGTTGCTCTCGCTGCGGTGCCCGGCGTGCAGGCGGAACGTCCTCGCGCCGCGCTCGCCGGCGAGGGCGGACTCCGCCGCCCGCAGGAGGCGCGCGCCGATGCCGTGCCCCTGGAGGCGGGGGTGGACGCAGAGCTTGCCGATCGCCGCGGCGCCGTCCTCGGTGATCCTGCCGTGCACCGAGCCGACGATCTCGTCGCCGAGGCGGGCGACGAAGACGCAGTCGGCGGCGACCTCCTCGCGGACCGAGTCGAGGGTCTGGACGAGCGGGTCGATGCGGTAGTTGCCGTAGAGGGCCGCTTCGCTCTGGAAGCACAGGTACTGCAACCTGAAGATCTGCTCCGCGTCCTGTGCGGCCGCCGCAGAGATGGTCACGCTCATGCCCATGTGCGCATGCCTCCCGCTCACCTGATCACCTGTCGTCCCCCACTCCTATCCCCGTCCTCAGTGCGCCGCAACCTCCCGTGTGAGCAAACGACGCAGACATCCCAGGCATCTGGAACGTTCCGGGCCGAGACTGCCCTGTGAGATACCCAACTCCCCCGCGATTTCCCGGTATGTCGGGTCACGCGGGGACAGCAGCGCCGCCATCAGCTCCGGGCAGCGGCCGGGCAGCCGCCGCACGGCGTCCCGCAGGGCGCGCCGGTGGGCGGCGGCGAGCGCGAGACGTTCGGGGTCGTGGCGGCCGTCGTCGGCGGGTTCGCCGGCCGGTCCGCTCTCACGGCGCGCGGCACGGCGGCTGCGGCGGGCCTCCGCGCGAACGGCCCGGCGCAGCCAGCCCGGCGGGTCGGACGGCGGGCCGCCGCCGTCGAGGCGCTCCAGGAGGCGGAGCCAGACCGCCTGTTCCAGGTCGCCCGGGTCGGCGCCCGCGCCGGGCGCCTCGGCCGCGGCCTCCGCGAGCAGCAGCGGACGGAGGGAGTCGACCAGCTCGTACGCCGTGACCGGCTCGTGTGTCATACGCGCAACGACTCGGCCGCCCCGGGCAGGGTTGCCCGGGGCGGCCGGATGTTCACCCCGCCGGGGCGCAGGGCGTCAGCCGTTGACGAAGTCCTCGCGGGCCAGCAGCCCGGTGTCCGGCTGGTCGGTGAAGACGCCGTCGATGCCGGTGGCGAAGTACGCCCGGTAGGCGCCGAAGACGTCGCCGTAGGCGTCGGGGTCGGTGCCCCTGCGGAAGTCGGCGGGCAGGAAGGGGTTCTCGTTGCGCAGGGTGTAGGGGTGCAGGATCAAACCCGCCCGGTGGGCGTCGCGCACCAGGCCGGTCGGTTCGGTGAGCCGGCCGGCCGCGTCGCGCGGGATGACCAGGTCGAGGGTGGGGCCGATGCCCTGGGCGTAGGAGGCGATCTCCTTCAGCCCCTCGGGCGTGATGAGGTCGGCGACGGTGCGCGGGTCGCCCGACTCGACGAAGTCCCAGGGGCGGGTGTTCGCGCCGGACAGCAGCACCACGAGCGGGTTGTCGACCAGCCTGCTGAACCGCTGGATGCTGGTCGGCTCGAAGGACTGGAGGATGACCGGGGCGTTGCGGCCGTCCTTGCCGTGCCGGCGCAGCAGCTTCGCCACCCGCTCCTCCAGGCCGAGGCCGAGGTTCCGGAAGTAGGTGGGGTGCTTGGCCTCGGGGTAGATCCAGACCTGCTTGCCGCGCTTGCGGGTCTGCTCGTCCTGCCAGCGCAGCACCTCCTCGAAGGTGGGGATCTCCCAGCGGCCGTCGTAGAGGGTGTTGCGCGGGCGGTTGGCCGGGATGCGTTCGACGGCGCGCAGCCGCTTGAGCTCGGCGAGGGTGAAGTCCTCGGTGAACCAGCCGGTGACGGGGGCGCCGTCCAGCGTCTTGGTCCTGCGGCGGCCGGCGAACTCGGGGTGGTCGGCGACGTCCGTGGTGCCGCCGATCTCCGGTTCGTGCCGGCAGACGATGTGGCCGTCCCTGGTGGGCACGAGGTCGCCGGCTTCGACGATGTCGGCGCCCATGTCGAGGGCGAGCTGGTAGGCGCCGAGGGTGTGCTCGGGCCGGTAGCCGCTGGCACCGCGGTGGCCGATGACGGTCGGGACGGGCAGGCCCTTCAGTCCCCGGCCGGCGCCGCGGCGGGCGTCGGCGGCTCTCGCCGTGCCGCTCAGCCCCAGGACGGTTCCGGACGCGCCGAGCACCGCCGCGCCGAGGAGGGCCCGCCGTCCGGTTCCGTCCGCCTGCTCGTTCGACTCCCGCGTTGCCATAGCGCCTCCTGCGTCTCGCCTCGTCCGGTGCGGGCCGATCGTAGGTGCGCGCGCGTGACGGACGGGAGACCCCGGGCCGAACACACGGGTGACGTTGAGTGTCGTACGTCCCTCATACGGATGACGTACCTCCGTGGCACGTCTGTCGTATTCCCGTGGGGATGTGACGGCGTGTCGGGTAGGGCGGGCCGGTCCGGGGCACCCGTGCGGTGTGCGGACGGGGGCGGAACGCGTCACGAGGTGACGGCCGTGTGTCGCGCCGCCACGGGCGGGCCGCCGAGGAGGCACCCGGGTCAAAAGTGCGTAAGACCCGGGTGAACTCCCATGAGCCCGATGTGCGCAACCCCCCGGCCCGCGAGTAATGTCCTCACCTGCACAGACTCATAGCCATTCACCGACGTCCGCTTCGAACCGGAGGGCCCGTTGTCCCGCTTCGCGCTCATCAAGGCAGTGCTCGGCCCGATCATGCGCCTGATGTTCCGCCCACAGGTGGAGGGCGCGGAGCGCATCCCGGGCGAGGGTCCGGTGATCCTGGCCGGCAACCACCTGACGTTCATCGACTCGATGATCCTGCCGCTCGTCTGCGACCGCCAGGTCTTCTTCATCGGCAAGGACGAGTACGTCACCGGCAAGGGCTTCAAGGGCCGGCTGATGGCCTGGTTCTTCACCGGCACCGGCATGATCCCCGTCGACCGCGACGGCGGCCGGGGCGGGGTGGCGGCGCTGATGACGGGGCGCCGGGTGCTGGAGGAGGGCAACGTCTTCGGCATCTACCCGGAGGGCACCCGCTCCCCCGACGGCCGCCTGTACCGGGGCCGTACGGGCATCGCCCGGCTCACCCTGATGACCGGGGCGCCGGTCGTGCCGTTCGCCATGATCGGCACGGACAAGCTCCAGCCGGGCGGCGCGGGTCTGCCCCGGCCGGGCAAGGTCACGGTCCGCTTCGGCGAGGCGATGGAGTTCTCCCGCTACGACGGGATGGACCGCGACCGCTACGTCCTGCGCGCGGTCACCGACTCGGTGATGACCGAGGTCATGCGGCTGTCCGGGCAGGAGTACGTGGACATGTACGCGAGCAAGGCGAAGGCCGCGTAGGACTGCGCCGGCCGGGGCCGGGCGCGGGCGGGACGTGGCCGGTCGCGCGTTCCCCGCGCCCCTGGTGCCGTTGGCTAGGGGCGGTCGTCCAGGTGCTGGTCCCGGAGCATGAACCAGGCGGCCGCCGAGGCCGCCAGCAGGACCACCGCTCCGGTGCCCGCCGCGAGGGCGAGGCCGTCGACGAAGGACTGGCGGGCCGCGTCCAGCATCGACGCCGCGACGGGGGCGGGCAGGCCGGCGGCCGCCTCGACGGCTCCGCCCAGTGACTCGTGCGCCGCGGCGGGTGTGCCCGCGGGGCCGTCGAAGCCGCGGTAGACACCGGTCACGACGGAGCCGAGCACGGCGATGCCGAGGGCCGCGCCCAGTTCGTAGGCCGTCTCGGAGACGGCGGACGCGGCGCCCGCCTGCTCCTTGGGCACGCTGGAGAGGATCACGTCGGCCGTCACGGTGAACGAGAAGCCTGCCCCGGCCCCCACCACCAGCAGCGCCGAACCGAGCAGCGGGTAACCGGTGGAGTGGCCGATCACCGTCAGCGCGGCCAGTGCGAGGCCGACGGCGGCCAGCCCGCCGGCGACGACCGCGCGCACCGAGAACCGCCGGGCGGCCCGGCCCGCGAGCAGTCCGGCCGCCACCGCGCCGATCGCGGCGGGCAGTTCGGCCAGCCCCGCCTCCAGCGGGCCCCTGCCCTGCACGAGTTGCAGGTACTGCGAGAGGAAGAACACCAGCCCGGCCAGTCCGAGGATGCTCAGCAGGTCGGCCAGGACGGCGCCGCTGAAACCGCGGTGCCGGAACAGCCGCATGTCCAGCAGCGGGACCGGGAGGGTGAGCTGACGGTGTACGAAGCCGTACAGGGCGCCCGCGCCCAGCAGCCCGGCGGTCAGGGCGGACGCGCCGAGTCCGTGTGCCGCCGTCTCCTTCACCGCGTACACGACACCGACCATGCCGGCCAGTGACAGCACGACGCTGGTCAGGTCCCACGGGCCGGGGTCCGGGTCGCGGGACTCGGGGAGCAGGCGGATGCCGACGACCACCAGGACGGCCATCACGGGCAGGTTGATCAGGAAGACCGAACCCCACCAGAAGTGTTCGAGCAGGAAGCCGCCGAGGATCGGCCCGACGGCGGTGCCCGCGGAAGCGGTCGCGCCCCAGATGCCGATGGCGAGACTGCGTTCGCGCGGGTCGTGGAAGAGGTTGCGGATCAGGGCGAGGGTGGCCGGCATCAGGGTCGCGCCGGCCACCCCGAGCAGGGCCCGCGCCAGGATCATCAGCTCGGGGGTGCCGGCGTAGGCGTTGAGCACGGATATCGCGCCGAACGCGGTGGCGCCGTACAGCAGGATGCGCTTGCGGCCGATGCGGTCGCCGAGGCTGCCCATGGAGACGAGCAGTCCGGCGATCACGAACGAGTAGATGTCGCCGATCCACAGCAGCTGGCTGCCGGTGGGTGCGAGGTCCTCGCTGATGTAGGGGGTGGCCAGGCCGAGGACGGTGGCGTCGACGGCCACCAGCAGTACGGCGAGGACGAGCACGGAGAGCGCGAGCCACCGGCCCGGCCGCGGCACCGCCTCGGTGGTGGTCTCCGGACGCAGTGCGCTGGTCATGCGTGCTTCCCCTGTGCCGGGCCGTCCGGCCGTCGTGCGCCGCCGAGCAGCAGCTCGGTGATCATGTATGTGAAGTCCTTGGGCGCGACGCGGCCCTCGGCCACCGCCCAGGCTCCGGAGGCGAGCAGTCCGTAGAGGGCCTCGGTGAGCCAGGCCGGGGTGAGGTCGATGCGGAACTCGCCGTTCGACTGGCCGCGCCGGAACAGGCCCGCGACGCGCTCGTCGATGCCGGTCCAGCCCGCGTTCTGCTCCTCGCCCTCGAACAGCTGGTTCTCGCTGTAGAGGAAGGCGAGCAGCGGGGCGTGCGGTTCGATCGCGGCGACCAGGCGGCGCACGGCGTCACCGGCGGGCCCCTCCTCGGTCCGGGCCGCGTCCAGGGCGGCCTCGCACTCGGCGATCCCGAGCGCCTCCAGCGCCCGGACCAGTGCGTCCCGGCCCGCGAACTGACGGTGCAGGGTGGCGCGGCTGATCCCGGCGGCGCGGGCGACCTCGTCCATGGTCGCGGTGGATTTGCGGGTCAGGAGTGCGGCGGCACTGCGCAGCACGTGGTCACGGTCGACAGCCATGAGACGAGAGTACCCCGTGTGAGACGTTGACGTCTCACACGGGGTACGGGGCTCTCAGCCGGCAGCCGGGGCCTGCTGTGGTGTGCTCAGTGCCAGGGCAGCTGTCCGCGCCGGGTCCAGTACGCCCCCGGCTCCTCGGCCAGGCCGGCGAGGCGGGCGAGCTGGTCGTCCCCGAGGTCGACGACGGCCGCGTGCAGGTTGGAGGCGAGGTGGGCGGGGGTCGCCGCGCCGGAGAGGACGACACCGGCCCACGGCTGCCGCAGGACGACGGCGAGGGCGACGGCGTCGCAGCCGAGTCCCGTCTCCTCGGCGACGGCACGCAGCGCCTCGGGGGCGTTCTCCCCGGCCAGCCGGCCGTTGGCCATGCCCTCCTTGACGATCACCGTGAGTCCGGCGTCATGGGCCTCGGCGAGCGCGGGCCCGGCGGAGGTCTCCAGCGCGTTGTAGGTGGACTGGACGGTGCGGAAGAGGGGTTCGCCGCCGACCGTGATCGCGAGCGCGGCGCGGATGGCGTCCGCCTGGGCCGGGCCGCTGGTGGAGAAGCCGACGGTGAGTCCCCGGGCCGCCGCGTCCGCCAGCCGGGCGTGCAGTTCCTTGTCGGTGAGGGCGGGGCTCTCCGGGGTCACCGAGTGGATCTGGTAGAGGTCGAGCCGGTCCCCGAGCAGGGCGTCGGTCTCGGCGCGCTGACGCTCGTAGGCCGCGAGGGAGTGGTCCTTGACCTCGTGCCGCTCGGCGTCGGTGGACCAGTCGGCGGTGTAGGTGTAGCCCCACTTGCTGCCGATGACGACGTCGTCGGCGTCCGGCCGCTTCTCCAGCCACTCGGCGAGGAACTCCTCGGAGCGGCCGTAGGAGCGGGCCACGTCGACGTAGCGGACGCCCTGGGCGTAGGCGGCGTCGAGGAGTTCGTGGGTGCGGCTGCGCAGGGTCTCGACGTCGCGGTCCTCGCCGAGGTCCCGGTCCCGGCCGAGGTTGATTAGCCGGGGCGGCCGATCGCGGCGAGGCCGAGGCCGATGTGGCAGGTGGGGGTCGTCGCTGTTGCCAGTCGGGCGAAGGGCATCGCGGGCTCCGTGGGTCGGCTCCGGTACGGTTTCCGACCAACGTAACCCGCGATGACCTTGGCTCCGCCCAGGACCTCGGGGTGCCGCGGTTGTTTCGCGGGGGGCTACGCACAGTTCCCGGGCCCGCGAGGGTGCCGCCCTACCGCTGCTTCGCCGTCGCCCAGGCGTGCTGGGCCGCCACGTCCGCCTTCACTTCCGCGAGCTGGACCGCGACCGCGCTCGGGGCGGTGCCGCCGCGGCCGTCGCGGGAGGCGAGGGCGCCGGGGACGTTCAGGACCGAGCGGACGTCCGGGGTGAGGTGGGCGGAGATCTTCGCGAACTGCTCGTCGGTCAGCTCGTCCAGCTCCTTGCCCTCGGCCTCGGCGGCCTTGACGCACTCGCCGGCCACCTCGTGCGCGACACGGAACGGCACGCCCTGCTTGACCAGCCACTCGGCGATGTCGGTGGCGAGCGAGAAGCCGGCCGGGGCCAGCTCCTCCATCCGCTCGCGGTGCACGGTGAGGGTGGCCATCATGCCGGTGAAGGCGGGCAGCAGCACCTCCAGCTGGTCGATGGAGTCGAAGACCGGCTCCTTGTCCTCCTGGAGGTCGCGGTTGTAGGCCAGCGGCAGCGCCTTGAGCGTCGCCATCAGGCCGGTCAGGTTGCCGATCAGACGGCCGGACTTGCCGCGCGCCAGCTCGGCGATGTCCGGGTTCTTCTTCTGCGGCATGATCGACGAACCGGTGGAGAAGGCGTCGTGCAGCGTCACGAAGGAGAACTCCTTCGTGTTCCAGATGATGATCTCCTCGGCGATCCGGGAGACGTTCACCCCGATCATCGCGGTGATGAAGGCGAACTCGGCGACGAAGTCCCGGGAGGCCGTGCCGTCGATGGAATTGGCCGCGCTGCCGTGCTCGAAGCCGAGGTCACGGGCGACCGCCTCGGGGTCCAGGCCGAGGGACGACCCGGCCAGGGCACCCGAGCCGTACGGCGACACGGCCGTCCGCTCGTCCCACTGGCGCAGCCGCTCCGCGTCCCGGGACAGCGCCTGGACGTGGGCGAGGACGTGGTGGGCGAAGAGCACCGGCTGGGCGTGCTGGAGGTGGGTGCGGCCGGGCATGGCCACGTCCGGGTGGGCCTCGGCGAGGCCGACCAGCGCGTCCTGGAGGTCGGCGATCAGACCGCCGAGGGTGCGGGCGTGGTCCCGCAGGTACATGCGGAAGAGGGTGGCCACCTGGTCGTTGCGGGACCGTCCGGCGCGCAGCTTGCCGCCGAGGTCCGGGCCGAGGCGCTCCAGCAGACCGCGCTCCAGGGCGGTGTGCACGTCCTCGTCGGCGATGGTGCCGGTGAAGTCGCCCGACGCCACGTCGGCTTCCAGCTGGTCGAGCCCGGCGAGCATCCGGGTCAGCTCGTCCTCGGTGAGCAGCCCCGCCGTGCGCAGCACGCGCGCGTGGGCGCGCGAGCCGGCGATGTCGTAGGGGGCGAGTCGCCAGTCGAAGTGGACGGACGCGGACAGCTTCGCCAGGGCCTCGGCGGGACCGTCGGCGAAACGGCCGCCCCAGAGCCGTACGTCACCGCTGTTGCTGCTCACTTGCGTTGCTCCTCGAAGGTTCCGGATGTGCCGCCGCCTCCCCACGGTCGGGTGGGGAGGCGGCTGTCAGGCTAGTGCGTGTGAGGGCCGGCCGGCCGGTTACGCGAGGTCGCGCTTGGCGGCGATCTTCGACGACAGGCTGTAGATGTCGATGAAGCCCTTGGCGGCGGCCTGGTCGAAGGTGTCGCCGGTGTCGTAGGTGGCCAGGTTGAAGTCGTACAGCGACGACTCCGAGCGCCGGCCGGTGACGACGGCGCGGCCGCCGTGCAGGGTCATCCGGATGTCGCCGGTGACGTGCTGGTTGGCCTCGTCGACGAAGCCGTCCAGGGCGCGCTTGAGCGGGGAGAACCACTGGCCGTCGTAGACCAGCTCGCTCCAGCGCTGCTCGACGCCCCGCTTGTAGCGGGCGAGTTCACGCTCGACCGTGACGTTCTCCAGCTCCTGGTGGGCGGTGATCAGGGCGATCGCGCCGGGGGCCTCGTAGACCTCGCGGGACTTGATGCCGACGAGGCGGTCCTCGACCATGTCGATCCGGCCGATGCCCTGGGCGCCGGCGCGCTCGTTGAGCTGCTGGATGGCCTGGAGCACGGTGACGGGCCTGCCGTCGATGGCGACGGGGACGCCCTCCTTGAAGGAGATGATCACCTCGTCGGGCTCGCGGGCCGCGGCCGGGTTCTGGGTGTACTCGTAGATGTCCTCGATCGGCGCGTTCCAGATGTCCTCGAGGAAGCCGGTCTCGATGGCGCGGCCGAAGACGTTCTGGTCGATGGAGTACGGGGACTTCTTGGTGGTGGCGATCGGCAGGCCCTTGGCCTCGCAGAAGGCGATGGCCTTGTCGCGGGTCATGGCGTAGTCGCGGACCGGGGCGATGCATTTCAGGTCGGGGGCGAGGGCGACGATGCCGGCCTCGAAGCGGACCTGGTCGTTGCCCTTGCCGGTGCAGCCGTGGGCGACGGTGGTGGCGCCGTGCTTCTGCGCGGCGGCGACGAGGTGCTTGACGATCGTCGGCCGGGACAGGGCGGAGACCAGCGGGTAGCGGTCCATGTAGAGGGCGTTGGCCTTGATCGCCGGGAGGCAGTACTCCTCGGCGAACTCGTCCTTGGCGTCCGCGACCTCGGCCTCGACGGCACCGCAGGCGATGGCGCGCTTGCGGATGACGTCCAGGTCCTCGCCGCCCTGGCCGACGTCGACCGCAACGGCGATGACCTCGGCGCCCGTCTCCTCGGCGATCCAGCCGATGGCGACGGAGGTGTCCAGACCGCCTGAGTAGGCGAGTACGACGCGCTCGGTCACGGGTTTCTCCTCACAGTGCATTCGCTGACATGCATGAGTATGCAGGAGTCCGCATGATTCGTCAATCTGCCCTCGTGAGGGTCATGGATCCGGCCATGCGGCGGCCGGATCCGGATGGACGTGAACGGGCGCAACCGCTTTCCCGTACTCCTCGCCGAACCGGACGCAGGCGCCGCGCCGGTCCACCGAGACACGACCGCACCCCCGACCCCGAGTGAGGCATCCGCATGTCCAGGGCTCTTCCGAAGTACAGCAAGCGCCGTGTCGGCCTGGTCGGCGGCGCCGCCGCGCTGGCACTGTCCGGCGCGGTGATCGCCGGTTCCGCCCTCGCCGGTGAGCCGTCCGGGGACGGCGACGGCACGGAGGCCCGGACGCTGTCGGACCCGGGGACGGTCTCCTGCCCCGACGTCGCCTCCCGGCTGCCCGCGATACCCGCCTCCGCGCAGGCCGAGGTCGACCGCAACCTCACCCTGCTCGCCACCCAGATCGACGAAGCGAACAATCGACTCGTCGACACCGCCGGCCAGGGCGGACCCGACTTCGTCCGGAACGCCGTCCTCGGCCCCCTGGAGGACAAGCGCGTCGCCACCGTCAACCGCATCGCCACCGCCATCGGCCGCACCGCCGAACGCCCCGCCGGCCTGGACTCCCTCGCCCCGTGCTCGCTCGACGGGGACGGCGCGGCGGACCAGGACGACGCCGGCGGCGAGGCGGCCACGCCCCCGCCCGCCGAGGAGACCGCCGAGGACAGCGGCGGCGAGACCGGCGAGGACAGCGGGGAGGACAGCGGTCAGAGCGGGGGCGCGGGAGCCGGGACGGTCTCCTGCCCCGACGTCGCCTCCCGGCTGCCCGCGATACCCGCCTCCGCGCAGGCCGAGGTCGACCGCAACCTCACCCTGCTCACCACCCAGATCGACGAAGCGAACAAACGACTCGTCGACACCGTCGGCCAGGGCGGACCCGACTTCGTCCGGAACGCCGTCCTCGGCCCCCTGGAGGACAAGCGCGTCGCCACCGTCAACCGCATCGCCACCGCCATCGGCCGCACCGCCGAACGCCCCGCCGGCCTGGACTCCCTGACCGCCTGCACCCTCACCAAGTGAGGTGACAGGCGCCGTGGCCGCCCCGTATGAGCGCCGGCCGGGGCGGCCACGGTTTCTCCTCCCACCCTCAATTCCTTAGACAAACGAAAGATCTGCGTCGATAATCGCTGGACATGGGAAAGACCTATGCGCGCATAGACGGCCGCCTCCGCACCTTCATCGAGGAACAGCCCGTCTTCTTCACCGCCACCGCCCCCCTGTCCGCCGACGGCACGGTCAACCTCTCGCCCAAGGGGCTCAAGGGCTCCTTCGCGGTCCTCGACGAACTCACCGTCGCCTACCTCGACTTCGCCGGCTCCAACGCCGAGACCATCGCCCATCTGCGGGAGAACGGCCGCATCACCCTGATGTGGTGCGCCTTCCAGGGCCCGCCGAACATCGTGCGCGTGCACGGCCGCGGCGAGCCGGTCTTCCGGGACGACCCGCGCTTCGGCGAGCTGCTCGCCCGCTTCCCCGGCATCGACCCCGGCGCCCACGGCCTGCGCGCCGTCATCGTCGTGACGGCCGAACTGATCCGGGACACCTGCGGCTACGCGGTCCCCTTCATGGCGTACGAGAGCGAGCGGGACCTGCACGAGAAGCGGTTCGCGCGGGAGGACGACGCCTCGCTCGACGCGTACTTCACCAAGAAGGAGCACATCGCCACCAGCCTGGACGGACTGCCCGGGCTGCCGCTGCCGCTGCCCCCGTCCACGCTCTGAGCCCCGCACCCGGGCGCCGCCGTCCTCGTCGGCCGGCGGCCGCGCTGAACACTCCCGCGTGACGGCACGTATCTGTGGGCCAAGGGTCAAGTCCCCACGGAGGAACCGTGACCACCACGCTCGCCGGCGGCCGTGCCGCCCGCCGCCAGACGATGCGCCGCATCCGTCCCCGCCGCTCCCCCGCCGTCCCGCTGCTGCTCGCCGTGGCGGCGGGCGCGGCGGCCGTGCTCTGGCTGTGGTGGAGCAGCACCCCGTCCATCGCCGACACCACCGGGAGGATCGTCGCCGCCGGGCGGATCACGGGCCTGCTCGCCGGTTACCTGATGGCCCTGGTGGTGCTCCAGATGGCGCGGGTGCCCGCGCTGGAGCGCCGGGTGGGCTCGGACCGGGTCGCCCGCTGGCACGCGATGAGCGGCCGCTACACCGTCAGCCTGGTGCTCGCCCACGTCTTCCTGATCATGTGGGGCTACGCCCGCCAGGCGGGGCGGAGCCTCGGCGGCATCGTGCAGCAGACCGTCACCTCCGTCACCACCCTGCCGGACATGGGCAAGGCCGCCGTCGGCACCGGCCTGCTGTTCCTGATCGCGTTGCTCTCCGTCGGCGGGATCCGGCGCCGGCTGCCGTACGACGGCTGGTACCACGTGCACCTGCTGACGTACGCGGCGGTCTATCTGACGTTCTGGCACCAGATCACCACCGGCAACGAGTTCGCCGTCGAACCGGCCGCGAAGACCTTCTGGTACGGGCTGTACGGCACCGTGACCGCGCTGGTCCTGTGGTACCGGATCATCACCCCCGTCCGGCTGAACCTGCGGCACCGGATGCGGGTGGAGGCGGTCGTCGAGGAGACACCGGGGATCGTGTCCGTGCTGATCGGCGGGCGCCGGCTGCACCGGATGGGCGCGGAGGCCGGGCAGTTCTTCCGCTGGCGGTTCCTGGCGCCCGGGATGCGGTTCAGCTCCCACCCGTACTCGCTGTCGGCGGCACCCCGCCCGGACATGCTGCGGATCACGGTGAAGGCGATCGGCGACCACAGCTCCCGGCTGCGCGAACTGGAGCCCGGCACGAAGGTGTGGGCGGAGGGCCCGTACGGGGCGCTGACCGCGCAGCGCCGCAGCCGCGGCAAGGTGCTGCTGGTGGCGGGCGGGGTCGGCATCACCCCGATGCGGGCGCTGTTCGAGACGCTGCCCGGCGCCGCCGGCGACATCACCCTGCTCTACCGCGCCAACAGCACCCAGGACCTGGCGCTGTGGGGCGAGCTGGCCGGGATCGCCGAGGAGCGCGGCGCGCGGCTGATGTACGCGGTGAACAGCCCCGACGGCGAGCGGCCCGACATCTCCGCGGAGAGCCTCCAGCGGAAGATCCCGGACGTCGACCGCCACGACGTCTTCCTGTGCGGGCCCCCCGGGTTCGCGCAGACGGTGTACCAGGCACTGCGCGGCGCCGGGGTCCCCGCCCGCCGTATCCACCACGAGTCGTTCGAGATGTGAGCGACGGGCCGTCCACACCCATCAGGAGCTTGAGAAGCGATGAGGAAGTCCCACCCCGTCCGGCGTGCCGTCCTCGCGACCGCCGCCACCGTCTCCGGCATCGTGCTGCTGCTGTCGCTCAAGCCGGCGTCCGACCCGGGCCCGGCCGCCGCGGCGGGCGGCACCGCACCGCCCGCGGCAGCCCAGTCGCCGCAGGGCGGCACCCGGGCCATCGGTGACGGCACGGTCACCGGGGACGCGGCCCGCACCCAGTACGGCGCGGTACAGGTCCGGCTGACGGTGAGCGGCGGAAGGATCACCAAGGCGGAGGCCGTCCAGGCGCCGAAGGGCGGCCAGAGCGACCAGGTCACCTCCAACGCCGTGCCCCGGCTCAACCAGGCGGCCGTCACCGCCCAGGGGGCGGACATCGACGCGGTGTCGGGGGCGACCTACACCAGCGCCGGGTACCAGCAGTCGCTGCAGTCGGCGCTCGACAAGGCGCGGGCCGCGGGCTCCTCCGAGCCCTCCGGGTCCGGGGGCGGGTCCGGGTCCGGGGGCGGCGGGAACGCCGGGAACGCGCAGGCGCGGACCGTCACCGGGGACGCGGCACAGACGCAGTACGGGCCGGTGCAGGTCCGGATCACCGTCAGCGGCGGGAAGGTCACCGGGGCCGAGGCGGTGCGGGCACCGCGGGGCGGGCAGAGCGACCGGATCACCTCCGACGCCGTACCGAGGCTCAACGAGGCGGCGGTGGCGGCCGGCAGCGCGGAGATCGACGCGGTGTCGGGGGCCACCTACACCAGCGCCGGGTACCAGCAGTCGCTGCAGTCGGCGCTCGACAAGGCGGGTGGCTGACACGGTGGCGGAACCCGCCGGGACTCCCGCCGCGGTGCGTCGTGCGGAGGAGACGATGGGGACCGTCTTCTCCCTCGACGTCCGCGGCGGGGCCCCCGCAGCGGTGCGCGCGGCGGTGGACGAGGCGGTCGCCTGGCTGCACCGGGTCGACGAGGTGTTCAGCACGTACCGCGAGGACAGCCAGGTCTCCCGGCTGGCGCGCGGCGAGCTGACCGTCGGGGAGTGCGATCCCGAGGTCGCCGAGGTGCTGGAGCTGGCCGCGGAGGCGGAACGGGTGAGCGGGGGCTGGTTCAGCCCCCGCTACCGGGGCCGGCTCGACCCGACCGGGATCGTCAAGGGCTGGGCCGCCGAGCGGGCGGCGCTGCGGCTCGCCGCGGCCGGTGCGACGGGCGTGAGCGTCAACGGCGGCGGCGACGTCCAGCTGCTGGGCGCGCCGGAGGCGGACCGGCCCTGGCGGGTCGGCGTGTCGGACCCGCTGCGGCCCGGGGGGCTGGCGGCGGTCGTCTCGGCGGCCGGTGCGGCCGAACTCGCGGTGGCGACGTCCGGCACCGCCGAGCGGGGGGATCACATCGTCGACCCCCGTACGGGGCGGTCCGCGGTGACCGACCTGGTCGCCGTGACGGTGGTCGCGCCGCGGCTCACCTGGGCGGACTGCTGGGCGACGGCGGCATTCGCGATGGGGTCGCGGGACGGGCTGCGGTGGCTGGAGTCGCTGCCGGACGTCGAGGGCCTGCTGATCACGGCGGGCGACGAGGTGCGGTGCACCGGGGGGCTGGCCGCCCGCCTGGGCTGAGGGAACTCGGCCGCGGGGCGGTAGGTCCACCGACCGCGGGCGGTGCCGCGGCTTCCTCAGGGGCGCCGGGAACAACGCTCCCAACCGCCCGCCGCGGCCGCTCGCCTCAGTGTCCGTTCTGGGCCAGGCGCAGCAGGTGGTCGGCCAGGGCCTGGCCCCCCGTCGGCGCCCTGCTGATCAGCAGCAGCGTGTCGTCGCCGGCGATGGTGCCCAGGATGTCGTGCAGTTCCGCCTGGTCGATGGCCGAGGCGAGGAACTGGGCCGCGCCGGGCGGGGTACGCAGGACGACCAGGTTGGCCGAGGCCTCCGCGGAGATCAGCAGTTCCTGGGAGAGCCGCCGCATCCGCTCCTCCTTGGCGGACCCGCCCAGCGGCGCGCGGGGGGTGCGGAAACCCCCCTCGCTCGGCACCGCGTAGATGAGGTCGCCGTCGGTGTTGCGGATCTTCACCGCGTTCAGCTCGTCCAGGTCGCGGGAGAGCGTCGCCTGGGTGACGCTCAGCCCGTCGTCGGCGAGCAGCTTCGCCAGCTGGCTCTGCGAGCGCACCGGCTCCCGGTTGAGGATGTCCACGATCCGGCGGTGGCGTGCGGTGCGCGTCTGCGGCACGGCGGGCCCGCCGTGCTGGCCCTGGTCCTGCTCCTGGCTCATCGTCGTCTCATTCTCCGGATCGTCCTTCCCCGCCCGCCGTACCGGCCTGGTCCAGGATGCCGGGCAGCGCCCCGAGGAAGGCGTCCACCGCGTCGTCCCCGAGGTTCAGCGGCGGCATGAGCCGTACGACATCGGGGGCGGGCGCGTTCACGAGGAATCCGGCGTCCTGGGCCGCCTGTTGCGCCTGGGGCGCGAGCGGCTCGGTGAGCACGATACCCAGGAGGAGGCCCGCGCCCCGGACATGGTCGATCAAGGCGTGGCCGAGCGCTTCGATCCCGTCCCGCAGTTTCTCGCTCTGCCGCTTGACGTTCTCCAGCAGGCCCTCGTCGGCGATGGTGTCGAGGACGGCGAGTCCGGCGGCGCAGGCGACCGGGTTGCCGCCGAAGGTCGTGCCGTGGTGGCCCGGCCGGAGCAGGTCGGCGGCGCGCCCGAAGGCGACGGTGGCGCCGAGCGGGAGTCCGCCGCCCAGCTGCTTGGCGAGGGTGACGACGTCGGGCAGGACGCCCTCGTGGGCCTGGTACTCGAACCAGGAGCCGGTCCGGCCGATGCCGGTCTGCACCTCGTCGAGGACGAGCAGCGCCCCCGTCGCGGCGGTGATCGCCCGCGCCGCCTTCAGGTATCCGGCGGGCGGGACCACGACGCCGTTCTCGCCCTGGACCGGCTCGATGATCACCAGGGCCGTGTCCTGCGTCACCGCGGCGGCCAGGGCCTGCGCGTCGCCGTAGGGCACGTGCGTGATGTCTCCGGGCAGCGGGGCGAAGGGCTCCCGCTTGCCGGGCTGGCCGGTCATCGCGAGGGCGCCCATGGTGCGGCCGTGGAAGCCGCCCTCGGTGGCGACGACGTGCGTCCGGCCGGTCAGCCGGCCGATCTTGAACGCCGCCTCGTTGGCCTCCGCGCCGGAGTTGCAGAAGAAGACCCTGCCGTCCCGGCCGAAGAGCTGGAGGAGCCGTTCGGCGAGGGCGACGGTCGGCTCGGCCATGAAGAAGTTGGAGATGTGGCCGAGGGAGGCGATCTGCCGGCCGACCGCCTCCACGATCGCCGGGTGGGCGTGCCCGAGCGCGTTGGTGGCGATGCCGCCGACGAAGTCGAGGTACTCCCGGCCCTCGGCGTCCCACACCTTGACGCCCTCGCCGCGCACCAGGGGCAGCCGGGGGGTGCCGTAGTTGTTCATGAGCGCGCCCTGCCACCGGGCGGTCAGTTCCTGGTTGTTCACGACTCCCCCTGGGTGTCCGGCGTCTCGTCGGGCACGACCATCGTGCCGATGCCCTCGTCGGTGAAGATCTCCAGCAGGATCGAGTGCTGGACCCGGCCGTCGATGACGCGGGCGGTGGTGACGCCGTTGCGTACGGCGTGCAGACAGCCCTCCATCTTCGGCACCATGCCGGAGGACAGCTCCGGCAGGAGTTTCTCGAGCTGGGAGGCGGTGAGGCGGCTGATCACCTCGTCGCTGTTCGGCCAGTCCTCGTAGAGCCCCTCGACGTCCGTGAGGACCATGAGGGTCTCGGCTCCCAGCGCGGCGGCGAGTGCCGCGGCCGCGGTGTCGGCGTTGACGTTGTAGACGTGGTGGTCGTCCTGGCTGCGGGCGATCGAGGAGACCACCGGGATGCGGCCGTCGGCGAGCAGCGCCTCGAGCGCGCCGGTGTCGGTGGCGGTGATCTCGCCGACCCGCCCGATGTCGACGGGTTCGCCGTCGATCCGGGGCCGGTGCCTGGTGGCGGTGAGGGTGTGGGCGTCCTCGCCGGTGAGGCCGACGGCGAACGGTCCGTGCTGGTTGAGCAGCCCGACCAGTTCCCGCTGCACCTGCCCGGCGAGCACCATCCGTACGACGTCCATGGCGTCCTCGGTGGTGACGCGCAGGCCGGCCTTGAACTCGCTGACGATGCCGTGCTTGTCGAGGGCGGCGCTGATCTGCGGGCCGCCGCCGTGCACGACGACGGGTTTGAGGCCGGCGTGCCGCAGGAAGACCACGTCCTGGGCGAAGGCGGCCTTCAGGTCCTCGTCCACCATGGCGTTGCCGCCGAACTTGATGACGACGGTCTTCCCGTGGTGCCGGGTCAGCCAGGGCAGGGCCTCGATGAGGATCTGTGCCTTGGGCAGCGCGGTGTGCTTGCGCGTCGTGGTCATGAGGAGTAGGCGCTGTTCTCGTGGACGTAGTCGGCGGTGAGGTCGTTGGTCCAGATCGTGGCGGTCTCGGAGCCGGCGGCGAGGTCGGCGACGATGTGCACCTCGCGGTAGCGCATGTCGACCAGCTCGCGGTCCTCGCCGACACCGCCGTTCCTGCACACCCAGACGCCGTTGATGGCGACGTTGAGGCGGTCGGGCTCGAAGGCGGCCTTCGTGGTGCCGATCGCGGAGAGCACGCGGCCCCAGTTGGGGTCCTCGCCGTGGATGGCGCACTTCAGGAGATTGTTGCGGGCGATGGAGCGGCCCACCTCCACGGCGTCGTCCTCGGTCGCGGCGCCCACCACCTCGACCTTGATGTCCTTGCTGGCGCCCTCGGCGTCGCGGATGAGCTGCTGGCCGAGGTCGTCGCAGACGGCCCGTACGGCGTCCGCGAACTCGTCGTAAGCGGGGGTGACGCCCGAGGCGCCCGAGGCGAGCAGCAGCACGGTGTCGTTGGTGGACATGCAGCCGTCGGAGTCGACGCGGTCGAAGGTGACCTTGGTGGCGGCGCGCAGGGCCTTGTCCAGGGTGGCGCTGTCCAGGTCGGCGTCGGTGGTGAGGACGACGAGCATGGTGGCGAGGCCGGGGGCGAGCATGCCGGCGCCCTTGGCCATGCCGCCGACGGTCCAGCCGTCCTGGGTGACGACGGACGTCTTGTGCACGGTGTCGGTGGTCTTGATGGCGATGGCGGCCTTCTCGCCGCCGTGCTCGGACAGCGCGGCGGCGGCCGTCTCGACGCCGGGGAGCAGCTTGTCCATGGGGAGCAGGACGCCGATGAGCCCGGTGGAGCAGACGGCGATGTCGCCCGCGCCCGTCCCCAGTACCTCGGCGGCCTTCTCGGCGGTGGCGTGGGTGTCCTGGAAGCCCTTGGGTCCGGTGCAGGCGTTGGCGCCGCCCGAGTTGAGGACGACGGCGGACAGCTGCCCGCTCCTGAGCACCTGCTCGGACCAGAGCACCGGTGCGGCCTTGACGCGGTTGGAGGTGAAGACGCCGGCGGCGGCGCGGCGGGGGCCGTTGTTGACCACGAGGGCCAGGTCGGGGTTGCCGTTCTCCTTGATCCCGGCGGCGATGCCCGCCGCCGTGAATCCCTTTGCTGCCGTCACACTCACGGCGCAACTCCGATCGTCGTCAGCCCGGTGGCCTCGTCGAGGCCCAGGGCGATGTTCATGCTCTGGACGGCACCGCCCGCGGTGCCCTTGGTCAGGTTGTCGATGGCGCTGATCGCGATGATCCTGCCCGCGGCCGCGTCGTACGCGACCTGCACCTGAACGGCGTTGGAACCGTTGACGGAGGCCGTGGCGGGCCACTGGCCCTCGGGGAGCAGGTGGACGAAGGGCTCGTCCGCGAAGGCCTTCGCGTAGGCCGCGCGCAGGGACTCGGCGGTGACGCCGGGGAGTGCCTGCGCGCTGCACGTGGCGAGGATGCCGCGCGGCATCGGGGCGAGGGTCGGGGTGAAGGAGACGGAGACCCGTCCGCCCGCGGCCGCGCTGAGGTTCTGGATCATCTCGGGCGTGTGCCGGTGTCCGCCGCCCACGCCGTACGGCGTCATGGAGCCCATGACCTCCGAGCCCAGCAGGTGCGGTTTGGGCGACTTGCCGGCACCGGACGTGCCGGACGCGGCGACGATCACGGCCTCGGACCCGGCGAGTCGGGCCGCGTACGCCGGGAAGAGGGCGAGTGAGACGGCGGTCGGGTAGCAACCGGGCACCGCGACGCGCTTGGACCCCTCCAGCGCGGCGCGGGCACCCGGCAGTTCGGGCAGGCCGTACGGCCAGGTGCCGGCGTGCGGGGAGCCGTAGAACCGCTCCCAGTCGGCGGCGTCGCGCAGGCGGAAGTCGGCGCCCATGTCGATCACGAGCACGTCCGGGCCGAGCTGCTCGGCGACGGCGGCCGACTGCCCGTGCGGCAGCGCGAGGA
Organism: Streptomyces capillispiralis; assembly: GCF_007829875.1. NCBI lineage: Bacteria > Bacillati > Actinomycetota > Actinomycetes > Kitasatosporales > Streptomycetaceae > Streptomyces > Streptomyces capillispiralis. Next base: position 6,556,699 of record NZ_VIWV01000001.1, on the reverse strand, counting down.
ACACGACGTCGTGTCCGGCGAGGACCTCGGGGGTGGTCGGCTCCAGGACCCGGTCGGCGAGCGGCAGCAGGTGCGGTTGCAGCGCGCCGAGCCGCCGGCCGGCGTTGGAGTCGCCGGTGAGGGCACCGATCTCGACCTCGGGGTGGGTGAGCAGCAGACGCAGCAGCTCGCCGCCCGCGTACCCACTCGCTCCGGCCACTGCCGCACGTACGGACATGGAACCTCCTCCTCGATGGCATGACTATACGCAGAAATGCAGACTTATGCAATGCCTCGCATGGACCTCCGGAGTCATACCCGGGCGGACCCATTGCTTGAAACTTGAAGCAAGCGCCTTTCCTGGTTTAGCTTGAAGCTTCAAGCTTTATGGGTGGTGCCGTCGTCCGATGCCGCGCGACGCCCTCCGCCCTCGCCGTCCCCGAGGAGTTCCCCCCATGACGAGTCCCGCCACGACCCTGCCCCGCCCCGCGGCCACGACCGGCCAGGACGCCCCCGCCGCCCCCGCCCGCGCCTACGACATCGGCCTGCTGGTCCTGCGGCTCGCCCTCGGCCTGACCATGGCCGCGCACGGCGTCCAGAAGCTGTTCGGCTGGTTCTCGGGCGGCGGCGTCGAGGGCACCGGGATGTTCTTCGCCTCCCTCGGCTACCCCGCGCCCGAGACGTTCGCCGTCGTGGCCGGGCTGACCGAGACCCTCGGCGGACTCGCCCTCGCCCTCGGACTCCTCACCCCGCTCGCCGCCGCGGCCGTCGCCGGCACGCTGGTCAACGCGGTCTCCGTCAAGTGGGGCGGCGGTTTCTTCGCCCCCGAGGGCGTCGAGTACGAGCTGCTGATCACGCTGGTCGCGGTGGGCCTCGCCCTGACCGGCCCCGGCCGGATCGCCGTGGACCGGCTGGTGCCCCGGCTGCGCGCGCACCGCGTCGCCCACGGCGTCGCCGCGATCGTGCTCGGCGCCGTCCTGGCCGGTGTCACCCTGCTGCTGCGCCACTGAGACGTACCGCACGGCCTGCGCGGGTGCGGGCCGCCGTCTGTCCGGACGGCGGCCCGCACCCGCGGTCGGCTACCGCCGCGCGATCCTCAGGAACGTCACCGAGTGCGCCGGGAACGTGTACGTGAACTCGTCCGCGACCCCTCGGAACGTGGACGTCACCGGGGTGACCGGGGCGTCCGTCTCGGTGTTCACCGCCTCCGCGTCGGCGGCCAGGGTGGTGACGCGGGCCCGGGACGCGACCTTCGCGCCGCCCAGGTCGATCGCCGTGCGGGCCTCGGCCGGCTGGGCGTTGACGACCTTGACGATCAGCTCACCGGTGCGGGCGTCCTCGGTGACCACCTGGCGGAACGGCTCGGCCGGCTTGTCGTCGGTGAAGCTGCCCCACTCCTGGCCGTCGAGGTAGAGGGTGACCTGGCGGCCCCGCACCTTGACGTCGATGTCGTAGGCGCGGCCCGTCTCGATCGACCCGGCCTTGGAGATCAGCGTCGACTTGCCGCCGTCGGAGGCCTGCTCGACGGCGGACCGGGTGTTGTTCCAGCCGCCGAGGTTCCACCAGTAGTAGTTGCCGGTGTCCTTGACGCCGAAGGCGACGAGGAAGCCCTCCTTGCCGGCCTTCTTGGTGGCCTTCACGTGCAGGTCGTAGTCGTGCCAGGCCGGGTCGCCCGCCGTCACCAGGGTGTTCTCGGCGGCCTCGTCGGTCTGCACGTACTGCCCGTCCCGCACGCTCCAGCTGCCGCCGCCGCTGTGGGTCCACTGCGAGGCGTCACCGGAGAAGTCGTCGCTCAGCAGGGCCGTACCGTCGGCGGAGGTCACCTTCACGTCGTCGTACGCCGCGCTCGTCGCCCAGGTCGACAGGCCGACGGCGCCGGTGAGGGGGCCGCTGACGTCCGGCGTGGTGCTCGCCCGCGACGGGACCACGCGGTCGCCGACGTTGGTCATGAACAGCTTCTGGACCTCGTAGTTGGCCGAGCCCCAGGAGGCGTGGTTGTTGAACCAGATCATGTCCGGCGACCACTGGACGTAGTCCTCGTTGGCGAGCAGCGGCGCGTACGAGGCGAGCTTCACGACGTCCGCGTTGCGCTCCAGACCGGTCATGAACGCCGCTTCGGCGAGGCCGTTCTTCCAGGCGTTGCCCTGCGAGGCGTACTCGCCGAGGAAGACCTTGGGGCCGCCCCGGTCGTAGGAGTCGTAGCGGTCGTTGTTCTGCAGGAACCACTGCGGGCTGTTGTAGTAGTGCTCGTCGACCAGGTCGACGTCGCCCTCGCGGTTGAGCTGCCAGGCGGTGTCGAAGGTCGTGCCGGAGTCGTCGGGGCCGGAGTTGGAGACGACGGTGATGTCCGGGTACTCCGCCTCGATGGCGGCACGGAACCGCTGGAAGCGGGCGAAGAACTCGCGGGGGAGGTTCTCCTCGTTGCCGACGCCGATGTGGGTGAGGCCGAAGGGCTTCGGGTGGCCCATCCCGGCGCGCACCTGGCCCCAGGTGGAGGTGGCGGGGCCGTTGGCGAACTCGATGAGGTCCAGGGTGTCCTGGATGTGCCGCTTCAGCAGCGCCTCGTCGTCGGTGGCCCTGTTCTGGCCGCAGCCGGTGACCAGGGCCGGCACGACGGGCAGCGGCATGGCGCCGACGTCCTCCGCGAAGCGGAAGTACTCGTAGTAGCCGAGGCCGTAACTCTGGTTGTAGCCCCAGAAGTTGGCGTTGGTGGCGCGCTCCTCGACCGGGCCGATGGTGTCCTTCCACTGGTAGGAGCGCTTGCGCTGCCACCCGGAGGACTCGCTGTAGTCCTCCATGGAGCCGGTGTTGACCAGGCAGCCGCCGGGGAAGCGCACGAAGCCGGGCTTCAGCGCGGCGATCTTCTCGGCGAGGTCCTTGCGCAGGCCGTTCGGCTGGTTCCGGAAGGTCTCGCGCGGGAAGAGCGACACCATGTCGAGCGCCGCGGCGTTCGAGGAGGCGACGGCGAGGCGTCCGCGGTTGCTGGTGCGGGACGCGGTGAAGGTGGCGCGGTACTTGGCCCATCCGCCCTCGACGGCGACCTGGCGGGCGGTGGCCAGCGGGCCCGCGGCGTCCTTCAGGGAGACGGTGAGCGTGCTGCCGCCCGCGGCCCGGGCCCATACGGAGAAGTCGTACCGCTCGCCCTGCTCGAGCCGGATGCCGGTGTTGTAGCCGGCGTTCGTGACGGACGAACCGGCGCCCAGCGAGAGGTAGTTGCGGTTGCGCTCGTTCAGCCGCCCGGAGTCGTCCACCACCTCGGCGGTGCCGGCGGCCGTCCAGGAGGTCAGGGGCGTGTAGGAGCCGTTGTCGGCGGTGGAGTACTCGAAGGACCGGTTCTGCACGAGCTCGGCGTACAGCCCGCCGTCGGCGGCCCGGTTGATGTCCTCGAAGAAGACGCCGTACATCGTGTCGTCGATCGCCGCGCCCTGGGCGGCCGGGTCGACGCTGATCGTGTAGTCGGTGACGTCCTCGGCGTGCGCGGGCGCGGGGACCAGGGTGGCGGCCGTCAGGAGCGCGGTGGCGGTGAGACCGAGTCTGAGGCGGGTGCGGCGTGGGGCGGTGCGTGACATGGATACTCCGCGGCTCTCTCTGGGTGACACGGGAGTGGTTCGGGAGTTGTTCGGAATTTCGACCGTTGGTCAGCACTTCGAACGGCAAGATAGGGAGGAGGCAGGAGCACGTCAATGGGTCCTGCGCCGGTGAACGGGAACGGAGAGCGGGGCGGGATGGGCGACTTCTGGCCGGTGTCCGATGCGCTGGACTACCTGAGCGGCCGCTGGCGGGCGCGGCGGACCGTGCGGGACCTGGCGAGCGGCGAGCGGGGACACTTCGCGGGGACCGTCGTTTTCGGCCCGCTGGAGGGCGGCGGTCTGCTGCAACGGGAGTCCGGTCAATTCACCTGGCGGGGCGTGACCCGGCCCGCCGAGCGGACCCTGCGCTTCCTGCCGGGGCCGGACGGCACGGTGGACGTACGCTTCGCGGACGGCCGCCCGTTCCACGATCTGGACCTCGGCACCGGCCGGTACGTCGCCGACCACCCGTGCTCCGCGGACCTCTACCGGGGCGAGTTCACCGTCCGCGACGCCGACCACTGGCAGGCGGTCTGGCGGGTGCGCGGCCCGGCCAAGGACCTGGAGCTCACCACCGGCTACGCGCGCGTGGGCTGAGCCGGCACGCCTTCGAGGCGCAGGCTCCACCGGCCCGGGCGGCCGGCGACGGTGATCGTCGACAGCGAGCGGACGTCGATGGTCCAGTACGTGCCGGGCGGCGCCTTGAGCACGTACACCAGAGCCGCGCGGATCACCGACGGCTCGGCCACGGCGACGACCCGGCAGCCGTCCTCGGCCGGCCGGGTGTCCAGCCAGCCGCCGACGCGGCCGATGAAGTCCGGCAGCGACTCCCCGCCGTGCGGGGTGGACCTCGGGTCGGCGAGCCAGGCGTCCACGGCCTCCGGCTCGCGGGCCATCGCCTCGCCCAGGGTCAGCCCCCGCCAGCGGCCCATGTCGCAGTCCCGCAGGGCGAGCTGGACCAGCGGCGCGTACCCCAGACCGTCGCCGGTGGCGCGGCTGCGCGGGGCCGGTGAGCAGTAGCGCAGCTCGGCCGCCGCGAGCGGCAGCAGGTCGTGCGCGGCCCGCTGCACCTCGCTCCAGCCGGCCTGGTCCAGCGGCCGTGCGTCCTCGAAGCGCTCGGAGGGCACCGGGGAGCTCCCCGCGGCGGCGACGAACGTGACCCGAAGTGCCATGCGGCGATGGTCAGCCGCCGGAGGGGTCAGGTCAAGGGGTGCCGCCGGGCCGTCACTCCAGGTGCCCCGGACTGTACTCACCGGTAAGGACGGGGCGGACAAGTCGCCCGAACCGTCCGCGCCGCCGCCCTCACTCGAACAGGAGCGCCATCCACTCCTCGGGCCGGTCCAGCGGGCGGAACCCCAGGCCGGCGTACACGCCGTGCGCGTCGTGCGTGGCGAGCGCGACGCGCTTGACCCCGAGGGGCCGCAGCTCGTCCCGGACCGCCGCCACCAGGGCCGTGCCGAGCCCCTTGCCGCGCGCCGAGCGGTCGACGTACACGTCGCACAGCCAGGCGAAGGTCGCCCGGTCGGTCACGACCCGCGCGTACGCCACCTGCTCCCCCGAGGCCGTCTCGTACACGCCGAAGTTGAGCGAGCCCTCGATCGCGCGGTCCTGCTGCTCGCGCGAGCGGCCCAGGGCCCAGTACGCGTCGGTGGACAGCCAGCGGTGCACCCGCGCGGCGTCGGTCCGGGCGGGGTCGGCGGAGATCTCGTAGCCCTCGGGCAGGCGCGGGGTGTCGGTCATGGCGGGATGCTCGCAGCTCGCGCCGTACGGCGTCGAACCGTTATCCCCGCTGCCCCCGCGCCTCGTCGCAGGCGGTGCGCAGCCGCCGTACGCCCTCGGCGATCTCCTCCGTGCCGGCCACGGCCGCGAAGCTCAGCCGCAGGTGCCCGGCCGGGGGTTCGGCGCTGAAGTAGGGGCGGCCGGGGGTGACGGCGACGCCCGCGCGCAGGGCGGCCGCGGTCAGCGCGGACTCGGCCGTGCCGTCCGGCAGCCGCAGCCACAGGTGGTAGCCGCCGGAGGGGATGTGCGGCAGGGCGAGTTCGGGCAGGTGCAGGCGGAGCGCGGCGGTCATCGCGTCCCGGCGGGACCGCAACGCGGCCGACACCGCCCGCAGATGGCGCGGCCAGGCGGGCGAGCCGACGAGCTCCAGCGTGGCCTCCTGCAACGGCCGGGGCACGAAGAACGTGTCGACGACCTGGATGGCGCGCAGCCGCTCCAGCACCGGGCCGTGCGCGACCAGGGCGCTCACCCGGAAGCTGGGCGAGGTCGCCTTGGTGAGCGAGCAGACGTGCACCACGACGCCGTCGGGGTCGTCGGCGGCGAGCGGGCGCGGCAGCGGACCGGCGTCCTCGTGCACCAGCCGCCGCACGAAGTCGTCCTCGACCACGAAGGCGCCCGCGTCGCGGGCGATGCGCAGCACCTCGCCGCGCCGCTCGGGGGCGAGCACGGCCCCGGTCGGGTTCTGGAACAGCGGCTGGCAGACGAGGACCCGGGCGCCGGTCGCCCGGAACGCGTCGGCGAGCAGGGCGGGCCGTACGCCGTCCGCGTCCACCGGGACGGGCACGGGGCGCAGCCCCGCCGCGCGGGCGATGGCCAGCATCCCCGGGTAGGTGGGGGACTCGACGAGCACGGGGGCGCCGGGCGGGGCGAGCGCGCGCAGGGCGGTGGTCAGCGCGGACTGGCCGCCGGAGGTGATCAGCACGCCCGCGGCCGTGACCGGGCCGCCGATCTGGCGGGCGAACCACTCGCGCAGCTCCGGCAGCCCCTCCATCGGCGGCCGCCCCCAGGCGCCGGGCCGGCGTCCGGCCCGGGACAGCGCCGCCGCCATCGCCCGCTCCGGCTGCAGACCGGGGTGGAGGTAGCCGCCGTTGAACTCGATCACCCCGGGCGGCGGCGCGGCCAGTGAGACCAGCACCCCGGAGGCGTCCACCGAGCGCGGCACGAGTTCGGCGGCGCCGTCCGCGCTGAGGGAGACCTCCTGCCAGGAGGTGTCCCCGGTGGCGGCGGAGGAGGCACGGGGCTGCGCGCGGAAGGCCCCGGCACCCGGCCGGGTGACCACCAGGCCCTCGGCGGCGAGCTGCGCCAGCGCCCGGGAGACGGTCACCGGACTCACCCGGAACCGCTCCACCAGCGCACGACTGGACGGGAGCTTTCCACCCGGCGAGTAGCGGTCCAGCTCCTGACGCAGCCGATCCGCCAGTTCACCGACACTGCTACGCTCATGCATGAGAGCACAGAGTAGCGCTACTACCGCAGCGGCGATAGCGGTCCCCGCCGCCCCCGACCGCCGCGGCCTCGGCACCCTCCAGGCCGCCCTCGGCGTCGTCGCCTTCTCCCTCACCTTCCCGGCCACCGCCTGGGGCCTCGAAGGGTTCGGGCCCTGGACGCTGGTGGCCGTGCGCAGCGTGCTCGCCGCGGTGATCGCGGGCGGCTGTCTGCTCGCGCTGCGCGTCCCGGTGCCCGAGCGCCGGCACTGGCCCGGGCTCGCGGTGGTCGGCGCCGGGGTGGTGCTCGGCTTCCCGATGCTGACGACGCTGGCGCTGCGGACCTCGACCACCGCGCACGCGGCCGTCGTGGTGGGCCTGCTCCCGCTGACCACGGCGCTGCTGTCCGCCCTGCGGGTCGGCTCCCGCCCCTCGCGCACCTTCTGGCTGGCCGCGCTCGCCGGGGCCGCGGCCGTCGTGGCCTTCACCGTGCAGCAGAGCGGCGGCGCGCTGACCACGGCCGACCTCTACCTGTTCGGGGCGCTGCTGGTGTGCGCGGCCGGGTACACCGAGGGCGGCAGGCTGGCCCGGGTGATGCCGGGCTGGCAGGTGATCGGCTGGGCGCTGATGCTGTGCCTGCCGCTCACCGTGCCCGCCGCCGCGATCGCGCTCTCCGTCGAGCCGGTGACGCTCACCGCGCACAGCGTGACCGGGCTGCTGTGGGTGGCGGCGGGTTCGCAGTTCCTCGGGCTGATCGTCTGGTACCGGGGCATGGCTGCCATCGGCATCCCCAAGGCCAGCCAGTTGCAGCTGGCCCAGCCGCTGCTCACACTGGTGTGGTCGGTGCTGCTGCTGAACGAGCACCTGACGGCGGCTGCCCCGCTGACGGCCGCGGCGGTGCTGGTGTGCATCGCCGTCACCCAGCGGGCCCGCGGCTGAGGAGGGCACGGCCGCTGCCGGGCGGCGTGCTCCGCCGTAGACTCGAGGACACGGACCGCTGCTCCCGCATTCGCCGAGGAGGCCCGCGATGCGCGCAACCGAGGGTGACCAGCTTGTCCAGCACGGCAGGGTGGTCGGACAGCACGACAAGGTCGGCGAGATCGTCGAAGTGATGGGCCAGGAGGGCAACCCGCCCTACCGCGTCCGCTTCGAGGACGGACACGAGGGCGTCTGCTCGCCCGGGCCCGACACCGAGATCCGCCACAGGGCGACGCAGCACCGCTGAGCGCCGGGCGACGGCGCTCGGATCGGCCGGCCCCGGGAGACGGCGCCCCGGCGGCGCCGCGACCCCGGGGTCCGGACGACATCGCCCGGGATCAGCGCCCGGAATCAGCGCGGGGGCTCCGCCGGCCGCCGGTAGTGGTCGGCGACCACCCGCGCCATCGCCCCGGCCGGATCGGCCGCCACCTCACGGGCGGCGAAGAACACGTGCCCGCGCACCTGTGGGTACTGGCCGGCCAGCGTGAGGTGGCGGGACAGTTCCGCCGGGTCCCCCCAGGGCGCGGGCTGCGCCGGATCGCCCGCCTTGTACAGCGCCTCCCCCGCGTACAGCCGGGTCCCCGAGTCCCGGACGACCTCGGCCCACCAGGGAAGCAGCGCGGCGTAGTCGGCGGCGGCGAAGCCGATGTGCCAGTACAGCTGCGGGCAGATGTAGTCGATCCAGTTCTCCCGGGCCCATCTGCGGGTGTCCGCGTGCAGGTCGTCGTACGTCTGCACGCCGGCCTGCGTGGCCGAGCCGCGGGGGTCGGTCGCGGCGTTGCGCCACACCCCGAAGGGGCTGATGCCGAAGCGGGTGCCGGGCCGGACCGCCCTGATCCCGGCGGCCGTCTCGCGCACCAGCCGGTCCACGTTGTCCCGCCGCCAGGCGGCCCGGTCCGGGAAGGCACCGCCGTGGGTGTCGTAGGCCAGGTCGTCGTCGAAGGTCTGGCCGGCCACCGGGTACGGGTAGAAGTAGTCGTCGAAGTGGACCGCGTCGACGGGATAGCGGCGCACGGCGTGCAGCATCGCCTCCCGGACGAAGGCGCGGACCTCGGGCAGCCCCGGGTTGTAGTACAGCTTGCCGCCGTACGTCACGACCCAGTCGGGGTTGCGGCGGGCCGGGTGGGAGGCCGCGAGCCGGGCGGGGTCGTCGTGCATCGCCACCCGGTACGGGTTGAACCAGGCGTGCAGGTGCAGACCGCGGGCGTGCGCCTCCGCGACGGCCGTGCCCAGCGGATCCCAGCCGGGGTGGACCCCCTGGGTGCCCGTCAGGTACCGCGACCACGGCTCGTACGGGGAGGGCCACAGCGCGTCGGCCGTGGGCCGCACCTGGAAGACCACCGTGTTGAGCCGGGCGCGGACGGCCGCGTCGAGGTGGGCGAGCAGTTCGCCGCGCTGCTCGGCCGCGCTCAGGCCCGGCCGGGAGGGCCAGTCCCGGTTGGTCACGGTGGCCAGCCACATGCCGCGCATCTCGCGGACCGGCGCCGTCGCCGGGCGGCGCACCGGCGCGGCCGACGCCTGCGGCACCGTCGCCAGCGCGGCCAGCGCCGCCGTCGCGAACACCCTGCGTGACACGCGTCCCATCGGGCCCCCTCTTGCACCGCACACGGACCGCCTGGTCACGGACCGTCCCGGAGGCCAGGATGCCCCACCCCCGCGATCGATCATTGATACTTCGGAGTAACGTGCACGAACGGAGCAGGCACCGGGACCCGGCGGACCTGCCCGGCCGAAAACCAGCGCAAGCGCGCGGGCCGAAGGGGTGCGGGGCGCCCACGAGGCGCGCCGCCGGACAGAGCGGAAAGGGACGATGTGACCGACATCGAACGCGTCGGAGTGGTGGGCTGCGGTCAGATGGGCGCGGGGATCGCCGAGGTGTGCGCCCGGGCCGGACTCGACGTCAAGGTCGCCGAGACCACCGGCGAAGCGCTGGAGATCGGCCGTACCCGGCTGTTCAACTCCCTGTCGAAGGCGGCCGAGCGCGGCAAGATCACCGAGGAGGAGCTGGCGGCGACGCAGGCCCGGCTGAGCTTCACCACGGACCTCGGCGAGTTCGCCGACCGTGACCTGGTGATCGAGGCCGTGGTCGAGAACGAGCAGGTGAAGACCGAGATCTTCCAGGTGCTCGACCAGGTGGTGACCCGGCCGGACGCGATCCTGGCCTCCAACACCTCCTCCATCCCGCTGGTGAAGCTGGCGGTCGCCACCTCGCGGCCCGACCACGTCATCGGCATCCACTTCTTCAACCCGGCCCCGGTGCAGCAGCTGGTCGAGCTGATCCCGGCGCTCACCACCTCCGAGGGCACGCTGAGCCGGGCCCAGGTGTTCACCGAGAAGGTGCTGGGCAAGCACGCCATCCGCGCCCAGGACCGCTCCGGTTTCGTGGTGAACGCGCTGCTGATCCCGTACCTGCTCTCCGCGATCCGGATGTTCGAGTCGGGCATCGCCAGCCGCGAGGACATCGACAACGGCATGGAGATGGGCTGCGCCCACCCGATGGGCCCGCTGAAGCTGTCCGACCTGATCGGCCTGGACACGGTGGCCTCGGTCGCGCACTCGATGTACGAGGAGTACAAGGAGCCGCTGTACGCCGCTCCCCCGCTGCTCCAGCGCATGGTGGACGCGGGCCGGCTGGGCCGCAAGACGGGCTCCGGGTTCTACACCTACGGCTGACGGCCGGAGCGAAGGGGCCCGGCACCGACGGGGTGCCGGGTCCCGGCTGTCAGATCCTCAGGTGGTGCAGCAGGAGTAACGCGGCCGCCATGTTGGCCGCCGGGACCTCGCCGCGGGCGACCAGGTCGGGGACGAGCTTGAGGGGCACCCACTCCCGGCGGTCCGACTCGAAGTCGTCCACCGGGTGTCCGACGTACTCGCCCTCGTCGGCCCAGTAGATGTGGTGCCGGGCGTCGGTGAGGCCGTTGGACGGCTCCACGCTCATCAGGTGGTGCAGGGGCCCCGGACGCCAGCCGGTCTCCTCCTCCAGCTCCCTCGCCGCGGCCCGCACCACGTCCTCGCCGTCCTCGACCACGCCCGCCGCCAGTTCCCATCCCCAGCTGTCGGTGATGAAGCGGTGCCGCCACAACAGCAGGACCTCGTTGGCCGCGTTCACCACCGTGGCCACGGCGACGGGCCGCAGCCGTATGAGGAAGTGGTCGAGATGCCGGCCGTCCGGCAGGGCGATATCCGCGAGATTGACGCTGAACCAGCGGTTTGCGTACACAGTCTGTTCGTTCTGCTTCGTCCACTGCACGGTTCTGCCACCTTCCGACGGGTAAGGGGCAATATCGCAGCCTCAGCGGTCCGGTAGGCAGGCGCACGGGAGGCCGCCCGCGGCGCAGCGGAAGGCGCGCCGGAGGCACGCTCCGGGTCCGGGTCGCCCGCACCGCGCGCGGTGCTACAGCGGTACGCGCAGTGCCCCGTCGATGAGTTCGGCCGCCTCGGCCGTGCCCGCGCAGCCGCTGCGCACGAGGTGTTCGCGCACCGCGCGCAGCCGGTCGCGCAGCCGCTGCGACTCCATCCCCCGGGCCTGCTCGGCCATCTCCACCGCGATGGCCACCGCCTTGTCGGCGTTGCCCCGGCGCAGTTCGATGGTGCTGAGCATGGCCAGCCGGTGCACCCGGCCCCGGTCGTGCGCCGGGTTGTCCACGGCCGCCGCCGCGTGCTCCCCGGCCGCCGCGATCTCACCGAGGCTGAGCAGTGCCTCCGCCACCTGCACGTTGACCAGGCCGGGCTGGACATAGCCGGTCTCGTCGGGCTCGTGCCCGCGCCGGATGCGCTCGGCGGTCCGCTCGGCGCGCCGGATGCAGGACAGGGCGCTGCCGCCGTCGCCCAGGTGCGCGTAGGCCTTGGCCTGCATCGCGTACAGGTCGGAGGCGAGCGCCGGGGTGATGTCGGTGCCGGCGGCGCGCAGCGCGGCCTCCGCGAAGGCGACGGCCTGCCGGTACTCGCGCATGAACAGCGACTGGTTGACGAGCAGCGCGATCACATAGGCGCCCAGTCCGCGGTCCCCGCTGGCCTTGGCCAGCCGCAGCGCCTGGTGGAAGTAGCGCTGGGCGAGGCCGTGGGCGTCGGAGTCGTAGGCGCAGATGCCGGCGATGGCCACCAGGCCGCCGGTGGCGCGGTGCAGTTGGCGGCCGGTGGCGTCGGTGTAGCTGCCGCGCAGCAGCGGCGCGGCCTCGGAGTTGAGGAAGCCGACGATCCGGGCGCGGGTCGCCATGCCGCCCGCCTTGCGGTACATCTGCTCGTAGTGGGTGCGGGCGGCGCGCAGCATGTCGAGGTCGCCGGGGGTGACCCGGTGCCGGCCGCCGCGGGAGACGTCCACGTCCTCGGGCGGGTTCTCCCACTCCCAGACGGGCATCACGGCGGGCGTCCCCGTGACCGCCGGGGCGCCGAGGAGGTGCGGGCGCCGCTGCTGGTCGGAGCGCCACAGCGCGGTGGCCCGCTCGACGAACCCGGAGAGCGAGCCGGTGTGCGGGGCGGACGGTTCGCCGGGGACGCCGAGCCCGATGTCGTCGAGGGTGACCGGGCGTCGCAGCCGGGCGGCGAGCACCTCGCAGATCAGGTCCGGCACCTGTCCCCGGGGCCGCTGCCCCTTCAGCCACCGCGCCACGGCGGTGTGCTCGTATCTGAGCGTCAGGCCGCGCGCTCTTCCGGCCTGGTTGACGTGCGCGGCCAGTCCCGCGTGCGAGATCCCCGCCTCGTCCAGGATCGCGTCGAGCAGAGTATTGGGCTGCATGAGGCCCCCCGGTGGTTCGGTGCCGACAGAGTAGTGGCCGGCCGTTCACACGGGGTGTGAACGGAGTGCTCGAATCCGTAGTGTGCGCGCACTGTCGCGGAGAGTTTCCAGCCGCTTGACTGAATTGCCTCGAAAGAGGCCGGCCGGGCCGCCGGCTCCCCCTCGTACAGTGCGGCGGCCCGTATCCGCGCCGTCCGCCCGGCTGCCTGCCCGACACTCCGTGGCGGGGCGGACGGCGCGTACGGCCGTGCCGGTCACGCGGGGAACTGCAGGGGGTCGGTCGGGCACGGGTCCGCCGCGGCCGGCCGCACGGTGTCCCGCGCCGCCCCCGGCGACGGGCACCGGGGCGGGCGTTCGTTGCGGAGGACGAGCAGCGCCACGTCGTCTTTCGGCGGGCCGGTCGTGTGCCGCAGCAGGGCGGCGAGGACCGTGCGCCGCACGGACTGCGGCGTGAGCGGGTGGTCGCGCGCAGCCTCGGCGAGGACGGCGCGCAGCGGGAAGAAGCCGCCCTCGGCGTTCCGCGCCTCCTCGACCCCGTCGGTGTGCAGCACCAGGGCGTCGCCGGGCAACAGGTGCCCGCAGGGGACGGCCGGGAGTTCGGGCGGCAGCGGGAACAGGCCGAGGGGCGGCAGGGGTTCGGCGTGGGACAGGGGGTCGGCCCGGGCGCCGGTCAGCAGGTGCGGCCAGGGGTGCCCGCAGTTCAGGGCCCGGATCTCCCCGTCCGGGCGGATCTCCAGCAGCAGGACGGTGACGAAGTCCTCGCCGTCCGGGACGTCGCCGGTGAGGTCGCTCTCGGCGTGGGACCGCTCCCGCAGGTGGCGGGCCATCGCCCGCTCCAGCCGGCGCAGCACACCGGCGAGGTCCGCCTCGTCGTGGGCCGCCTCGCGGAAGCTGCCCAGCACCGCGGCGCCGGTGCGCACGGCACCGAGTCCGTGGCCGCGGACGTCACCGATGACGGCCCGTACGCCGTGCTCGGTGGCGATCACGTCGTACAGGTCGCCGCCGATCCGGGCACCCCGGTCCGCGGACAGGTGGACCGCGGCGACGGCCAGCCCGTCGACCCGCGGCGGCGGTGGCCGCAGCAGCACGCTCTGGGCGGCGTCCGCGATCCGCCGGGCCCGCCGCAGCTCCCGCAGCAGCCGCCGCCGTACGTGCATCACGAGACCGGTGACGACGGTGCACATGACGGCGCTGCTGACCAGCCGGGCCCCCAGCGTGCCGTCGTGGGCGAGCGGGCAGGTCATCCGGTAGGCGACCGCGACGGCACCCCAGACCGTGGGCACCGCCAGGCCGGACGCCCGTGACAGGAGCCGGGGCGGCACCCAGCGGGGAACCCCGGGCTTGAAGCGGATCATGCCGATGGCCCCCCATATAGGCCCGGACAGCGCAGACCGGCCTCGAGAGGCCGGTCCGATTCTGTCGACCGGATCACCCGATCCGGACGTATCACCCCGAATAGTCACCCGAACGAGTGAGGTGACCGGTGTGCGGAGAAATGCGAGGGGCGCGGGAGGCGTACCGCACGCCTCCCACACCCCTCACCGCGGCGAGAACTAGCCCCGCAGGACGGCTCCGGTGCGCTCGCCCGCGAGGGCGACGGCCGTCTCACGGGCCGCCGACGCCTCGTCGACGGTCAGCGTCCGGTCGCTCGCGCGGAACCGCAGCGCGTACGCCAGTGACTTGCGGCCCTCGCCCAGCTGCTCGGCGTTCTCGTACACGTCGAACAGGCGGATGGACTCCAGCAGGGAGCCGGCGCCCTCGCGCAGCGCCGCCTCGACCTCCGAGGCGGGCACGAACGCGTCGACGACCAGCGCGACGTCCTGCGTGGCGACCGGGAAGGTGGAGATGCCCGGCGCCTGCGGGGTGTCGTCGCCGACCCGCGCCAGGGCGTCGAGGTCCAGCTCCATCGCGCAGCTGCGCGTGGGCAGGCCCAGGGCCTTGAGCACGCGCGGGTGCAGCTCACCGGCGTGGCCGATGACGCGCTCGGCGCCGTCGACGGTGACCGTCAGCTCGGCGCAGCGGCCCGGGTGCCACGGCCCGTACTGGCCCTTGCGCACGCCGAGTTCGGCACCGGCCTCGCGGGCGACGGTCCGGGCGGCCTCGACCGCGTCGGCCCAGTCGGCCGGGCGGCCCTTGCCCCACCAGCCGGCCTGTTCGCGGGCGCCGGCCAGCACCACGGCGACGTGTCGCGGCTGGTCGGGCAGCGCGGCGTCCAGCGCGGCGAGGTCGTCGGCGCTGGGGCGCCGGTCGACGGGCAGGTCGGCGGCGACCTTCCGCTCGTCGCGCGGGTGGAAGACCAGGCCGGTCTCGAACAGGGCCAGGTCGTGCGAGCCCCGGCCGTCGTTGCGGCGCAGCGCGCCGAGCAGGCCCGGCAGCAGCGAGGTCCGCAGCGCGGGCTCCTCGTCGCTGAGCGGGTTGACCAGCTTGACGACACGGCGGTCCGGGTCGTCCGCCTCCAGGCCGAGCTGGTCGAAGACCTGCTCGCTGACGAACGGGTAGTTCAGCGCCTCGACGTAGCCGGCGCCGGCCAGGGCGCGGCCGACGCGGCGGTGCAGCCGCTGCCGGGCGGTGAGGCCGCGGCCCGCCGGGGGCCTGGGCAGCGTGGAGGGCAGGTTCTCGTAGCCCTCCAGCCGGATGACCTCTTCGGCCAGGTCGTTGGGGTCGGTGAGGTCGGGCCGCCAGGACGGCACCGTGACGATCAGCTCGTCCTGGCCGTACACGTCGCAGCCGACCTCCTGGAGGCGGCGTACGACGGTCTCGCGGCCGTAGGTGACGCCCGCGACCTTGTCCGGGTGGTCCGCCGGGAGGGTGATGGTGTGCGGCGCGCCCGGGGCGACGACCTCGGTGACACCGGCCTCGGCGGTGCCGCCGGCGAGCAGCACCAGCAGGTCGACGGTGCGCTGCGCGGCAGCGGCGGCGGCCTGCGGGTCGACGCCGCGCTCGAAGCGGCGGGAGGCCTCCGAGGACAGCTTGTGGCGCCGTGCGGTGCGGGCGATGGAGACCGCGTCGAAGTGGGCGGCCTCGATGACCACGTCGGCCGTGGAGTTCTCCAGGTCGTCGTGGTCGGCGATCTCGGTGTTGGCGCCGCCCATGACGCCGGCCAGTCCGATGGGGCCGCGGTCGTCGGTGATGACCAGGTCCTCGGCGTGCAGGGTCCGCTCGACGCCGTCGAGGGTGACGATCTTCTCGCCCTCCTCGGCCCGGCGGACCCCGATGGTGCCCCGGACCAGGCCGCGGTCGTAGGCGTGCAGCGGCTGGCCCAGCTCCATCATCACGTAGTTGGTGACGTCGACGGCGAGCGAGATCGGACGCATGCCGACCTTCTGCAGCCGCCGCTGGAGCCAGATCGGGGACCGCGCCTCGGGGCTGAGGCCGGTCACCGTGCGGGCGGTGAAGCGGTCGCAGCCGGCCGGGTCGGAGACCTTCACCGGGTAGCCGAAGGCGTTCGGGCCGGGCACGTCGAGCAGCGCCGGGTCGCGCAGCGGCAGGCCGTAGGCGATGGCCGCCTCGCGGGCGACGCCGCGGATGGACAGGCAGTCGCCGCGGTTGGCGGTGACGGCGATGTCCAGGACCTCGTCGACCAGTTCGAGCAGCTCGATGGCGTCCTTGCCGACCTCGGTCTCCGGCGGCAGCACGATGATGCCGTGGGTGCCGTCGTCGCCCATGCCCAGCTCGTCGGTGGAGCAGATCATGCCGTGCGAGACCTTGCCGTAGGTCTTGCGGGCGGCGATCGAGAAGCCGCCGGGGAGGGTGGCGCCGGGGAGCACCACGACGACCTTGTCGCCGACGGCGAAGTTGCGGGCGCCGCAGACGATCTCCTGGGGCTCACCGGTGCCGTTGGCCCGGCCGACGTCGACCGTGCAGAAGCGGATCGGCTTCTTGAAGCCCTCCAGCTCCTCGATGGTGAGCACCTGGCCGACGACGAGGGGGCCCTTGAGGTCGGCGCCCAGGTGCTCGACGGTCTCGACCTCGAGGCCGGCCGAAATCAGCTTGGCCTGCACGTCGCGGCCGGTCTCGGTGGCCGGCAGGTCGACGTACTCCCGCAGCCAGGAAAGCGGGACCCGCATCAGATCTCCATCCCGAACGGCCGGGTGAACCGGACGTCACCCTCGACCATGTCTCGCATGTCCTCGACGTTGTGGCGGAACATCAGCATCCGCTCGATGCCGAACCCGAAGGCGAAGCCGCTGTACTTCTCCGGGTCGACGCCGCAGGCGGTGAGCACCCGCGGGTTGACCATGCCGCAGCCGCCGAGCTCGATCCATCCCTCGGACGAGCAGGTGCGGCAGGGCCGGTCGGGGTTGCCGACGGACGCGCCCTTGCAGACGTAGCAGAGCATGTCCATCTCGGCGCTCGGCTCGGTGAAGGGGAAGAAGTTCGGCCGCAGCCGGGTCTTCATCTCCGCGCCGAACAGCGACTGCACCATGTGGTCCAGGGTGCCCTTGAGGTCCGCCATGGTCAGGCCCTCGTCCACGGCGAGCAGCTCGACCTGGTGGAAGACGGGGGTGTGCGTGGCGTCCAGCTCGTCGGTGCGGTACACGCGGCCGGGGCAGATCACGTAGACCGGCAGTTCGCGCTCCAGCGCGGAGCGGATCTGGACGGGCGAGGTGTGGGTGCGCAGCACGACGCCGGACTCGGTGCCGCCCTCCGGGCCCTGCACGAAGAACGTGTCGGCCTCGCCGCGGGCCGGGTGGTCCGGGCCGATGTTGAGGGCGTCGAAGTTGAACCACTCGGCCTCGGCCTCGGGGCCCTCGGCGACCTCGTAGCCCATGGCCACGAAGATGTCCTCGATGCGCTCCGAGAGCGTGGTGAGCGGGTGACGGGCGCCGGCCGGCACGCGGTCGTGGGGCAGCGTGACGTCCACGGCCTCCTCGACCAGGACGCGCGCGTCGCGCTCGGCCTCCAGCTCGGCCTGGCGGGCGGCGAGGCCCTTGTTCACGGCACCGCGGGCCTGGCCCACGCGCTTGCCGGCGTCCGCCTTGGCGTGCGGCGGCAGGGCGCCGATCTCGCGGTTGGCGAGCGCCAGCGGGGAGGCGGGGCCGGTGTGGGCGACCTTCGCCTCGTGGAGCGCGTCGAGGGAGTCCGCGGCGGCGAAGGCGGCGAGCGCCTCGTCCCGCATGCGCTCGATCTCTTCCGGTTTCAACGCCTCGACCTCAACAGGGTCGTACGACTTATTCGGTGCCGACATCTCTTCCCGTGCTTCCGATTGGCTGGCTGAAGGTCCCCGTACCGACTCGTGGACGGCTCGTCACGGTTTCTGGGACGCAAAGGTGCCAAAGGCCGAGTCTAACGGGGTGGGGGAACGCGAACGCGCCCGTGGGGCCCCGGGGCGTCTCAGGTGAGGTACGCCGGTGCCGCCACGGGCAACGTAAATCGGAACTCGGCGCCGCCGCCGGGGGCGCGTCCGACCGTGATGGTGCCGCCGTGGGCCTCGACGATGCCCTTGACGATGTACAGCCCGAGGCCCGTCCCGCCGCGCTTGCTGCCCCGCCAGAAGCGGGTGAAGACGCGGTTCATGGACTCCTCCGGGATGCCGGGACCCTCGTCGCTCACGGTGACCGACGTGGCTGCGTTCTCAGCGTTCTCGGCGGTCTCCCGTTCGCGGGGGGACGCCGAGGGCGTGATGTCGATGGTGACGGTTCCCTCGCCGTGGCGCACCGCATTTTCCAGCAGGTTGCTCAGCACCTGGTCGACCTTGTCGGGGTCGGCCCACAGGTCGGGCAGGGGGTGCTGGACCCGCAGCAGGAACCGGTCGGCCGGCTGCCCGGCGGCGACGTAGGCCTGGATGTGCCGTCCGACGGCGGCGCCGATGTCGACGGGCTGGCGGCGCACCTCCAGGCGCCCGGAGTCGATGCGGGATATGTCGAGCAGCTCGGCGATGAGCCGGGTGACGCGGTCGGCGTCGGCGTCGACGGTCTCCAGCATCAGGCGTTTCTGGTCGTCGGTGAACCGTTCCCACTTGGCGAGGAGGGTGGCGGTGAAGCCCTTGACGGAGGTGAGCGGGGAGCGCAGTTCGTGGGCGACGGTGGCGATCAGCTCGGCGTGGCTGCGCTCGGTGCGGCGCCGGGCCTCGGTGTCGCGCAGGGTGACGACGAGGCGGCGGACCGGCCCGGTGGGACGGCTGCGGACGTAGCGGGCGGAGACGAGGACCTCGCGGCCGCCGGGGAGCAGGAGGTTGCGTTCGGGCTGGCCGACCCGGATGGCGAGGCCGCCGTAGGGGTCGGTGAGCTGCCACCAGCGGCGGCCCTCCAGGTCCTCTAACGGCAGGGCCGTCTCCAGCGGCCGGCCGAGGGCCCGCTCGGCGGGGACGGCGGTGATGCGGGCCGCCGCCGCGTTGAAGCAGATCACCCGGCCGTGTTCGTCGGCGACGACGAGCCCGTCGGGCAGCTGGTCGGGGTCGATGCCGAGTTCGGCGAGATCACCGGGCCGGGGCGCGGGCGGGCGCGCCGCCCGCTGTGCTCCCGGTGCGCTGCTCGTGCCGACGCTCATCCCCGTACCCCACCTCTCAGAACCTTCGCGGGGCGCCCCGTGCTCGTGCCCGGCCGAGGGCTCGGGGAGGGTCCCCGGGCTGGTCACCCTACTAGCTCCTGGTGACGGAGCGGCACCCTCCGGCGGCGCGCTGTGCACGTGCCGACGCGTACAGACATACGGCGGCGGCGGTCGCCAGGTTCAGGCTCTCGGCCTTTCCGTGGATCGGGACGCGCACGACGGCGTCGGTGAGCGCGCGGGTCTCCTCGGGGAGCCCCCAGGCCTCGTTGCCGAAGACCCAGGCGGTCGGGCCGCCCATGGTGCCCTTGTCGAGCTCGTCGTCGAGGTCCCGGTCGCCGGCGCCGTCCGCGGCGAGCAGCCGTACGCCGGCGTCCCGCAGTCCCGTCACGGCCTGTTCGACGGGGACGCCGACGGCGACGGGCAGGTGGAACAGGGAGCCGACGGAGGCGCGGACGGCCTTGGGGTTGTACAGGTCGACGGAGGCGTCGGTGAGGACGACGGCGTCGGCGCCGGCGGCGTCGGCGCACCGCAGCACGGTGCCGGCGTTGCCGGGGTCGCGGACGTGCGCGAGGACGGCGACGAGGCGGGGGCGGGCGGCGAGGACCCGCTCGAAGGGCGTGTCCAGGAACCGGCACACGCCTACCAGTCCCTGCGGGGTGACGGTGGTGGAGATGTCGGCGATGACCTGCTCGGCGGCGAGGTGGACGCGGGCCCCGGCGTCGCGGGCGGCGCCGATGATGTCGGCGTAGCGTTCGGCGGCCTCGGGGGTGGCGAAGAGTTCGACGAGGGTGGGGGTGTCCCCGGCACGGTGCGCGGCGGCCTCCCGCACGGCCTGCGGCCCCTCGGCGAGGAACAGCCGATCCTTCCCCCGGAAGTTCCGCTTGCCGAGCCGCCGCGCGGCGGAGACACGGGGGGAACGGGGGGAGATCAGCTCGGGGCCGACGGGGGGCATCTTCCTCTTCACCTTCGGGAGATCGGGAACGCGCGGCGCGTTCCGGGCAACAGCAGGACCCGCAAGCTTCGAGCCTGCGGGTCCTTCTCTCGCGCCGGCGTCAGGCCGGCGCGGCGATCACGCGGCCTTGGGCGCGTTCACGTCCGCCGGGAGCGCCTTCTGGGCGACCTCGACGAGCGCGGCGAAGGCGGTGGCGTCGTTGACGGCCAGCTCGGCGAGGATCTTGCGGTCGACCTCGACGTTCGCGGCCTTCAGGCCCTGGATGAAGCGGTTGTACGTGATGCCGTTGGCGCGGGCAGCGGCGTTGATGCGCTGGATCCACAGCTGGCGGAAGTCACCCTTGCGCTTCTTGCGGTCGTTGTAGTTGTAGACCAGCGAGTGGGTGACCTGCTCCTTGGCCTTGCGGTACAGGCGCGAACGCTGACCGCGGTAGCCGGAGGCCTGCTCGAGGATCGCCCGGCGCTTCTTGTGGGCGTTGACTGCCCGCTTGACGCGTGCCACTTGTTAACTCCTTGTAGCGGGGCCGTGGTTGTGCCCACACGGCCCGAAATCGATTGGGTCCCGGTCTGACGTGCGTACGGCGCTCGCGCGCCGGGGCGTCACTTGCCGAGAAGCTTCTTGATCTTCGCGGCGTCGCCCGGGGCCATCTCGGCGTTGCCGGTGAGGCGACGCGTCACGCGGGACGACTTGTGCTCGAGCAGGTGGCGCTTGCCGGCGCGCTCGCGGAGCACCTTGCCGGAGCCGGTGATCTTGAAGCGCTTGCTGGCACCGCTGTGCGACTTGTTCTTCGGCATAGCGCCGTTCTCTCCTCGTCGGTGGCGCTCCGGTGCCCGGTCACGAAAACCGGGCACGGTGGAGCGTCGTACTTGTTTCGGTTGCTTCCTGGGGCTTGCGCCCCGGGGAGTCACGCCTCGGCAGGTTCCTCGGCGGGCACCTCGGCGTCGATGTCGACATCGGCGTCGGTGTCGGCGTCCGCGGGGTTCTGCGAGCGGCCGGGGTTGGCCTTCGCGGACGCCTTGCGGGCCTCCTGTGCCTGGCGAGCCTCGGCCATCGCCTCGGTCTTCTTCTTGTGCGGACCGAGAACCATGATCATGTTGCGGCCGTCCTGCTTCGGGTTCGACTCGATGAACCCGAGGTCCTGGACATCCTCCGCGAGCCGCTGCAGCAGCCGGTAGCCGAGCTCCGGCCGGGACTGCTCGCGACCACGGAACATGATCGTGATCTTGACCTTGTCGCCCTGCTTGAGGAACCGGACGACGTGACCCTTCTTGGTGTCATAGTCGTGCGGGTCGATCTTCGGCCGGAGCTTCATCTCCTTGATGACCGTGTGCGCCTGGTTCTTGCGCGCCTCACGGGCCTTCATGGCCGACTCGTACTTGAACTTCCCGTAGTCCATGAGCTTGCACACGGGCGGACGGGCGGTCGCCGCTACCTCGACGAGGTCGAGGTCGTACTCCTGGGCAAGCTCCAGTGCCTTGGCCAGGGGGACGATGCCCACCTGCTCGCCACTGGGACCGACAAGTCGCACCTCGGGAACGCGAATCCGGTCGTTGATGCGGGGCTCGGCGCTGATGGATCCTCCTCGATAGCACCACGCGACGGTCTGGCGGACAGCCGCGTAACGTCTGTTTTCGTAAGACCTAACCGCGCCGAAGCAGAAAAAATGCCCCGGACGATCACATGCGGGGCTCCTCGAACTACCGGAACACCGCCACGTGAACGCGGGGCGCGCTTTCGGGCGGATCGCCGCAGAGCGGGACCGCCTGACCGGTGACCTGCCGCCCTGAGGGCGGTCAGGTGGGAGTTCGAAAGCCTCCACTTGTGGGCCGGGCTCGTGCGCCGCGAGGCATACGGGTCCGACCGGTCGTTACACAAGGTTAGCAGCTCCCCGGGAGGTGCGCTAACCGGCCGTCTCCCGCCTCCTGCCGTCGGGGGGAGGCCGGCCTGCGCCTATCGTGTGG
This sequence comes from Streptomyces capillispiralis, assembly GCF_007829875.1. Lineage (NCBI taxonomy): Bacteria > Bacillati > Actinomycetota > Actinomycetes > Kitasatosporales > Streptomycetaceae > Streptomyces > Streptomyces capillispiralis. The sequence goes on along the minus strand of NZ_VIWV01000001.1, from coordinate 6,534,833 downwards.
GGCATGAGTGAGACCTCCCCCTCGGACACCCCCGAGACCCCCGGCAGCCCCGACTTCGACGCCATGGCCCGCGACATCGCCGAGGTCCCGGCCGTCGAGGTGATCGTGACGGTCGCCGTCAACCTGATGAGCGCCGCCGCCGTGAAGCTCGGTCTGACCGAGGAGGGCGACACGTTCAAGGACTTGGACGAGGCGCGCAAGCTGGTGCACGCGCTGGCCGGTCTGCTCGACGCCTCCGCGACCGAGATCAGCTCCTTCCACGCGGCGCCGTTGCGCGACGGCCTGAAGTCGCTGCAGCTGGCCTTCCGCGAGGCCTCGCTGGTCCCGGACGAGCCGGGTCAGGGCCCGGGCGAGAAGTACACGGGCCCGATCTACGGCTAGGTCTCAGGGAGTACGGACGTACAGGGGCTCGCCGGGCGGCGTCGCCTCGGCCGGCAGGACTGCCAGGTCGAGGCCGCGCACCAGGCGGGCCCTCAGCGTTTCGTCGGCGGCCAGCCGCCGGGCCACCGCCCGGGCGGCCTCGGCGGCGGGGACGGCCGGGTCGAGGACGAGGGCCAGGGTGCCGTCGGCCTGTCCGGGCCCGAGGTGGGCGCGCAGCACGGCGGGCTCGGCGGCCACCGCAGCCCGTACGGCCTCGACGACGGCCGGGTCGGCGAGCGGGTCGGTGCTGGTGCGGCCCTCGGCGAGGGCGAGCAGGGTGGGACCGGTCAGTTCGAACGGCACGGGGCCGGCCAGGTCGAGGACGACCGTGTCGGCCTTCTCGTGCGCGGCGGCCTGCAGCGCCTGGTGCAGCGGTACGGCGACGGGGCGGGCCGACGGGTCCCAGCGGGCGAGCGAGTCGGTGGAGGTGAAGGCCGGCAGCGCGGTGCGGTGTCCCGCCTTGAGGGTGGGGACGGCCATGTCGCTGGTCTTCTCGCGGCGCAGCCCGTTCTCGTCCTCCTCGACCTCGCCGAGCAGGGCCACCACGGGGACGAGCAGCCGGGCGCCCTTGAGCGCCTCCAGGACGGGGCCGACGGCGGAGCCGTCCTCGGCCCAGGCGGCGAGCGCGGCGCTCAGCCGGGGGTCGGCGGAGCCGTCGTCGTCGCGGTAGCCGGGGTCGGGAATGTTCTTGTTCGCCACGGTCACCGACCTTAGCGGCCGTCCGTGGCACGCTCGGACGCGGGCGGCTCCGGCGGAGGGGGACGGGCATGGGCATGGGCATGGGGACGGGTAGGGGCACGGGGGCGGCGCGTGAGGCGCGGTTCGCGGCGGCGGTGGAGGCGGTGCGGCCGGCGGACGGTGGGGGGCTGTCGGTGGCGGCGGTGGACCTGGTCACCGGTGGGGCCGTCTCGTACGGCGACCGGGCGTTCGTCACCGCGAGCGTCGTCAAGGTCGACATCCTGCTCGCGCTGCTGCTCCGGGCGCAGGACGCGGGACGGGACCTCACCGGGCAGGAGCGGGAGTACGCGGCCGCGATGATCGGGCGCAGCGACAACGACGCGGCGTCGGCCCTGTGGGACGGGATCGGACGGGCGGCCGGCCTGGACGCCGCGAACGCCCGCCTGGGGCTGACGCGGACCGCGGGCGGCGACGGCACCCTGTGGGGGCTGACCCGCACCACGGCGGAGGACCGGATCAGGCTGCTGCGGCAGGTGTTCGGCGCGGGCCCGGTGCTGGGCGAGGACGCGCGGGCGTATGCGCGGGGGCTGATGGAGCGGGTCGTGCCGGATCAGGCGTGGGGTGTGCCGGCGGTGGCGGACGCGGGCACGGCGTGGGCCGTGAAGAACGGGTGGCTGCCGCGCGACGCGACGGGGCTGTGGGTCGTGCACAGCGTCGGGCGCGTCACGGCCGGCGGGCGCCCGTGTCTGTTGGCCGTGCTCTCCGACGGCAACGCCACCCTGGCGCACGGCGTCGCGCTGGTGGAGCGGGCGGCGGAAGCGGCGCGGGCGGCGGTCGCCGGCTGAGCGTCCGGCGTGGCGCGTCCGGCCGCGCGGGTCCCGACGGGCGGCCGACGACGGGGGTCTAGAAGTCCTCGGGCGCTGCGCGGCGGCCGCGCCAGAGGATCACCGTGGCCACCAGCAGCACCCCGCCGGCGCCGCCTGCCAGCGGGGCGGCCCAGTCGGCGGTGTCGTCGTCGGACTCGGCGGTGTCCGGGCCGGGGCCGAAGTACCGCTCGCCGTGGGCGGCCGGGTTCAGGCCCTCCGGCTCCAGGCGGTCCGCGGCCTCGATCGCGGCGACCGGGTCGATGAAGCCGAAGCCCCGGGAGTCGTCGCGGCCGTCGGCCGGGGCGTTGCGGGCGGTGTCCTCCAGGAGCCGCTTGACCTGGGCCGGGGTCAGTCCCGGGTGGGCCGCCCTGACCAGGGCGACGGCGCCGGAGACGAACGCGGCGGCGGCGCTGGTGCCCCAGCCCTCGTAGTACTTGTGATCGGGGTCGGCGATGATCACGTCGACGCCGGGGGCGCTGACCGTGGCGTACCAGCGGCGGGTGGAGAAGGGGGCGCGGGTGCCGTAGCGGTCGACGGCGGTGACGGCGATGACGCCCGGGTAGGCGGCCGGGTAGGAGATGTGGTCGCCCTTCTCCCCGCCGTTCCCGGCGGAGGCGACGACGACCACGCCCTTGCGCAGGGCGTACTGGATGGCCTCGTCCTCGCCGGGTTCGGGGTGCGCGGAGGCGGAGTCGTCGCCGAGGGAGAGGTTGATGACGTCGGCGCCGTGGTCGGCGGCCCAGCGGATGCCCTCGGCGAGGGCGTTGCCGCGGGTGCTGCGGGCCTTGGCGCGGGAGGGGTCGCCGTCCTCCAGGATGACGCGCACGGGCAGGATTCTGGCCTCGGGCGCGATGCCCATGACTCCGTCGGTGTTGCCGGGGCCGTGTCCGTGGCCGGCGATGATCCCGGCCATGGCGGTGCCGTGCCGCGCCCAGGCGCGGTCGCCCTCGCTCGCGCCGAATCCGACCAGGTCCTCGCCGGGGAGGACGTTGCCGTCGAGGTCGGGGTGGTCGGCCTCGACGCCGGTGTCCAGGACGGCGACGGTGACGCCCTCGCCCTGGGTGGTCCGCCAGGCCTCCTGGGTGCGCATGGCCTCCAGGGACCACTGCCGGGCCCGGATGCCGTCGGCGTGCGCGGGGGTGGCGGGGAGGAGCACGAGCGTGCCGGCGAGGAGGACGGCGAGGGACGCGGCGGGGCGGCGGCCGGTGACCTGCCTCATGACGGCCGCTCCGTGGCGGTGCCGGCCTTCTTGCGCAGGCCGCGCTCCACGCGGTCGGCGAGGCCCCGGGCCTCGTGGCCGAGGCCCGCCTGGGCGGGGGCGGTGGTGGCTCCGGACTCCATGGCATCCTCGGCGGGTTGCGGGGTGTCGACGGCGCGGCCGTCGGCCCAGCCGGAGACCGCGTAGACGACGACGGGGGCGTCCGTGAGGACGGAGATCACCCAGGAGGCACGCTGCTCGGCGCCGAAGCCCGCGGCGGCGGTGCCCTTCGCGGCGTACGGCAGGGGCATCAGGTCGGTACGGCGGTCCAGGCGTTCCCGGTCGAAACGGCGGGCGAGTGAGGCCATGCCGGCGGCGTCGGCCTTGGTGAACAGCAGGCCGACGGTGGTGACGTGGCTGCGGGTGGCGTCGGTGTAGGTGACGCGGAGCAGGCGTTCGCAGCCGACGGGGGCGAGGACCTTGCCCAGCAGGGGGTCGAAGGCGCCGTCGCAGCCGCTGTCGGGTGCCACGGCGATGCGCGTCCAGGTCCGGTCGGCGTCGCCGGGGCCCGCGCCCTTGCCCTGGACGGTGGGCGGGAAGAGCTGGTCGACGGGGACGTTGTGCCACATGGCCCCGGCGGCGGCGAAGCCTCCGCGGGCGCCGGACCCGTCGGAGCCGTCCGCGAGCCAGCTGCCGGCGACGGCGCCGCTGATCAGCCCCGTCCCGAGGATGAGGCAGGCGGCGGCCGCCACGACCTGTGAGCGGCTGCGCCGCCCGAGCGGGCGCGGCCGGGCGTCCTGGTCGTAGCCCTCCGGCTCACCGAACGTCACGATGGGCCGCCGGCCCGCGCCGGGCGGGCGGCCGGGCGTCATGGGCGCGCTCCAGGAGAGCGCGGGGTCGGGGCCGCCGGGGGGCGGGTACGCCCCGCGCGGTTCGGGCGCCGGCCTGCGGGGCGGGACGGGCGGCACCGGGGACGTGCCACTGGGCCGGGCCGCCGGGTCGGTGGGGACGGCGCGCAGGCGGGTGGTGGTCTCCGACGCGGTCTCGGGGGTGCGGGAGGCCGCGGGAGGTGTGCCCGCGCCGCGTGCGGTGGGCCGGTGGGCGGGCTGCGGGGGTACGGCGGGCGGGGCGTCCGGGGTGGGCGTGGCCCGGCCCGCGGTCGGCGGGGCTTCAGAGGGGGGCGTGGCCCGGCCCGCGGTCGGCGGGGCGTCGGGGAAGCGGGCGGAGGCGCGCGGGGGCGGCGGGGGTGCGGGCACGCCGGAGCCGGAGCCGCTGGAGCCGCTGGAGCCCGAGTCCGAGCGTGCGCCGAATCCGGAACCGGAACCGGAACCGCTGGAGTCGGATCCGGAGCCCGACCCCGAGGCGGAGCCGCTGGAGCCCGAGCCGGATGCGGAGCCCGATCCGGAGGCGGGGAAGCGCGGCCCGGGTACCGGATTCGTGTCGCCCGCCCGGGAGTCCGCCGGGGCGGCGCCGGGACCGCTCCCGGTGCCCGGCTCACCGGAACCGGTCGCCCGTCGGCCGTCCCCGGCCGGTGGTTCGGCCGACGCGCGGGCGTCGAAGAGGCCGGAACCGGCGGTCGTCAGCCCCCGGGGACCCGGCGCCCCGTCGCGGTCACCGGACCCGCCGGACACACGGCCGGTCCCGTCGACCGGCGGACGCGCCGGCGCGCGCATGTCGAACGCGCCGGAGCCGCCCGAGGTCAGCCCCCGGGGACCCGGCGACATCGCACCCCGCCCGTCCGGAGCGCCGGCCGGACCCGGCCCACGCCCGCCGAGGACACCGGACCCCTCCGAGGTCAGCCCCCGAGGACCCGGCACTGCGCCCCGGTCGTCCGACCCGCCGGACACACGGCCGGATCCGTCGACCGGCGGACGCGCCGGCGCGCGCATGTCGAACGCGCCGGAGCCGCCGGAGGTCAGCCCCCGCGGAGCGGTCGCGTCCGGGGTCGGCTCCTCGTGGTCCTGGTGCGCCGTGTCGGCGGCGGACGGGCGCGGCGGGTGCGCGGGGCGGGGCGGGACGGAGGGCCGCGGGGGGAGCGGGGCGCGCCGCGCTTCCGTGCTCATGCACCCCCCGTTTCCTCGTGCCCGGGCCGTCCACGTGCGGGCCGGTGATCTCCTGCCAGGGGCCCGGACTCGTCCGGGCACAGATACCCGCACGGACGGCGCGTCATCCCGCCCGGTCTCCGGGCCGGCCCTGTTCCGCCGTGCGTGCGCGTCACTCTACGGCGTGGCCCCGCTCGAACGGGAACCCAGTCCGCAGGGCCGCGGCATCTGCCCGGAACGTCCCCCTACCCTGCGGTAATCCCGTCTGGCAGGCTTCGGTCATGACTGCGCGTGCCGCCGACCGGGCCCGTTACGACCGGGCCACCGCCCAGCTCGACGCCCCCCTCGCCCTCGTGGACCTGGACGCCTTCGACGCCAACGCGGACGACCTGGTCCGCAGGGCGGGGGGCAAGCCGGTCCGGGTCGCCAGCAAGTCCGTACGCTGCCGCGCGCTGCTCGAACGGACCCTGGCCCGGGAGGGCTTCGCGGGCATCATGTCGTTCACCCTCGCCGAGTCCCTGTGGCTGGCCCGCTCCGGTTTCGACGACGTCCTCCTCGCCTACCCCTCCGCCGACCGTGCCGCTTACGCGGAACTGGCCGCCGATCCCAAGCTCGCGGCCGCCGTCACCGTCATGGTCGACGATCCGGCGCAGCTGGACCTGATCGACGCCGCGCGCGCGGGCGGCGGCGAAGTGGTGCGCGTCTGCCTGGAGTTGGACACGTCGCTGAAGCTGTTCGGCGGCCGGGTGCGGGTCGGTGCCCGGCGTTCCCCGCTGCACTCCCCCGCCCAGGTCGCCGAGCTGGCGCGCGCGGTGGCCCGGCGCCCGGGTTTCCGGGTCGTGGGGATCATGGCGTACGAGGGGCATGTGGCCGGGGTCGGGGACGCGGTGGCCGGACGGCCCCTCAGGTCCCGCGCGGTGCGGCTGATGCAGGCCGCAGCCCGCCGTGAACTCGCCGAGCGGCGCGCGGCGGTGGTCCGGGCGGTGCGGGAGGTCGTGCCGGATCTGGAGTTCGTCAACGGCGGGGGCACGGGCAGTGTGCAGCACACCGCCGCGGAGGACGCGGTCACGGAGATAGCGGCCGGTTCGGGGCTGTACGTGCCGCGGCTGTTCGACAACTACACGTCGTTCAGCGCCCGCCCGTCGGCCCTGTTCGCCCTGCCCGTCGTACGGCGGCCGGGGGTGGGCGTGGTGACGGTGCTGGGCGGCGGGTACCCGGCGTCCGGCGCGCCCGGCGCGGACCGGCTGCCGGTGCCGTATCTGCCGGAGGGCCTGCGGTACGACGGGCAGGAGGGCGCCGGCGAGGTGCAGACGCCGCTGCTGGGGTCGCCCGCCGACGATCTGCTGATCGGCGACAAGGTGTGGTTCCGGCACGCCAAGGCGGGCGAGCTGTGCGAGCGGTTCGACGCGCTGCACCTGGTGGAGGGCGACGCGGTGACGGCGACCGTGCCGACGTACCGCGGCGAGGGCCACACCTTCCTGTAGGCCGGTCGCCGGACGGTGCGTCAGTCGGTGGGGCCGATGCTGCTGCCGACGCCGCCGCCGGTCGCCGCGTCGGTGACCGGGCGGATGCCCTCGGTGATGCGGTCCATGTCGGCCAGGGGCGGGCCGTCCTCGCCGGCGTCGAAGACGTAGCGGACGACGACCGGCGACTCGGTGCCGACGCTGGACGGGAAGACCGTCGACTGCACGTAACCGCCGGGCCCCTTGCCGGTGGTGACGCGCCAGCGCACGAAGTACCCGGCACGGCCCGCCACCGCGATGGGGCCGGACTTCACGACCTCGTGGGACTCGATGCCGCCGTAGGGGCGGTTGCCGATGGCGTCCTCCTCGAAGCCCTCCTCGGCCGCGTCCGGGATGTCCTGCTCGGCGAGCAGCCGGGGCGACTGCTCGTCGCCGGCGGTGGCGGTCACGGTGCGGGAGATGACGAGGCCGTGGCGGCAGACGGTGCCCTCGCCGGGGCAGTCGTAGGTGCCCTCGGTGGTCATGACGACGTCGTCCACGGCCACGTGCTCGGGCCGGATCCAGCCGTCGGGGAGCGCGAAGGTGATCCCGTTGAGCTGGTCCTCGACCAGGTCCGGGTCCTCGGTGGCGGACTCCGACGGGGCGGGCGGGGGGACGGGCTGCTCGGTGGGGGGCGCGGTGGTGGTGGCCGTCGGGCCGGTCCCCGTCCCCGGGCCGCCCTCGTCCTCGCCGAGGAACACGGCGCCGGTGACGATCGCGGCGACGAGCACGGCCCCCGCGGTGGTGAGCGCGACGGCCCTGGCCCGGCCGGTGCCGCCCGGGGACGGCGGCGGCACCGGACCGCCGGGGGCCTCGGGGGCGCGCCGGTGTTCGGTCCAGGCCGTGCCGTCCCACCAGCGTTCCAGGTGGGGTCCGTGCGGGTCGGGGTACCAGCCGGGCGGGGGCGTCATGCTCATCCCGGCACTGTAGGACGCGCGCTACAGCGGTGTGACATACGCCCCCGAGATTCCGCCGTCCACCAGGAAGTCGGTGGCGTTGACGAAGGAGGAGTCGTCGCTGGCCAGGAAGGCGACGGCGGCGGCGATCTCCTCGGCCTCGGCGAACCGGCCCAGCGGGATGTGCACCAGGCGGCGGGCGGCGCGCTCGGGGTCCTTGGCGAAGAGTTCCCGGAGCAGCGGGGTGTTGACCGGGCCGGGGCACAGGGCGTTGACGCGGATGCCCTCGCGGGCGAACTGCACGCCGAGTTCCCGGGACATGGCGAGGACGCCGCCCTTGGAGGCGGTGTACGAGATCTGGCTGGTGGCCGCGCCCATCCGGGCCACGAAGGACGCCGTGTTGATGATCGAGCCCTTGCCCTGGCGCCGCATGTAGGGGATGGCGGCCTTGCAGCACAGGTAGACGGAGGTGAGGTTGACCTCCTGGACGCGCTTCCAGGCCTCCAGTCCGGTCTCCAGGATGGAGTCGTCGTCGGGCGGGGAGATCCCGGCGTTGTTGAAGGCGATGTCGACGCTGCCGTAGGTGTCGTACGCGGTCCGGAACAGGGCCTCGACCTGTTCGGGGTCGGTGACGTCGGTGTTCACGAAGAGGCCGCCGGTCTCCTCGGCGGCGGCCTTGCCGCGTGCCTCGTCCACGTCGGCGCAGACCACGTGCGCGCCCTCGGAGGCGAGCCGGCGGGCGGTGGCCAGGCCGATGCCGCTGCCCGCGCCGGTGACGACGGCGGTGCGGCCGGTCAGGCGGCGGCAGATGTTTTCCTCGCTCATGTGGGCTCAGGCCTCCGTGCTGATGAAGACGTTCTTGGTTTCGGTGAAGGCGGCCAGCGCGTCCGGGCCGAGTTCGCGCCCGACGCCGGACTGCTTGAACCCGCCGAAGGGGGTCCAGTAGCGGACGCTGGAGTGGGAGTTGACGGACAGGTTGCCCGCGCGGACCGCCTGGGAGACGCGCAGGGCGCGGCCGGCGTCCCGGGTCCAGATCGAGCCGGACAGGCCGTAGTCGGTGGCGTTGGCCAGGCGGACGGCGTCGGCCTCGTCGTCGAAGGGGAGGACGACGGCGACGGGCCCGAAGACCTCCTCGACGGCGACGCGGGCGCGGGGGTCGACGCCGGTGAGGACGGTGGGCGGGTACCAGTGGCCGGGGCCCTCGGGGGCCTTGCCTCGGATGCCGTCGAGGTCGTCGGTGACGTAGGAGCGGACGCGGGCGAGCTGGGCGGCGGAGATCAGCGGGCCCATCTGGACGTGCTCGTCGGCGGGGTCGCCGACCCGGACGGACTCGATCGCGGGCGCCAGCAGGTCCAGGAAGCGGTCGTGCACGGAGCGCTGGACGAGGATGCGGGTGCGGGCGCAGCAGTCCTGTCCGGCGTTGTCGAGGAAGGACATGGGGGCGGTGGCCGCGGCGGCTTCGAGGTCGGCGTCGGCGAAGACGATGTTGGGGCTCTTGCCGCCGAGTTCCAGGGTGACGCGCTTGAGGTGGGCCGCGCCCTTGGCCCACACCTGTTTGCCCACGGCCGTGGACCCGGTGAAGACGATCTTGGCGACGCCGGGGTGTTCCACGAGGGCGTTGCCGGCGACGGGACCGTGTCCGGGGAGCACCTGGAACAGGCCCTCGGGGAGTCCTGCCTCCAGGGCGAGTCCGGCCAGGCGCAGGGCGGTGAGGGGGGTGGTCTCGGCCGGTTTGAGGATCACCGCGTTGCCCGCGGCGAGGGCGGGGGCGGTGCCCCAGGCCGCGATGGGCATGGGGAAGTTCCAGGGGGCGATCACGCCGACGACGCCGAGCGGTTCGAGGAAGGTGACGTTCACCCCGCCGGGGACCGGGATCTGGCGGCCGGTGAGGCGTTCCACTCCCCCGGCCGCGTAGTCGAGCAGGTCGCGGACGTTGCCGGCCTCCCAGCGGGCGTTGCCGAGGGTGTGGCCGGCCTCGCGGACCTCCAGCCGGGCCAGTTCCTCGACGTGCTCGTCGACGGTGGCGGCGAAGCGGCGCAGCAGCCGGGCCCGGTCGCCGGGGGCGAGGGCGGCCCAGGCGGTCTGCGCGCGGGCGGCGCGGACGACGGCGGCGTCGACGTCGGCGGGGGTGGCGGCCGGGACGGTGGCGATCACCTCCTCGGTCGCGGGGTTCTGCACCTGGAGTGCGGGGGTCTGCTCGGACACGGAGGGCCTCACATGCGTTCGAAGGAGCGGCGCAGCTCCCAGTCGGTGACCGCGGCGTCGAAGGCGTCCGTCTCGACGCGCGCCATGTTGCGGTAGTGCGCGACGACCTCGTCGCCGAAGGCCGCCCGGGCGATCGCGCTGTTCTCCCACAGCTCGGCGGCCTCGCGCAGGGTGGTGGGGACGTGCGCGAAGCCGGCGGTGTAGGCGTTGCCGGGGCAGGGTTCGGGCAGCTCCAGCTTGTGCTCGACGCCGTACAGGCCGGCGGCGACCATGCCGGCGACGGCGAGGTGCGGGTTGACGTCGCCGCCCGGGAGCCGGTTCTCGAAGCGCAGGGAGCGGCCGTGGCCGACCACGCGCAGGGCGCAGGTGCGGTTGTCGCGGCCCCAGGCGACGGCGGTCGGGGCGAAGGAGCCGGGCTGGAAGCGTTTGTAGGAGTTGATGTGCGGGGCGTAGAGCAGGGAGAACTCGCGGAGCGCGGCGAGCTGTCCGGCGAGGAAGTGCCGCATCAGCTCGGACATGCCGCCGGGGTCCCGCGCGGTGCCCGCCATGGCGTTGGTGCCGTCGGCGTCGGCGAGGGAGAGGTGGATGTGGCAGGAGTTGCCCTCGCGCTCGTTGTACTTGGCCATGAAGGTGATCGAGACGCCCTCCTGGGCGGCGATCTCCTTGGCGCCGGTCTTGTAGACCGCGTGCTGGTCGCAGGTGACCAGGGCCTCGTCGTAGCGGAAGGCGATCTCGTGCTGGCCGGGGTTGCACTCGCCCTTGGCGGACTCGACGGTGAGCCCGGCGCCGGCCATCTCGTTGCGGATGCGGCGCAGCAGGGGTTCGATGCGGCCGGTGCCGAGCACGGAGTAGTCGATGTTGTACTGGTTGGCCGGGGTGAGGCCGCGGTAGTTCGCGTCCCAGGCCTGTTCGTAGGTGTCCTTGAAGACGATGAACTCCAGCTCCGTGCCGACCTGGGCGGTGAGGCCGAGTTCGGCCAGGCGGTCGAGCTGGCGGCGCAGGATCTGGCGGGGCGCGGCGACGACCGGGGAGCCGTCGTCCCAGGCGAGGTCGGCGATGACCAGGGCGGTGCCCTCGTTCCACGGCAGGCGGCGCAGGGTGGCGAGGTCGGGGCGCAGGGCGAAGTCGCCGTAGCCGCTCTCCCAGGAGGACATGGCGTAGCCGTCGACGGTGTTCATGTCGGCGTCGACGGCGAGCAGGTAGTTGCAGCCCTCGGTGCCGTGCTCCAGCACCTCGTCGAGGAAGAAGCGGGCGGCGAACCGCTTGCCCTGGAGCCGCCCCTGCATGTCGGGGAAGGCCAGGACGACGGTGTCGATCTCACCGCCGGCGACGAGGGCGTGCAGCTCCTCGACGGCGAGCGGGGGTGTGCGGTCTGCCACGGGAGACCCTCCTCGGGCTTCTTCGGTCAGCCGGGAGCCATAAGGTATTGCCGAGAACCATTGCTTGGGAAGGGGGCACGGCCGGATGGCACAGGAGGCGGTCGGCGGCGTCGGGGACCGGCTGGCGCCGGTGCTGCGGCAGGTCCGCGCGGGCAACGGGTTCGAGGAGGCGCTGGAGCAGATCCTCCAGGTGGTGCGGCTGGGCCTGGTGGCGGGCGGGGAGCGGCTGCCGGCCGAGCGGGAGCTGGCGGAGCGGCTGGGCATCAGCCGGGTGACGCTGCGCGAGGTACTGAAGGTGCTCCAGGAGCAGGGGCTGGTGGAGTCGCGGCGCGGCCGGTACGGCGGCACGTTCGTGCTGCCCCGGCCCACGGAGACCGGTGAGGCGGAGCTGCGGCGGCGGATCGCCGAGACCGACATAGAGGACGTGCTGCGCTTCCGCGAGGTGCTGGAGGTGGGCGCGGCGGGGCTGTGCGCGGCGCACGGGCTCACGGAGGGGCAGGCGGCGCGGCTGCGCGCGGCGCTGGCGGGCACGCACGACGCCCCGCTGGCCGAGTACCGGCGTCGGGACACGCTCTTCCACCTCACCCTGGCGGAGCTGTGCGGCTCGCCGTCGCTGACCGCGCAGTACGCGGCGGTGCGGGCGACGGTGAACGACCTGCTGGACTGCATCCCGCTGCTGGTGCGCAACCTGGAGCACTCGCAGCGCCAGCACACGGCGCTGGTGGAGGCGGTGCTGGAGGGCGACGCGGACGGGGCGCGGGAGATGACGCGCGAGCACTGTGCGGGGACGGCGGCGCTGCTGCGGGGGTTCCTGGGCTGAGGGCGCGTGCGGCGGGCCGGGGCCGGGCAGGGTCCACCGGACCGGGCAGGGTTTACCGCGGCTTGACGCAGGGGGCTTGCGCGCACGCCGTCCGCGCCACGAAGGTATGGGCCCACAAAGGTCTGGATCCGCTCCATTGCCCATGCCCTCGCCGCCGCCCCCTGGGGAGTCGCCCCGTGAGCCTGCCACCCGCGTCCCGTGAACCCGCCGGTGCGGCGGACGACGACTACCTGGAGCGCAGGAGACTGCGCCGCGGCAGCGCCGGCTGGCTGCTGCTGACCGGCCTCGGCGTCGCCTACGTCGTCTCCGGTGACTACTCGGGCTGGAACTTCGGCCTCGCCGAGGGCGGCTTCGGCGGCCTGGCGATCGCCATGGTGCTGATGGGCGCCATGTACACCTGCATGGTGTTCGCCCTGGCCGAGCTGTCCTCGATCCTGCCCACGGCGGGCGGCGGCTACGGCTTCGCCCGCCGGGCGCTCGGCCCCTGGGGCGGGTTCCTCACCGGCACGGCGATCCTCATCGAGTACGTCCTCGCGCCCGCCGCGATCTCCATCTTCATCGGCGACTACGTCGAGTCCCTGGGCCTGTTCGGGCTGGAGTCCGGCTGGCCGGTGTACCTGGCCTGCTTCGTGCTCTTCATCGGCATCCACCTGTGGGGCGTCGGCGAGGCGCTGCGCTTCAGCTTCGTCGTCACGGGCATCGCGGTGGCCGCGCTGGTGGTCTTCGCCCTGGGGGCGCTGCCCGAGTTCGACGCGTCCTCGCTCGACGACATCCCGGTGGACCCCTCGGCGTTCGGCGCGAGTTCCTGGCTGCCGATGGGACTGCTGGGCATCTGGGTGGCGTTCCCGTTCGGGATGTGGTTCTTCCTGGGCGTGGAGGGCGTGCCGCTGGCCGCCGAGGAGACCCGGGACCCGGCGCGCACGCTGCCGCGGGCGATCCGCTGGTCCATGGGCATCCTGGTGGTGCTGGCCGTGGTGACCTTCGTCGCGGCGGCCGGGGCGCGCGGCTCGGCGGCGGTGCAGGACGCGGGCAACCCGCTGGTGGAGGCGCTCCAGCCGGACGGCGAGGCGACGGCGCTGAGCCGGATCGTGAACTACGCGGGGCTCGCCGGTCTGGTCGCCTCGTTCTTCTCGCTGATCTACGCCGGTTCGCGGCAGCTGTTCGCGCTGTCCCGCGCCGGCTACCTGCCGAAGTTCCTCTCCCTGACCAGCCGCCGCCGTGCGCCCTACCTCGGTCTGCTGGTGCCCGGCGCGATCGGTTTCGCACTGGCCGCCGGGTCGGGCGACGGCGCGCGCATGCTGAACATCGCCGTGTTCGGCGCGACGATCTCGTACGCGCTGATGTCCCTGTCGCACATCGTGCTGCGCCGCCGGGAGCCGGAGCTGCCGCGGCCGTACCGGACCCCGGGCGGGGTGCTGACCTCGTCGGTGGCGCTGGTGCTGGCCTGCGCGGCGCTGGTGGCGACGTTCCTGGTGGACGTGACGGCGGCGTTGATCGCGCTGGCGGTCTACGTCGTGGCCCTGGCGTACTTCGGTCTCTACAGCCGCGGCCGCCTGGTGGCGAGGGCGCCGGAGGAGGAGTTCGCGGCGCTGGCGGCGGCCGAGGCAGAGTTGTCACGGGACTGAGGCGAGGGAGGTGTCCGGCATGGCGGCCAGGCCGCTGATCGGGATCAGTACGTACGCGGAGTCCGGGGTGCGCTGGGGCGTGTGGCAGCTCGACGCCGCGCTGCTGCCGGCCGGCTACCCGGGGCTGGTGCAGCGGTCGGGCGGGCTGGCGGCGATGCTCCCGCCGGACGCGCCGGAGCACGCGGCGGCGGCCGTGGCCCGGCTCGACGGCCTGGTGATCGCGGGCGGCCCCGACGTGGAGCCGTCGCGCTACGGCGCCGAGCCCGGCCCGCGCACCGGGCCGCCCGCCCGGGCACGGGACGCCTGGGAACTCGCGCTGATCGGGGCGGCCCTGGAGCGCCGGATCCCGCTGCTCGGGATCTGCCGGGGCATGCAGCTGCTGAACGTCGCCCTGGGCGGCACCCTCGTCCAGCACCTCGACGGGCACGCCGAGGTGCCGGGCGTCTTCGGCCGGCACCCGGTCAAGCCGGTGCCGGGCACCCGGTACGCCGACGCCGTCCCGGAGGAGGCCTCCGTGCCCACCTACCACCACCAGTGCGTGGACCGACTCGGTGCGGGCCTGGTCCCGTCCGCGTACGCGGAGGACGGCACGGTGGAGGCGGTCGAACCCGCCACCGGACCGGAGTGGGTCCTGGGGGTGCAGTGGCACCCGGAGATGGGCGAGGACCCGCGCGTGATGCGGGCGCTGGTCGCCGCCGCAGGCGATCGCGACCGCGTGCGGTCCTGAACGGCCGGTTCAGGACCGGGTCAGCGACAGCAGGTCCCGGGCCGGGCCGGTGGGACGGTGGCCCGTCGGCCAGACCGCGCGCAGGTCACGGGCGAGGGCGATGCCGTCGACGGGGACGCGGACCAGGCGGCGCGTCGCCATCTCCTCGCCGACGGCCAGTTCGCTGAGGACCGCCGGCCCGGCGCCGCTGACCGCCGCCGCCTTCACCGCGGTGGTGGACGACAGCTCGATCAGCGGGCGGGCCAGCCCGCCCAGGGCGGAGTCCAGCACCTGGCGGGTGCCCGAGCCCTTCTCCCGCAGGATCAGCGGGGTGGCCGCCAGCTCCCGCGCGGCGAGCGGGCTCCGGCGGCGGGCCCAGGGGTGCGTCGGTGCCGTCACGACGATCAGCCGGTCGTGGGCGATCACCGCGGAGTCCAGCCCCGCCGGCACCGTCAGCCCCTCCACGAAGCCCACGTCCGCCTCCCCGGACACCAGCCGCTCCGCCACCGCCGCCGAGTTCCCGGCGAGCAGCGACACCGCCGTGTCCGGCCGCTGCGCGCGCAGCGCGAGGAGCCAGCCCGGCAGCAGGTACTCGGCGATCGTCATGCTCGCCGCCACCCGCAGCCGTGAGTCCCTGCGGTCCCGCAGCGCCTGCGCGCCCGCGTCGAAGGCCTCGGCCGCCTCCACGATCCGCCGCGCCCAGTCGGTGACCAGCGCCCCGGCGTCGGTCAGCCGCGACCCCCTCGGCGAGCGGTCGACCAGGGCCACCCCGAGCTGGCGTTCCATGGACCGGACCCGGCTGCTCGCCGCGGGCTGGGTGATGCCCAGCTCCCGCGCCGCCCTGCCCAGACTGCCCAGCCGCGCCACCGCCAGCAGCAGCTCCAGCGCTCCCAGGTCCGGCACCCGGTGGGCCAGGGACCCGGCGCTCACCGGCCGGTCGTCGGCGTGCTCTTCCGTCCTGCTCATAAACCCAGCTTATGCGGCCATAGGGGCAAACTCCCTGGTGGCGCCCCTCCACCCGGTACGACCGTATGACCATGGCCCTCCTCCTCACCGCCGCACCGCCCCCGCGCGCCCCGGCCGTCCGTCACCTCGGACCGAACTGGTACGCCTGCGTCATGGGCACCGCCGTCGTGGCCGCCGCGGGCGCCGTGCTCCCCGTGCCGGTGCCCGGCCTGCGCACCGCCCTCGCCGCCGTCTGGGCCCTGTCCCTCGTCCTCCTCGTGGCCCTGCTCGCCGCCCGCGCCCTGCACTGGGCCCACCACCGCGACCAGGCCAGGGCCCATCTGCTCGACCCGGCGGTGGCCCCGTTCTACGGCTGTCCGTCCATGGCCCTGCTCGCCGTCGGCGGCGGCGCGCCGGCCGTCGGACGGGGCTGGATCGGCACCGGTCCGGCCGTCGCCCTCGACGCGGTGCTGTTCACCGCCGGTACGGCCGTCGGGCTGGCGGCCGCCGTGGCCGTCCCGTACCTGATGGCCGTACGCCACCGCCTCACGCCGCGGCAGGCGACGCCCGCGTGGCTGCTGCCGCTGGTCGCGCCCATGGTGTCCGCCGCCGTCGGGCCGCGTCTGGTGCCGCACCTGCCGGCGGGGCAGCCCCGGGCGACCCTCCTGTTCGCCTGCTTCGCCCTGTTCGGGCTCAGCCTGCTCGCGACCCTGCTGATGCTGCCGCTGGTCTTCGCCCGGCTGGTCACCGGCGGCCCGCTGCCGCTCGCCCTCACCCCGACGCTGTTCCTCGTGCTCGGCCCGCTGGGCCAGTCCACCACCGCCGTCGGCGCGTTCGCGGACGTCGCCCCCGGCGTCGTACCGGCACCGTACGACGAGGGCTTCGGCCTGCTCGCCGTCCTGTACGGGGTGCCCGTGACCGGCTTCGCGCTGCTGTGGCTCTGCCTCGCCGGCGCCCATGTCGTGCGGGCCCACCGCCGGGGGATGCGCTTCTCGATGACCTGGTGGTCGTTCACCTTCCCGGTCGGCACCTGTGTCACCGGCGCCGCGGCCCTGTCCCGGCACACCGGGCTCCTCGCCTACGACGCGCTGACCGTCCTGCTGTACGCGCTCCTCGTCACCGCCTGGGCCACCGCCGCGCTGCACACCGTGCGGGGCCTGCTCAGCGGCGCGCTGCTCGCAGCGCCCGGGCCAGCACCGTCGGCGCCTCGGCCAGCGACGGCCCGTACCAGGTCAGGTGCCGGCCGCTGACCAGCGCGCAGGGCAGCCCGGGGAAGGCTTCCGGGCCGTCCCCGGCGGTGAAGCGGTACGGCTCGTCGGGGAGCACGACGAGATCCGGTCGCGCCGCGCGCAGCTCCTCCAGCGGGGCGCGCGGATACCGTTCCGCGTGGTCCGCGTAGAGGTGGCGCACGCCGAGCCGGGCCAGCAGGTCGCCCGCGAAGGTGTCCCGGCCGAGCACCATCCAGGGCCGCCGCCAGACCGGCACGACGGCCGTCCGCGGCTCCGCGGGCGCGGGCAGGGCCGCCCAGGCGGCCTCGGCCTCGTCCAGCCACCGCGGCCGCGCCCCGACACCGCACGCCGTGAGCACCCGGGTCAGCTCGCCGAAGGCCTGCGGCAGCGTCCGCACCTCCGTGACCAGCACCTCCAGACCCGCCGCACGCAGCGCGGCCAGATCGGGTGCGCGGTTCTCCTCCTCGTTGGCGATCACCAGATCGGGGGCGAGGCCGATGATCCGGTCCACCTTCGGGTTCTTCGTCCCGCCGACGCGTACGACGTCCAGGCCGGACGGGTGCGTGCACCAGTCGGTGGCGCCGGCCAGGGAGCCGGGGGCGGAGAGCGCCACCGCCTCGGTCAGCGACGGGACGAGGGAGACGATCCTGGCCGCGCTCATCGGCGCGGCTTGTCCCGCAGCGCCTCGATGTGCTCGGCGACGGCGACGACGAGCAGCCGCGTCTCCGGGACCGTGGCCCGCCAGCGGTGCCGGACTCCGCCGGTGAGGTACAGGGTGTCGCCGCGGCCCAGGCGATAGGCGCGGCCCTCCGCCTCGATCTCCACGGCACCGTCCGCCACGTACATCAACTGGTCGTTGCGGAACTGCAGTTCACGGCCGGCGTCGTGGTCGCCGGTGAACTCCGAGGCGTGCATCTGGTGGTGACCGCGCACCAGGGAGCGCACCTGCGGGTCGGGCACCGGCTCCCCGCCGGGGCCCTCGGCCCGGACCACGTCCACGCTGCACGCCGGGTCGGCGGCGGCGAGGAGCTCCACGGCGGTGGTGCGCAGGGCGTCGGCGACCTTCTCCAGGGAGCTCTGGCTGGGCCGCGCGCGCTCGTTCTCGATCTGGCTGAGGAACGGGACCGACAGGCCGCTGCGCTCGGCCACGACGGCGAGGGTGAGCTCCAGCGCACGGCGTCGCCGCCGCACGGCCGCGCCCACCCGCAGGGGCTGTTCCTTGTGGTCGCCCATCGCTCCGGCTCCCTCCTCCGCCGTCGTCCCGCGCCGTGTGCGCCGGATGCCCGGCGCACTCCTCCTGTGCAGTTGTCTGCACCCTACGCATGTTCGGCACACCGTTTCAGGTGCCTGTCACGTCGCCGTCACGCGGGAGCGGCGCCGACCTCACAGTTCGCGCCAGCCGCCCGGCGAGCCCCTCGGTCCCCCGCGCGTGCGTTACGGGGTGTTCCCGCCATTGTTCCCCGCCTTCGGCGGAAGGTCACGGGGAAGTTCGGGGAGGGCATCGCGCTCCGTGGTTGTCCGGATTCCTCTCGTGTTCCCGTTCGGCCCGGACACGGCGTGAGGGGCGGGCCCGGCCGCACCACTGGGTGCGGATCCGGGCCCGCCCCTCGGGGACGGCCGGTGCGGCGGACTACTGCGGAGTCATCCGCTCCACCATGTCCGGGTGCTCCTCCAGCCAGGCGGCGACGGCCTCCTCCTCATGGCCCTGGCCGCGGTTCTTGATCTCCGCCTCCAGGGTGCCGAGCTCGTCCTCGCTCATCCGGAAACCCTTGATCCACTTCGTGAGCTGCGGGTACTGCTCGGGGAACTTCCTGCTCGCGATGGTGCGGATCGTGTTGCCCTCGCCGAAGGCCTTCTTCGGGTCCTTCAGCTTGGTCAGCTCGTAGTCGCTGTACGCCCAGTGCGGCGACCAGAGCGTGACCGCGATGGGCTCCTTCTTGGCGTAGGCGCGCTTCAGCTCGGCCAGCATCGCGGGCGTGGAGCCGTCGACGACCTCGTACTCGTCCTCCAGGCCGTAGCCGGGCAGGACCTTGGTCTTGAGCAGGTTCATCTCACCGGTGCCCGGCTCGATGCCGATGATCCGCCCGTCGAAGAGGTCGGCCTTGCCCTTGAGGTCCTCCAGGGACTTGACGTCCTTGACGTAGGAGGGGACGGCGATCTCCAGCGAGGTGGGCTCGTACCAGGTGCCGAGGTCGGTGAGGTCGTCCTTGCTCTTGTCCCAGTAGTTCTTCTGCGCGTACGGCAGCCACGCGTCGAAGTTGAGGTCGAGGTCCCCGGAGGCGAGGCCGGTGTAGACCGGGCCGACGTCCATCTGCTTGAGGTTCATCCGGTAGCCGCGCCGCTCGAGGACGTTCTTCCACAGGTAGGTGACGGCGACGTCCTCCTCCCAGGGGAACCAGGCCACGTCCAGCGGCCGCTTCGCCTCGGCGGGGGCGGCACCGGAGCCGGAGCCGACCGGGGCCAGCTCGTCGACGACACCGGGGTTGTCCTTCAGCCAGGCGCGGACGGCGTCCTGCTGCTTGCCCTTGCCGGCCTTGTTGATCTCGGCCTCCAGGCCGGTGAGCTGCTCCTCGGTCATCGAGAAGTCCTTCAGCCACTTCCCGACGGCGGGGTGGTCACCGGCGAAGCCCTTGCGGGACAGCGTGTGCACGCCGTCGCCCTTGCCCCAGCTGCCCTTGGGGTCCTTCAGCTTCTTCAGGTCGTAGTCGCTGTACGCCCAGTGCGGCGACCAGAGCGTGACGACGACCGGTTCCTTCTTGCTGTAGGCCCGCTTGAGCTCGGCCAGCATCGCCGGCGTGGAGCTGTCGACGACCTTGTACTCCTTGTCCAGGCCGTACTCCCCGAGGACCTTGCTCTTGAGCAGGCCCATCATGCCGGCGCTGGACTCGATGCCGGTGATCTTCCCGCCGAACAGGTCCGCCCTGCCCTTCAGGTCCTCCAGGGAGTCGACGTCCTTCATGTACGACGGGACGGTCAGCTCCAGCGACGTCTCGTCGTACCAGGCACCGAGGTCGTCGAGCCGGTCGCCGTACTTCTTCCAGTACGCCTCGTGGGTGGTGGGCAGCCAGGCGTCCGTCTGGAAGTCGATGTTGCCCTGCGCGAGCGCGGTGTAGAGCGGGCCGGCCTCGAACTGCTCGGCCTCGACCTCGAAGCCCCGCTGCTCCAGGATCTCCTTCCACAGGAAGGTGGAGGCGACGCCCTCGTCCCACGGGATGTAGCCGATGGTGATCTTCTTGCCGTTGCCGACGTTCTTGCCGTCGGCGGCGGGCGCGGAGCCGGCGGTGCTGCCGCCGAACAGGCTCATGCCGCCCGCGACCAGCGCGAGGACCACGACGCCGATCACGGCGACCTGCGGACGCGGCCGGTAGGACCAGATCTTCAGGCCCTGCGCGGCGCGCGCCTTGGCGGCGGCGCGCCGGCCGAGCGGGGAGACCTGGGTGCCCAGGGCGCTGGTCATCCGGTCCAGGTAGATCGCCAGGATGACGATGGCGATGCCGGCCTCGGAGCCCAGACCGATGTTGAGCTGGCCGATGGACTCGATGACCGCGCCGCCGAGCCCGCCGGTGCCGACCATGCCGGCGATCGCGGCCATGGACAGGCCGAGCATGATGACCTGGTTGACGCCCGCCATCACCGTGGGCAGCGCCAGCGGCAGCTGGACGCGCAGCAGGGTGTTGCGGGGCGTGGTGCCGAACGCCTCGGCGGCCTCGACCAGTTCCTTGTCGACCTGGCGGATGCCCAGCTCGGTCATGCGCACGCCCGGGGCGAGCGCGAAGATCAGCGTGGCGACGATGCCCGGGGCGGGACCGGTCCCGAAGAAGAGGATGGCCGGGATGAGGTAGATCATCGCGGGCAGCGTCTGCATGAAGTCCAGGATCGGCCGGACGAATCCGCTGACCCGGTCCGAGCGGGCCGCCCAGATGCCCACCGGCACCGAGATGACCAGCGCGATCGCGGTGGCGACGATGACCAGCGCCAGCGTCACCATCGAGTCCTCCCACAGTTCGAGGGAGTCCAGGAAGGCGAAGCCGGCGAAGGTGAGGACACCGGCGACGGTGCCGCGCAGCCAGAAGGCGATCACCGCGAAGATGCCGGCGAGCAGCAGCGGCTCGGGTGCCTGGAGGACGGCGTTCACGCCGTCGTAGGCGCCGGTGAAGACGGCCTTGAAGAAGTCGAACAGCCAGGTGACGTTGGCGAGCAGCCAGTCGACGGTGCTGTTGACCCAGTCGCCGAGCGGAATCCTAGGCACTGGCCATCACCTTCTCGCCGCCCTTGTCGCGCGGGGAGTCGCAGATCCCGGGATCGGCCTCCTCGTCGCCGAGGAAGCCCACGAGACGCTGCCGGGGCACGACCCCGACGACCGCTCCCTCCCGGTCGAGCACGGCCACCGGGTGCGGCACGCGGGCGCTGATCGCGCACAGGTCGGTGAACGGCGTGTCGGGCGTCGCGGTCTCGCAGCCGCAGTCGGCCTCGTCGCCGCGCACCTCGCGCTCCATCACCGCGCCGGCGGTGAGCACGCGGGAGCGGTCGACGTCCTGGGTGAAGGAGGCGACGTAGTCGTTGGCGGGCCGGATCAGGATGTCCTGCGCGGAGCCGATCTGCACGATGCGCCCGTCGCGCATCACCGCGATGCGGTCGCCCAGGCGCATGGCCTCGTTGAGGTCGTGGGTGATGAAGACGATCGTCTTCTTCAGGGTCTTCTGCAGTTCCAGCAGCTGGTCCTGCATGTCGCGGCGGATCAGCGGGTCGAGCGCGCTGAACGACTCGTCCATCAGCAGCAGGTCCGCGTCGGTGGCGAGCGCGCGGGCGAGACCGACGCGCTGCTGCATGCCGCCGGACAGCTCGTCCGGCCACGACTTCTCCCAGCCGGCCAGGCCGCACAGGGCGAGCGCCTCGTCGGCGCGGGCTTCGCGCTCGGCGCGGGGCACGCCCTGCACTTCAAGTCCGTACGCGGCGTTGTCCCGGACGCTGCGGTGCGGGAACAGCGCGAAGTGCTGGAAGACCATGCTGATCTTCCTGGAACGGACCTGGCGCAGTTCCCGGTCCGGCAGCGCGGTCAGGTCCTGACCGTCGAAGCGCACGTGTCCGGCGGTCGGCTCCAGCAGGCCGTTGAGCATCCGCAGCAAGGTGGACTTGCCCGAGCCCGAGAGGCCCATGACGACGAAGATCTCGCCCGGCTCCACGGTGAAGGAGGCGTCGATGACGGCGGCGGTGGTGCCGTCGGCGCGCAGCTCCTCCCGGTCTGCATTCTTCTGGCGCAGTCGTTCGACCGCCTGGTCCGGTCGTCTGCCGAACACCTTGAACAGATGCTCGGCCTCAAGCCTGGATGACACGCGTACCTCTTGTCTCGACGGCAAAGGACAGGAGCGACGCCCGTCGGACCTCACGCGGCCCACAACAGTTGAATCTGTGACCGGCATCGCTCCGGGGCCGCGCCTCCCCGCTTTTGCATGGGGCAAACGTGTTGGTGTGACGCCTCACACAGCAGGCGGGTTACGCAACCCGTTGCGGATGACGCACCGCCGCTCTTTCCTGCGGGGCACTGTCGGTGGGGTGCGGCATGATGCGGACGTGACCGGACGACTGATGCTCCTCGACACCGCCTCCCTGTACTTCCGTGCCTACTTCGGCGTCCCGGAGTCCGTCAGGGCCCCGGACGGCACCCCGGTGAACGCCGTGCGCGGGCTGCTCGACTTCATCGACCGCCTGGTCCGGGACCACCGGCCGGACCACCTGGTGGCCTGCATGGACGCCGACTGGCGCCCGCACTGGCGGGTGGAGCTGATCCCGTCCTACAAGGCGCACCGCGTCGCCGAGGAGCGCCCGGCGGGCCCGGACGAGGAGGAGGTGCCCGACACGCTCTCGCCGCAGGTGCCGGTGATCGAGGCCGTCCTGGACGCGGTGGGCATCGCCCGCGTGGGCGTCGCGGAGTACGAGGCGGACGACGTGATCGGCACCTTCACCGCGCGGGCCGAGGGGCCGGTCGACATCGTCACCGGCGACCGCGACCTGTACCAGCTGGTGGACGACGCGCGCGGGGTGCGGGTGCTGTATCCGCTGAAGGGCGTCGGCACGCTGCAGGTCACCGACGAGGCCGCGCTGCGCGAGAAGTATGGGGTGGACGGCAGGGGGTACGCGGACCTGGCGCTGCTGCGCGGTGATCCGAGCGACGGCCTGCCGGGCGTGCCGGGTATCGGCGAGAAGACGGCGGCCAAGCTGCTCGCCGAGTTCGGCGACCTGGCGGGCATCCTGGCGGCCGTGGACGACCGGCGGGCCAGGCTCACCCCGACGCAGCGCAAGCGTCTGGATCTGGCGCGGCCGTATCTCGCGGTCGCCCCCAAGGTCGTCCGGGTCGCCGACGACGTGCCGCTCCCGGACGTCGACACGGCGCTGCCGCGCGCACCGCGCGATCCGGCGGCCGTGGAGTCCCTGGCCGCCCGCTGGGGGCTGGGCGGCTCGCTGCAACGCCTGCTGACGACCCTCACGGCGTGAGGCGCGGCCTCCGCCGGACCGCAGGGCCCGCCCGACGATGAGGCGCCGACCGGGACCGAGGTGCTAACTTAGGTAAACCTAACTGTGACAGCTGGGAGGCCCCTCATGGCAGAGCGACCCGGACGCTCACCGCGCACGCCGCACACCGCCGAGGTCGTCCGCACCGAGCGGCTGACCCCGCACATGCAGCGCGTGGTGCTCGGCGGCGAGGGGCTCGCCGGCCTCCCCGCCGACACGTGCACCGACCACTACGTCAAGCTGCTGTTCCCGGTCGCGGGGGCGGACTACCCGGAGCCGTTCGACCTGCAGCGCATCCGCGAGGAGCTGCCGCGCGAGCAGTGGCCGGTGACGCGGACCTACACGGTGCGCCAGTGGGACGCCGAGCACCGGGAGATGACCCTGGACTTCGTGATCCACGGCGACGAGGGCCTGGCCGGCCCCTGGGCGGCGGGGGTCCGCCCGGGCGAGGTCGTGCGGTTCCTCGGCCCCGGCGGCGCCTACGCCCCGGACCCGGCCGCGGACTGGCACCTGCTCGTCGGTGACGAGAGCGCGCTGCCCGCGATCGCCCGCTCGCTGGAGGCACTGCCGCACGGCAGCAGGGCGTACGCCTTCGTGGAGATCTCCGGCCCCGAGGAGGAGCAGAAGATCGACTCCGACGTGGAGGTCCGCTGGCTGCACCGCGGCGCGCGTCCCGTCGGCGAGGCCCTGGTGGAGGCGGTCCGCGCGCTCGACTTCCCCGGGGGCCGGGTGCAGGCCTTCGTCCACGGCGAGGCCCACTTCGTGAAGGAGCTGCGCCGGCTGCTGCGCGTGGAGCGCGGCATTCCGCGCGAGGACCTGTCGATCTCCGGCTACTGGCGGCTCGGCCACAACGAGGACGGCTGGCAGGCCTCCAAGCCGGAGTGGAACGCCCGCATCGAAGCGGAACAGGAAGCCGCCCGAGCCTCCGCCTGACGCCCCCCGGAGCGCCGCCCGGCCACCCCAGGGCCCTTGGCCGACCTCACCCGGGCCCGGCCCCTTTCCGGGCCTCCCGCTGACCTCACCCGGGGCGCCGACCGACTCCCCCGGGCGTCCGGCTGCCGCCTGCCCCGGGCCTCCGCCCCACCGCATCCGGGCCTCCCGCCGGCCTCCCCGGAGCGCCACCCGGGTGAACCGAGGTCCACTGACCCGGACCGGTCGGCGTGGCGAGCCCCCGGTGGCGGGCGGCTGCTCCAGGATCCGGGCGCGTGGCACACACCTTCGACGAGCTCGTGGCCAAGCAACGCGCGGCGGACGAGGCACACGCCCGGGTACGGCGGCTGCGGGAGGCCTACGGTCCACCGGCCCGGACCAGATGGAGCGGGCGCCAGACCGCCACCTGGGAGACCGCCTGGCGGGCCTGGCGCGACCTCGCCCGTGACGTGCGGATCGCGGTGACCGAGTACGCGCGGGCCGAGGGCGTGCCGCGCCAGGAGATCGAGGCCCGCCTGAGACGGGCCGTCCACCCCGAGGAACCGCCCGGGACGGGCACCCCGGACGCGTAGCACCGGGCCCGCGGCCCGCCTCGTACCCTTGCACCCTGTGAGACGCAGACGCCCGGTGCCGCCCGCTCCCCTGCCGCAGCGCGACGGGGTGGACCCGGTGCGGGTGCGGCTGCCCGCCGGGGGGCCGGGAGCCACCGTGCGGGACCATCTGGTGCAGCGGCTGTCGGCGGGGGACGGTGTCGTCGACGGGATGTTCGCCGCGGGGCTGATCGTCGGCGCGGACGGACGCGCCGTACCGGCGGACACGCCGTACGCGCCCGGCCTGTTCCTGTGGTTCCACCGGGAACCGCCCGCTGAGGTGCCGGTGCCCTTCCCGCTGGAGATCGTCCACCGGGACGAGCACATCGTCGTCGTCGACAAGCCGCACTTCCTGGCCACCACCCCGCGCGGCGCTCACGTCGCCCAGACCGCGCTCGCCCGGCTGCGCCGCGAACTGGGCGTCCCGGAGCTGGGGGCCGCCCACCGCCTCGACCGGCTGACCGCGGGCCTGGTGCTGTTCACCGTGCGGCCCGAGGAGCGGGGCGCCTACCAGACGCTGTTCCGCGACCGGCTGGTGCACAAGGAGTACGAGGCCGTCGCCCCGTACGATCCGGGGCTGGAGCTGCCCCGGACCGTACGCAGCCGGATCGTGAAGGAGCGCGGGGTGCTGACCGCCCGGGAGGTGGAGGGCGAACCGAACGCGCTGACCCGGGTCGAACTGGCCGAGCACCGGGCGGACGGCCTCGGCCGCTACCGGCTGCTGCCCGGGACCGGCCAGACCCATCAGCTGCGGGTCCACATGAACGCCCTCGGCGTGCCGATCCTCGGCGATCCGCTGTACCCCGAGGTGGCCGCCCCCGTCCCGGCCGGTGACTTCCGGCGCCCGCTGCAACTGCTGGCGCGGATCCTGGCGTTCACCGACCCGGTGACGGGCGTGGCGCACCGGTTCACCAGCGGCAGGGCGCTCGGGGCCTGGAGCGCGTACGAGGACTGGGCCGCCGGTCAGTAGCCGCGCCACCAGCGCAGGAAGCGCTGCCACGTGTTCCGCGGCGGGCCCTGTTCCGCGACCGGCGGGGGCAGCGGCACCGGAACCGGCTGCGGCACGGGGGGTTCGAGGACCGGTGCGGGCGCGGCCGCCGGCGCGGTCTCCCGCACGGTCCCCGGCCGGGCGGCGCCGATGTGCCAGTCCTGCTGGACGGGCGCGTCGTTCTCGTGGGTGGGCCGCTGCATCACGTCCTGCTGCGGCCGGGGGGTGAAGTGGACGGGCAGGGCCACGAGGTGCCGTGAGGCGATGGACTCGGTGTAGTACAACTCGTCCTCGTGGATGCTCAGTTCGACGTCGGGCAGCCGCATGAGCAGCGCGTCGACGCCGACTTCCGCGATGACCCGGCCGATGTCCTGCCCCGGGCACTCGTGCGGGCCACCGCCGAAGGCGAGGTGCGAGCGGTTGCCCTGCATGTCGGCGGTGGGGTCCGGGCGTACGCGGGGGTCGACGTTGGCCGGCGCGGGCGCGAACAGCAGGCCGTCCCCCTTGCGGATGCGCTGGCCGCCGAGCTCCGTGTCCTGCTTGGCGAAGTAGCCGAGGATGGTGCTGAACGGCGGTTCGTCCCAGAGCAGTTGCTCCACCGCCTCCGGCACGGTCATCTGGCCGCCGTTGAGCTGGGCGCGGAAGCGCGGGTCGATCAGCACCTGGCGCAGCACGTTGGACAGGAGGTTGGCGGTGGTCTCGTAGGCGGCGATGAGGACCAGCCGGAGGTGTTCCCTGACCTCGTCGTCGGTCAGTCCCGCCGGGTGGGTGACGAGGTGGCCGGCGAAGTCGTTCTGCGGTTCCGCGCGGCTCCGGACGGTGAGGCGGTCCAGGACCTCCACGATGTAGGCGTTGCTGGCGATGGCGGTCTCGGTGCCCTTGATCATGTCGCGGGCGGCTTCGACGATCCGGTCGTTGTACTCCTCGGGCATGCCGAGGATCTGGCACATCACGGCCATCGGCAGGTGCTCGGCGTACTGGCTGACGAGATCGGCCTCGCCGTCCTCGCAGAACGCGTTGACGACCCGCTGCACGCTGCGGTTGATGTGCCGGCGCAGTGTGCGGAAGTCGATGGTGGCCACGGCGGAGTCGAGGGCGCCGCGCAACCGCTTGTGCTCGTCCCCCTCGGCGAAGGCGCAGATCGGCTGCCAGGCGATGTGCGGCATCAGCGGGAAGTCGGGCTTGACCAGGCCTTCCCTGAGCGGACCCCAGATGCGGGTGTCGCGGCAGTACTGCCCGGGGGTGCGCAGCATCTGCTGGCTCTCGGCGTGGCCGAGCACCACCCACACCGGCACGTCGTCGTGGAGCAGCGCGGGCGCCACCGGACCGTGCTCGGCCCGCAGCCGCTCGTACAGCTTCTTCAGGTCGTCCGACTCGTGCAGCCGGCTCAGCCCTCCGGGGCCCAGGCCGTGCGCGGGGCAGCCGGGGGGCGGGCCGGGCCGGGGGCCGTCCGTTCCGGCCGGGGAGTCTCCGGTCAGGGAGTGGGATTCAGGCGTCACAGTGGTCGCTCCGGAAGGGGAAGCAGGGTCGGGGGAAGGGACGGATACCGGGGATCAGGTGAGCGAGCCCGTCATGGCGAGCGAGTGCAGGAAGCGCATCAGGGTCATCAGGACGTCACGGCTGGAGGCCCGGCGCCGCACGTCGCACTCCATGATGGGGATCTGCTCGGACAGGTCGAGGGCGGTGCGCAGGTCCGCGATCGGGTAGCGCGGGGCGTCCGGGAAGGAGTTGACGGCGACGACGAACGGCACGCCGCGTTCCTCCAGCCGCCCCATCACGTCGAAGCTGACTTCGAGACGCCGGGTGTCGACCAGGACGACCGCGCCGAGCGCCCCCTCGAACAGCCCGTTCCACAGGAACCAGAAGCGCTCCTGCCCCGGGGTGCCGAACAGGTACAGCACCAGCTGTTCCGTGATCTTGATCCGGCCGAAGTCCATGGCGACCGTGGTGGCCGTCTTGGACGCGGAACCGAAGTTGTCGTCGACCCCGATGCCGGCCTGCGTCATGGTCTCCTCGGTGGTCAGCGGTTTGATCTCGCTGACCGAGCCGACCATGGTCGTCTTGCCGACCCCGAATCCGCCCACGATCACGATCTTCACCGCGGACTGTGCCGTGTGCGGCAACTGGTCCTCGGCCCGTGGGCCCGGAATGGTGTCAGAGCCTTTGAAGTCCATGCATCACCGCTTCGAGAAGGGAACGGTCCGGGAGCGCCTTGCGGACGATCGGGAAGCGCGCCTGCACCAGTTCCGCCGTCAGCATCTCGGTGAGCAGCACGGTCACCACGCTGAACGGCAGGCTGAGGTAGGCCGACAGTTCGGCCACGGACAGAGGGGCGACGCAGAGCCGGAGCAGCGCCGCCTGCTCGGGGGTGGCGGAGGGCGGGGGGTCCGGGGAGCGCGCCACGATCAGCGTCACGAGGTCGAGGTCCGCACGTTCGCCGTCCGGACCGGCGACGACGTACAACCGCTCCGGGTTGCCGCCCTCACCCTCCTTCTTGGCCGGCTCGGCCGGCCGCGGGGCGGGGTCGCCCTGGGGGAAGCGCCTCTGGCGTTGGGGAGGAGTCATACGGTCTGCCCGTTCCGTCGGGGCGGACTGGTCAGATGGGCGCCGATGCGGACGACGAGGTCGCGCATCATGCCGCCCATGCGGCCGGGTTCGCAGGTCATGTCGGAGAGCACCGCGAGATAGGCGTTGGCGCCGGCCGCCATCAGGTAGAAGTAGCCCTCGTTGATCTCGATGAGGACCAGCTTCATCTCGCCGTCGCCGTGCGGGAGTTCCTGGGCGACGGCCCCGGCGAGGCTCTGGACGCCCGCGCAGGCCGCGGCGACCCGGTCGGCGGCGTCCGGGTCACCGCCGTAGCGGGCGATGCGCAGACCGTCGGCGGAGAGCACCACGATCATCTCGACGCCGGGTACGCCGTCGGCGAGCTCCTTGAGCATCCAGTCGAAGTTGGCTCGTTGCTGGATCACTTGAGGTCCCCCTCGTCATCGGCCTCGGTGCGGGCCGGTTCGTTGATGAGATGCAGGTAGGCGGTCGGGTTCCGGGTGAAGTCGGTGGGGTGGACGCCCGGGTCGAGGTCCTTCTTCATCCCCTCCCAGAAGGCGTCGACCCAGAGCCCGGGTTCACGGTCGTCCCGCTTCTTCTCGGGCTCCGGCCTGGCCCAGATGTCGTGGTACTCCTCGCCGCGCTCCGCGGCCTCCCGCTCGGCCCGTTCGGCGGCGGCCTGCTCGGCGTACCGCTGGGCGAGCGGGGTCTTGACCCGGCTGCGGCGCTGCGGCAGTCCGCCCGCGGTCCACTCGGTGACCTCGGGGACGTCGTCCTCCATGGAGACCGACTCGGGGATGCGGGGGCTGGTGGGGCGGCGCTTCTTGGGGGCGCGCTCGGGGCCCGGGAGGGCGTCGACCGGACGGGGCACGGCCGTCGCCCCGATGCCGTGGGCGAGGCCGACGCCGGGCTGGTCGGTGATCATCTCGCTCGGCACGATGAGGACGGCGCGGACGCCGCCGTACGCGGAGGCGCGCAGCGAGACCTGCATGTTGAACGCGGTGCAGAGCCGGCCGACGACGGCGAGGCCGAGGCGCGGGTTGGCGCCGATCTCCTGGAGGTCGACGCCCCTCTGGGCCTGCTCCAGGATGCCCTCGATACGGGCCCGGGCCTGCTCGTCGAGGCTGACACCGGCGTCCTCGATCTCGATGGCGACGCCGGTCTGCACCTCCGTGGCGGTGACGCTCACCTTGGCGGTCGGCGGCGAGTAGCGGGTGGCGTTGTCGAGGAGTTCGGCGGCGGCGTGGATGACCGGCTCGACGTAGATGCCCTTGATGTTGATCTTGGCGATCGACTTCAGGTCGATGCGGCGGTACTCGAGGATGCGCGACATGGCGCCGCGCAGCACGCTGTAGAGCGCGACGGGCTTGGGCCACTGGCGTCCGGGCCGGCCGCCGCCGAGGACGGAGATGGAGTCGGCGAGGCGGCCGATCAGCGCGGTGCCGTGGTCGATGCGCAGCAGGTCGTCGAAGACCTCGGGGTTGCGGCCGTGGTCCTCCTCCATCTCGCGCAGTTCCTTGGCCTGCTGGTGGACGATCGCCTGGACGCGGCGGGCGATGCTGACGAAGGAGCGCTGGGCCGAGTCGCGCAGGGTCTCCTCCTCGTCGATGATCGTCAGCATCGTCTTGAGCATCTGGAGCTGGTACTTCGGCAGATCGCTCCAGGCCGGGTTGAGCAGGTGCAGGTGGCGGAGCACCTCGTCGGCGTCGTGCCCGCTGTGCAGGTAGTCCAGGGCGGTGGGGACCACCTGGCGGATGAAGTGGTGCGTCTCCGTGTCGTGGGCGGCGATCCGCGCCTCCAGGTACGCGCGGTGACGTTCGTACTCGGCGCGCGCGTCCCGCAGGACGCGGCCGCGGCGCACCGCCTCCGTCGCGGCGGCGGTCACCAGCAGGGTCGCGACCGCGCCGCACACACCGACGGCGACCCGGGCGGGCTCCGTCACCAGGGCGACGGCGGCTCCGGTCGCCGCGGCCATCACTATGGCCGGCAGCAACAGCACGCGTGCATAAGGAAGGTGGACACTCGCCATGTGGGCCCTCTGAAGCGAATCGACTGATGGTCGGAAACCTGCGCATAGGGGAACAGGCGCACGAATTCATCTCAACTCGGTGCGCTGCGGGCGAGCTTAGTCCGACGGGATCATCGCCATGTCATATTCAGCAAGTGCCGGAAATGACCTCTGAGGCAGGAGTACGCTCGGGTCATTTAAACGGTGTGAATATGTTCGAACACACTCCGTCACCGCGAACGCGCGTACGAGACCCTTTCACCGTCAGGGGTGACGAAGACCCCCCGGGCGTCCCGCGCCTGCTGATCCTGCCCAGGAAACCGCCCGGTGATGCTGCCGGCGGGGGCGCGGGAAACGCAGAAGCCCGGCGCGCAGGGGGCGCACCGGGCTTACGGCGGTTCGGCGTCGGGGCTCGGCGGCGGACGCCGCCGGGGGCTCACGCCACGGACGTCGTCGTGTCGCTCACCCCACGGACGTCGTCGCATGGATCACCCCACGGACGAGTAGGCCACCACGCCCCTCAGCAGCGCGTCCACGGCCTTGCGGGCGTTCTTGGCGACCGTCGAGCCGTCACCGGCGGGCGCCGCGGCCGAGATCTGGCCGAGCACGTCGATGACCTGCTTGCACCAGCGCACGAAGTCGCCGGCCGGCATCTCCGCCTCGCGCAGCACCTCGTCCAGGCCCTTGCCGGAGGCCCACATGTAGGCGGCCCAGGCGAAGCCGAGGTCGGGCTCGCGCTGGCCCACGCCCTCGGTCTGGCTGATCCGGAAGTCCTCCTCCAGGGCGTCCAGCCGGCCCCAGATGCGGACCATCTCGCCGAGCGCCGCCTTGGCCTTGCCCGAGGGCAGCTTGGGCGCCATCGCGTCGTCGGCGGCCCGGGCCTCGTACACCAACGCCGAGACGC
This sequence comes from Streptomyces capillispiralis, assembly GCF_007829875.1. NCBI lineage: Bacteria > Bacillati > Actinomycetota > Actinomycetes > Kitasatosporales > Streptomycetaceae > Streptomyces > Streptomyces capillispiralis. The sequence continues at coordinate 6,503,848 of NZ_VIWV01000001.1, read as the reverse complement.
AGGCGGCCAGTTCGGCCGGGGCGAGCCCCTCCCAGACACGCTCGCGCAGACATTCGCTGGCCAGCAGGTCGAGTTCGCCGTACAGCCGCGCCAGGCGCTTGCCGTGCTCGGTGACCTCGTCGCCGCGCAGATAGTCCATCTCGGTCAGCAGCGCGACGATCCGGTCGAAGGTGCGGGCGATGGTGTTCGTCCGGCCCTCGATGCGCCGCTCCAGCTGCGAGGTGTCGCGCAGCAGCCGGTGGTAGCGCTCCGCCCAGCGGGCGTGGTCCTCGCGGTCCTGGCAGCCGTGGCACGGGTGCGCCCGGAGTGCCTTGCGCAGCCGCGCGATCTCCCGGTCGTCGGCCGCCTCGGACCGCTTCTTGCGGTGCCGGTCCGGGGTGATGTGCCCGGCCTTGGTGCGCAACGCGGAGGCGAGGTCCCGACGCGACTGCGGGGAGCGCGGGTTGAAGGACTTCGGGATCCGCATCCGCTCCAGCGCCTCGACCGGCACCGGGAAGTCCATCGACGCCAGCCGCTTCACCTGCCGCTCGGCGGTCAGCACCAGCGGGCGCGGACCGTCGTGGTGCTCGAAGCCGCGGTGGCCGTTGGACCGCCCCGCCGGCAACCCCGGGTCCAGGACCAGCGCCAGCCCCGCGTACTTGCCGGTGGGTACGTGGATGACGTCACCGGGCTTCAGCTTCTCCAGCGCGACGGCTGCCTCCGCGCGACGCTGGGACGCGCCCTGCCGGGCCAGCTCGTTCTCCCGGTCCTTCAGCTCGCGGCGCAGCCGCGCGTACTCGTCGAAGTCGCCGAGGTGGCAGGTCATGGAGGCCTTGTAGCCCTCCAGACCCTCCTCGTTGCGCTGCACCTGCCGCGAGATGCCGACGACCGACTTGTCCGCCTGGAACTGCGCGAACGACGTCTCCAGCAGCTCGCGCGAGCGGTGCCGGCCGAACTGCTCGACCAGGTTGACCGCCATGTTGTACGACGGCTTGAAGCTGGAGCGCAGCGGATACGTGCGCGTGCCGGCCAGTCCCGCCAGGTGCTCGGGGTTCATGCCGCGCTGCCAGAGCACCACCGCGTGGCCCTCGACGTCGATGCCGCGCCGGCCGGCCCGGCCGGTCAGCTGGGTGTACTCGCCGGGGGTGATGTCTGCGTGCTGCTCGCCGTTCCACTTGACGAGCTTCTCCAGCACCACCGAGCGGGCGGGCATGTTGATGCCGAGGGCGAGGGTCTCGGTGGCGAACACGGCCTTCACCAGACCGCGTACGAACAACTCCTCGACGACCTCCTTGAACGTCGGCAGCATGCCCGCGTGATGGGCCGCGATGCCGCGCTCCAGTCCCTCCAGCCACTCGTAGTAGCCCAGGACGTGCAGGTCCTCGGCCGGGATGGAGGCGGTGCGCTCCTCGACCAGGGAGCGGACGTGGGCCCGCGCCTCCTCGTCGTTGAGCCGCAGCCCGGCGTACAGGCACTGCTGGACGGCGGCCTCGCAGGCGGCGCGGCTGAAGATGAAGGTGATGGCGGGCAGCAGGCCCTCGGCGTCCAGCCGCTCGATGACCTCCGGCCGGCTCGGCGTCCACACGCGGGAGCGCTGCCGGCGCTCCCGCTCCCGGTCCGCCTCCCGCATGTTGTTGCGGCCGCGTCGGCGGTCGCCCCACGACGGACGGCTCGCCTCCAGGCGGGCCATGCGCGTGAGGTCGGGGTTGACGGCCTTCTTCTGGCCCTCGCCCTCCTCGAACAGGTCGTAGATCCGGCGCCCGGCGAGCACGTGCTGGAACAGCGGCACGGGCCGGTGCTCGGAGACGATCACCTCGGTGTCGCCGCGGACGGTGTCCAGCCAGTCACCGAACTCCTCGGCGTTCGACACCGTCGCCGACAGCGACACCAGGGTCACCGACTCGGGGAGGTGGATGATCACTTCCTCCCAGACCGCGCCGCGGAAGCGGTCGGAGAGGTAGTGCACCTCGTCCATCACCACGTAGCCGAGCCCGAGCAGGGTCTGCGAGCCGGCGTACAGCATGTTCCGCAGCACCTCGGTGGTCATCACGACCACGGGGGCGTCGGAGTTGACGCTGTTGTCGCCGGTGAGCAGGCCCACCTTGTCGGTGCCGTAGCGGCGGCACAGGTCGGCGTACTTCTGGTTCGACAGCGCCTTGATGGGTGTCGTGTAGAAGCACTTCTTGCCCTGGCCCAGGGCGAGGTGGACGGCGAACTCGCCCACGATCGTCTTGCCGGAGCCGGTGGGCGCCGCGACCAGCACGCCCTTCCCCGTCTCGAGCGCCTGGCAGGCCTCGATCTGGAAGGGGTCGAGGCCGAAGTCGTACATCTCGCGGAAGGAGGCGAGCGCGGTGGCCTGCTCGGCAGCGCGCCTGCGTGCTGCCGCGTACCGCTCGGCCGGTGAGAGATCCTCTGTCATCGTGCTTTCGAGCGTACCGGGCCGCACCGACAACAGGACGATCATTATCCGGATCGGCTCCGGCGGGCGGTGGGAACCGCCCAGCTCAGGGGCCCACGACCCGTACGGCGCCGCGCACGCAGCGCGCGCCGAGCGGAAGCGGCCCGAGGGGCTCGCCGTCCGCGTACCCGGTGGTCCCGGCGGCCTCCAGTTCCACCCGCGCCGCCCGGAACACGGTGACCTTGGGATGGTCGACGTGGGTGCCCCGGTACACCGTCGGGAACACCCTCAGCAGCGTGCCCCGGCCGCAGTCCCCGACCACCGTGACGTCGAACAGCCCGTCGGTGAGATCGGCGCCGGGACAGATCCGCATCCCACCGCCGTACGACGACCCGTTGCCGACGGCGACCAGCGTCGCCTCGACCTCGCGGACGTCGCCCCCGTCCATAGTGATCCGGTAGGGGACCGGACGGAAGGCGGCGAGTTCGGCGACCATGGCGAGGTCGTACTTGAAGCGCCCCGCGGGCAGCCGCATCCGGTTGCCCCGGTCGTTGACCCGGGAGTCGAAGCCGGAGGCGAGGACGGTGCCGAACCAGCGGTCGCCGGCCCGCCCCAGGTCGATGTCGCGCACCCGGCCGCACTTCAGGGCGTCGGCGATCATCCGGCCGGCGGCGGCCGGTTCCCGCAGCGGCATCCCCAGCGCGCGGGCGAAGTCGTTGCCGGTGCCGACGGCGATCAGCCCGAGCGGGGTCCCGGTGCCGACCACGGCCTGCAGTGCCAGGTTCGCCATGCCGTCGCCGCCCACGGCGATCAGGGCGCCGGTGCCGTCCTCGACGGCGGCACGCGCGCGGGCCAGGGCGTCCCCGGCGTTCTCGCCGAGGACGGTCCGCACCGAGAAACCGGCGTCCCGCAACGCGGAAGCGGCCGGCCGCGCCGCGCGGGCGCCCCGGCCGCGGCCCGCGGTGGGATTGACGAAGAGGGTGATCTCGCTGGTCACGCAGTGACCCTACGAGCTGCGAGCCGATCCTCAGGTCACGTCGTCATAACCGTTGACCCGGTCCTTGGTGGCCTGCTCGGGCAGGGCGGCCACGGGTTCCACCGGGTCGATGGACTCGGGGGTGAGGTCCAGCTCGGAGGCCTCGTCGTCGGCGGGGCCCGTGGACTCCTTGCGGGCCCGTCGTCTGTCGTTGAGCAGTGAGATCCCCACCGCGACGAAGTAGAGGACGACGATCGGTCCGGAAAGGGCGATCATTCCCACCGGGTCGGTCGTGGGCGTGGCGACCGCGCCGAAGACGAAGACGCCCATGACGACACCGCGCCACCAGCCGATCATGCGGCGGCCGGAGACGATGCCGACCATGTTCAGCATGATGAGCAGCAGGGGGAGCTCGAAGGCCAGGCCGAAGACCAGCACCATCCTGATGGTGAAGTCGAGGACCTCGTCGAGCGAGAGGATGTTGGCCGATCCCCCGGGCGTCAGGCTGAGCAGCACCTTGATGCTGACGGGGAGGATGACGTACGACAGGTAGGCGCCGCCGACGAACAGGGGGACCGCGGCCGAGACGAAGACGTAGGTGTACTTCTTCTCGTGCTTGTGCAGTCCGGGGGCGATGAAGGCCCAGAGCTGGTAGAGCCACACAGGGCTGGAGACGATCAGGCCGGCCATGAGGCTCACCTTGATCGTCGTGGTGAACGGCGACGTCAGGGTGTTGAAGGAGACGATGGCGCAGTTGCCGCCGTCGCTGTTCGCCAGATCCTCGCATTTCGGCACCGGCTCCGCGAGGAACTGCATGAGCTGTTCGCTGTAGAACGCGGCCACGATCATCACCAGGACGATCGCGACGACGGCCTTGGCGAGCCGGTTGCGCAGCTCACGCAGGTGTTCCACGAGGGGCATCCGCCCCTCGGGATCCCTCTCCTGTTTGCGGGCAGACTTGAGCAACCCACGTTCCCATCTCGTGCGGCGGGCCGGAGTTCACCGGCCCTGCGTCAGCGCTTGGTCGTGTCCGTGGGCTCCGTGACCGGGCGGGAGCTGGTCACGTCGCCGGGGGCCGCCTGGATGGTGCGCTGCGCCGGGGGCTGCTCGCCGGTGGCCGGCGGGTCGGCCGGGGCGGAGGACTTGTTGTCGTCCTTCATCGCCTTGGCCTCGCTCTTGAGGATGCGCGCGGACTTGCCGAGCGACCGCGCCATGTCCGGAAGCTTCTTCGCGCCGAACAGCAGGATGATGACGACGAGGATCAGAATGATCTCGGTAGGTCCGAGCCGTCCCATAAGTCTTTACCTTCTCACCGAGGCGGGTGGGTGGGTGGCTGTCCGACCGGTCGGACATGTGTCCGAACGACGGTGCTGGCAGCGATCGTAACGCTCTGGGGTAAACGTCCGGCAATCCCCGTGCGTACTCCCGTCCGCGGTCCGGGCCTCGTTCTCCGGGCCGCGATCAGCAGCGTACCTGCCGGGGCCCGCAAGGTGACAGGGCGAAGCGGGCCAGAGCGAGGGGCGGTCCGGAGCCGGGACCGCTCAGAGCGCTTCGGCGGAACGGGCCGCGCCGGCCGCCGCGTGCTCCAGGTCCTCCGCCGCCCGGCTGATGCGCCGCGCCGACTCCGTCACTTGTCTGCCGAGCCGCTCCGCCTCGACGAAGACCCGGACGGCGAGCACCCCGAGCACCAGCAGTCCCAGGAACCCCAGGGCAATCGCGAACATCGGCCAGAACATGAGGGCGAGCCTAGACGGTCGAGTGCAGGCGCAGCGTGCGGACCCCGCCGCCGGTCAGCAGCTCGACGATCCGCTCCCCCGCCGGCTTGCGCACGGCGGCACCGCACTTGGGGCAGGTGAAGGAGTAGAAGGTGGTGCGGCTGCTGGCGCCGATGGCCAGGCGCAGCGCGCTCGCGGTGAGCTCGAAGCGCTCCCGGCAGTCCGGGCAGCCCGCCCGGAACACGACCGGGGCCACGCTCCTCATCCCGGCGAACGCGGACGCCGCCGTCATGCCCCGCACATCAGGGGTCGCCGACTCGCTCACAGTGCTCGCTCCTGACTGTCGTCCTGCCCGTGCCGCACCGGGAACCGGGTGCGGCCCGCTCATCCGGCCGCCTCGAGCCCGTCGTACGCCGCCAGCGCCTCGCGGGCGGCCTGCCGGGCGCTGTCGGCCAGTTCGTGCGGCCCGACGATGCGGCCGTCGCGCCCGAGCCGCAGGGCCAGCCGGCGGAGCGAGGCCGGGTCGGGGGTGCGCAGGGTGATGCGCAGCCCGCCGTCCGGCAGCTCCTCCGCGCTGTCGTGCGGGTAGTACTCGGCGACCCAGCGCCCGCCCGGTCCGACCTCGACGACGACCTCCGGGTCCTCGGCCGCGGGCTGCACCAGCCCTTCCGACAGGTCCCGCAGCTCGACCTCGGGCGGCGCGGACGGCTCGTCGAGGATCCTGATCTCGGCGACCCGGTCGAGACGGAAGGTGCGGCGCGCCTCGGAGCGGCGGCACCACGCCTCGACGTAGGTGTGCCCGACGCTGACCAGGCGGATGGGGTCGATCTCGCGCTCGGTGACCTCGTCGCGTGCCGGTGAGTAGTAGCGGATCCACAGTCTGCGGCGCTCGGCGATGGCCCGGTCGACGTCGGCGAAGACACCGCCCTCCGACTCGAAGGTCACCGAGAGCCGGGAGCTGGCGCCGGCCGCCTCGCCGGCGGCGGTCTCCACCTTGGCGGTGGCCCGCAGCAGTGCCTGCCGGTCGCTCTCGCGCAGCCCGGGCAGCGTGGCCACGGCGCGGGCGGCCACCAGCAGGGCGGTGGCCTCGTCGGCGGCGAGCCGCAGCGGCTCGGCCGCGTCGGCGCCGAGGGCGGCAGGGTTGTGCCACCAGATGCGCTCGCCGTCGGTGTCGATGTCTAGCAGATCGCCGCCGCGGAAGCTGGTGCCGCACATGGGCAGCACGTCGAGGTCCGAGACCAGCTCGTCCTCGGTGATCCCGAAGGCCCGCGCGACGTCCTCGATCCGGGCGCCGGGGCGCTCCCGCAGATAGGTCACCAGGGAGAGCATCCGCCGGGTCTGGTCGATGGCGTTCACGGGCCTGACCGGTTTGCCTGCCACGTCCTTCTCCGCTCCCCCTCAGCCCTTGGCCACGGCGCGCAGCCGGTCCACCACGTCGGCCCGCAGCTCCGCGGGCTCCATGACCACCACGTCCGGTCCGAACTCCACCAGCCAGGCGTCCAGCCCGTGCCCGTACGGAATCTCCAACTCGTCCCAGCCGTCGCCGAGTTCCCGGACCGCGGTGGCCTTCGCCCGAAGGGGGTAGCCGGCGTCGGAACGCAGCCGGATCCGTGCCGAGCGGTCGGCGCTCTCCCCGGCCCAGCTCGCCACCGTCTCCCGTACGGTGACGACGTCCGGCACCGGGACGGTGAACCGGCCGCTGCGCGAGCGCACCTTGCCGGTGATCCGGGAGAGCCGGAAGACCCGCTCGGCGCCCCGGTCGCGGTCCCAGCCGGCCAGGTACCAGTGGCCGCGCCAGCACTCCAGTGCCCACGGCTCGACGTGCCGCTGCCCGGGCTGGGCGGCGTTGGCCTTGCGGTAGTCGAAGACGACCGGGCGGCGGTCGCGGCAGGCCAGCATCAGCGGTTCGAAGGCGGCCTCGTGCACGGGGATGCGCGGTTCCAGGGCGCCGTGGGCGCCGTAGGGGTCGACGTCCTCGGGGAGGCCTGCCGCGCGCAGCTTCTGCAGGGCGCCGCTGGCCGCTCCGGCGAGCCGGGCCTGCTGCCACACCTTGGCGGCGAGCCCGAGGGCGGCGGCCTCCTCGGCGTCGAGGGTGATGGGCGGCAGCCGGTTGCTGTCGCGGCGGGCCAGGTAGCCGGTCTCGCCGTCGAGGTTCTCCACGGTCTCGATGACCAGCCCCAGCTCGCGCAGGTCGTCCTTGTCGCGCTCGAACATGCGGTTGAAGGAGTCGTCCGAGCCCGCTTCGAGGTAGGCCTCGATCGACTCGCGCAGCTCGCGCTTGCTGAGCGGCCGCCGGGTCCCGAGCAGACACAGCGCCAGGTTCATCAGCCGCTCGGCCTTGGCAATGGCCATCGACCCGCTTCGCCTCCCTATGGTGCTTACGAGCGATGACCGTACCGCTCCGGGGTGGCGCGGTAAAAGCCGAGGGCCCATGCCCGGACAGGCATGGGCTCCGGATGATCGGCTTCGGTCGGATCAGACGCCGAGCAGGTCGACCACGAAGATCAGGGTCTCACCGGGCTTGATCGCCGGGGTGGGGCTCTGGTTGCCGTAGGCGAGGTGGGCGGGGATGGTCAGCTGGCGGCGGCCGCCGACCTTCATGCCCTGCACGCCCTGGTCCCAGCCCTTGATGACCCGGCCGCCGCCCAGCGGGAAGCGGAAGGGGGTGCCACGGTTCCAGCTGGCGTCGAACTCCTCGCCCGTGCTGAACGCGACGCCGACGTAGTGCACGGTGACGGTCTGGCCCGCCTTCGCGACCTCGCCGTCGCCCTCCCAGATGTCCTTGATCTCGAGGTCCGCCGGGGGCTCGCCGCCCGGGAAGTCGATCTCGGGCTTGTCGATGCTCACGTCTAACGCTCCTGCTTGTCTGCGGAAAGGCGAACACGCACAGTCTTACATCCTCACGGCGTCACAGCTTCGCGAGGATGTCGACCGAGAAGACCAGCGTGGAGTCCTTCTTGATGCCGCTGCCCTGCGGCGGCTGGTCGCCGTAGCCCAGCTCCGGCGGGATCACGATGAGGACCCGGCTGCCGACCTTCTTGCCGGTCAGCCCCTGCGCCCAGCCCTTGACGACCTGCTGGAGCGAGAACGACGTGAGCTGGCCCCGGCCGTACGTGGAGTCGAACTCCTTGCCGCCGTCCCACAGCACCCCCTTGTACTGCACCAGGACGCTGTTCTCGGCGCCGACCTCCTCGCCGTCGCCCTCGAGGACGTAGCTCGACACGAGCTTCTTCGGGGCGTCCGCGTCGGGCACCTCGATGGAGGGGGCCTTGCCGTCGGTGTTGGTGCCGACCTTGGGCAGGTCGGTGTTGTCCTGGGCGACCTCGCCGCCCTTGGCGGAGCTCTTGGCGTTGTACGCGTCCTGCACGTCGACCACGAACACCAGGGTGTCGGTGCCCTTGATGCCCGCCTGCTCGTTGCCCTGCTCGCCGTAGCCCCAGGTGGGCGGGACGGCCATCTGGACGCGGCTGCCGGTCTTCTTGCCGGTCAGCGCGTAACGCCAGCCGTCGATGATGCTGCCCTGGGCGAGCTGGATGGCCAGCGGGGTCTTGCGGTCGTAGGAGTTGTCGAACACCTTCGCGGTGTTCCACACCTGGCCGAGGTAGTGGGCGACGACGAAGTCGTTCTCGGCGACCGCCTTGCCGCTGCCCGCGATGACCGTCTTGACGGCGAGCTGGTCGGAGGGGTCCCCGCTGCCCTTGGCGACCGTCGGCTTCTCGCCGAACTTCGTGCCCTCCGTGATCGCCGGCAGCGGGCCGTCGACGATCTTGGGCGGCGGCGCCGCCCCCGTCTCCGGCGCCGTGGGCGAGGCGCTGTCGCTGGCCTTGCCCGAGTCGGACTTGTCGTCGCCGCAGGCGGCGAGGGTGGCCAGTCCAGCGGGAACGGCAATGAGAAGTGAGCGTCGGCGCACGGTGGGGGCCTCGTAATCGTCGATCTTGTGGATGGCGTCCGCGCAACTCTACGGCGTGGGAAGGGCGCCGCACGGTGTAACGTACGGCGCCCGTGTGACGTTCCGGGAATTTTGGGATCCCCTGGCGGAACGCGTCCCTCACATTCCGGCGATCAGCTTCTCCACCCGTTCGTCCACCGAACGGAACGGGTCCTTGCACAACACGGTGCGCTGAGCCTGGTCGTTGAGCTTGAGGTGCACCCAGTCGACCGTGAAGTCGCGGCGCTGCTCCTGGGCGCGGCGGATGAAGTCGCCGCGCAGCCGGGCCCGAGTGGTCTGGGGCGGAACGGACTTGCCCTCGAAGATCTTCAAATCATTGCAGATCCGGGCGGCTTGTCCCTTCTTCTCCAGCAGGTAGTACAGACCCCGCCGACGGTGGATGTCGTGGTAGGCGAGGTCTATCTGGGCGACCCGGGGGTGCGACATGGTCATGTTGTGCTTGGCCCGGTACCGCTCGAGGAGCTTGTACTTCATGACCCAGTCGATCTCGGTGCCGATGCGGTCGAGGTCCTCGGACTCGATCGAGTCCAGGGTGCGGCCCCACAGCTCCAGCACCTGCTCCACGGTGCCGGTGCGGATGCCGCGGCGCTCGCAGAAGTCCACGGCCTTCTCGTAGTACTCGCGCTGCACCTCCAGCGCCGACGCCTCCCGGCCGCTGGCCAGGCGTACCTTCCTGCGTCCGGTGATGTCGTGGCTGACCTCGCGGATCGCCCGGATCGGGTTCTCCAGGGTGAGGTCGCGCATCACGGTGCCCGCCTCGATCATGCGCAGCACCAGGTCGGTGGCGCCGACCTTGAGCAGCATGGTCGTCTCGGACATGTTCGAGTCGCCCACGATCACGTGCAGGCGGCGGTAGCGCTCGGCGTCCGCGTGCGGCTCGTCGCGGGTGTTGATGATGGGCCGGGAGCGGGTCGTCGCCGAGGAGACGCCCTCCCAGATGTGCTCGGCCCGCTGGCTGACGCAGTACACGGCGCCGCGCGGCGTCTGCAGCACCTTGCCGGCGCCGCACAGCAACTGCCTCGTCACCAGGAACGGGATGAGGATGTCCGCGAGCCGCGAGAACTCCCCGTGCCGGGCCACGAGGTAATTCTCGTGGCAGCCGTAGGAGTTGCCGGCGGAGTCGGTGTTGTTCTTGAAGAGGTAGACGTCGCCCGCGATTCCCTCCTCGTGCAGGCGTCGTTCCGCGTCCACCAGGAGTCCCTCGAGAATGCGCTCGCCGGCCTTGTCGTGCGTGACCAGCTCGGTCACGTTGTCACATTCCGGCGTTGCGTATTCGGGATGTGACCCGACGTCGAGATAGAGGCGGGCGCCGTTCCGCAGAAAGACATTGCTGCTTCGGCCCCATGACACGACACGGCGGAAGAGGTACCGCGCCACCTCGTCAGGCGACAGGCGGCGCTGTCCCCTGAACGTGCACGTGACGCCGTACTCGTTCTCCAGCCCGAAAATGCGGCGGTCCATGAGGGAACATTACGCCCGATCCCCCGACCTGAAACGGGGTTCGAGGGCACGGTTCGGATCATTTTCCGAACGAGCCGCGACCACCGCTCTCCCGGCCGGAACTGCCATTACCCGTCCGGTGGCGATCAAAACCACCAGCGACACGCCGCCCGCGAGACCGGGCACGGCGAATCCCCACAGGGTGCCGCCCGCCTCGACCACCGGGCCGGTGAGGCCGGTTCCGAGCGACCCGCCCACCGTGAAGGTCGTCACCAGCCAGGAGAACGCCTCCGTGACCGTCCCGCGCGGCGCGTGCCGGTCGACCAGGACGAAGGCGCAGGCGATGGCGGGCGCGAGGAACAGACCGGCGATCACCGTGAGCAACGTCATGACCACCGGGCCCGGCATCAGCATCAGCGGCAGGTAACACACCGCCAGAAGGGCCACCAGCACCTGGAGTCGCCGCGCGGGCTCACCGGTCCACTGCCGCGCCCCGTACGCCGCACCGCCGATGAGCGCGCCGAGACCGATGCCGGCCATCATCCAGCCGTACACGTGGTCGCCGCCGTGCTCGTCCGCGTACGACACGGCCACCACGGTGATCGACCCCATCGCGATGCCGACGGACAGGAAGGCGCCCAGCAGGGCGAGCAGCCCCGGGGAGCGCAGGGCGCCCAGCCAGTGCGCCTCGCGCGGTGAGGACCGCCAGGCGCGCGAGGGCGGCGAGACGACCACGGACAGGGCGCCCAGCACCCCCAGGGCGTTCACGACCAGCAGAGCGCCCTGGGCCGACCACAGCGAGACGCACACCGTCACCAGCAGCGGTCCGACGGTGAACATCACCTCCTGGGCCACGGCGTCCATGGCGTACGCCCGGTGCACCTGGTCCTCCTTGGGCAGCACGGAGGACCACAGCGCCCGCAGCCCGCCCTCCAGCGGCGGGGTGAAGAGCCCGGCCGCGGCCACGGCCGCCCAGGACACCGCCGCCGGCTCGGTCCCGACGAAGGCGAAGAGCGCCATCGCCAGCGCCGACAGCACCGCGGCGGGCAGCTGCACCCGCGGCTGCCCGCGCAGGTCCACCAGCCGTCCCAGCACCGGCTGACCGACGGCGTTGGCCACGCCGTACACCGCCGCCAGCGCGCCCGCCAGGCTGTAGCCGCCGCCCTCCGCGCGCACGAACAGCACGATCGCGATGGGGGCGGTCGCGTTGGGCAGCCGTCCCACGAGCGTGCCGACGAGCAGCCGGGTGGCGTGCCGCGCCCGGAGGAGTTCCAGGTATCCCGTGGCCATCCCGGCCCCTCCACTCATCGCCCGGTCTTCGCCGGGACCCTCGAAGTGTTACGTATAACGAACGACTCCATACGTACCATGTGCGCTGTTCACCAGTCCAGACGAAGGAGCGGCCGACGGTGCCACGAGCCAGCACCCGCCCCACCAGCCGGGACGTCGCCCAGGCCGCCGGCGTCTCCCAGGCCGCGGTCTCCCTGGTCCTCGGCGACAAGTGGCGCGGCCGGGTCTCCGAGGCCACGGCACAGCGCGTCCGCGAGGCCGCGCGCACCCTGGGCTACCGCCCCAACCTCGCCGCGCGCAATCTGCGCCTGGGCCGCACCCGTACGGTCCTCCTGGTCGTCCCGGCGCTCACGACGGAGTTCTTCGCGGGCGTCTACACGGGAGCGGCCCGCGTCGCCTCCCGGCACGGCTTCGGCGTGGTCCTCTACCCCTCCCCCGAGGGCATCGGCCCCGCCCGCGACCCGTTCGCCTCCGCCCAGGCCGCCCTGGACGGCGTCATCGCGTCCTCCATGGCGGCGGACGCCCTCTCCGCGATCCGCGGCGACCAGCTTCCCCTGGTGATGCTGGACAGCGACCCGGAGGGTACGACGGGCGCGGCCACGGTCAACCTCGACATCGCCGACGGCGTCCGCCAGGTCACGGACCACCTCCTCGGCCTGGGCCACCGCGACGTCCTCCACCTGGCGGCGGACGTGGCGTCGTGGACCTTCGAGGTACGGGCCCGGGAGCTGGCCTCCCGGCTGGCGGCGGTCGCCGGCACCTCACTCCGTACGGCGCGCTCGCCCATTTCCATCCGGGGCGCGGAGGCCGCGGCGCAGGCCGCGCTGGCACCGCCCGGCGGCCGTCCCACGGCGGTCGTCTGCGACGACGACCAGCTGGCGGCCGGCACATACAAGGCGGCGCGGCGCCTGGGGCTGCGGATCCCGGAGGACCTGTCCGTCACCGGGCTGGACGACCTGGCCCTGGCGACGGCGATCGACCCCGAGCTGACGACGGTCCGGCTGGACGCGGAGCTGTTCGGTGAACGGGGCATGGAGGCGCTCCTGGCGGTCCTGGACGGCCGCACCCCCGAGGCGGGCGACATCCCGGTCCACCTGGCGGTAAGAGGCTCCACGGCCCACGCCCCGCGCTGAGGGGTGTCCGGCGTCGCGTTGGGACCGGGGGTGTCCGCGCAGCCCGTCCCCGCCGGCGTGCCACCGCGCCCACCATGTCCGCGGTGGACGACCGTGGCCGCCCGCGGTAGGCGGCAAGCGGGTGACCGCAGCCGACGTGTGACCACGATGGGCAACACCGCGGCAGCGCCAATGTGCCGCCTACGGCGGAAAGGGGACGGGGCGGGGGTGTCCGCCCGCAGCGGCTGGCGCGTCCGCGCCCCCGCTTCTCAGGCGACCGATTCCGCGCCAGTCCGAGGACGGACACCCCCGCCCCGGCCCCGACCCACCCACCGGACCGTAGGCGCTACCCCAGCCCCCACCGGACCGAACGCTGCGCCGCAGGCATCCCCCACCCCGCCCGAGGACTACTCGACGTCCCCGCCGGACTCCGTCCCGGCATCCGCATCCGCATCCGCGTCCACATCCGCCTCCGACGCCGTCTCCGCACCCCCGGCCCCCAGCAGCCGCGCCAGCTGCCGCCCCCCGATCCGCCGGAACTTCCGCTTCTGCGGCCGCGTACGGTCCAGCACCGCCACCTCAAGCCGCTCCGCGGGAATCTCCCGCTCACTGCCATTGGTGTCCCGCGACAACGCCTGCACCGCCAGCTTCAGCGCCTCCGCCAGCGTCATCCCGTCCCGGTGCCGCTGGTCGAGGTACCCGCTGATCTGCTCCGCGTTGCCCCCCACCGCCACCGACCCGTGCTCGTCGACGATGGAGCCGTCGTGCGGCAGCCGGTAGATCTGGTCCTGCTCCGGGGTCTCCCCGACCTCGGCCACCACCAGCTCCACCTCGTACGGCTTCTCCCCCACGCTGGAGAAGATCGTGCCCAGCGTCTGCGCGTACACGTTCGCCAGGCCCCGGGCGGTCACGTCGTCCCGGTCGTAGGTGTAACCCCGCAGGTCGGCGTAGCGCACGCCCCCGATCCGCAGGTTCTCGTACTCGTTGTACTTACCGGCCGCGGCGAACCCGATCCGGTCGTAGATCTCGCTGAACTTGTGCAGCGCCCGGGACGGGTTCTCGCCGACGAACACGATGCCATCGGCGTACTGCAGCACAACCAGGCTGCGGCCACGGGCGATGCCTTTGCGGGCGTACTCCGCCCGGTCGGCCATCGCCTGCTGGGGTGAGACATAGAACGGCGTCGACACCGGTTATCCGTCCCTTTCTGTCGAAGTCACTGGACCACCTGAAACAACCGAACAACCCGCCCTCGCGGCTACAGCAGCGAGGCCCGCGGACCGTCCGGCTGCTCCAGCCTCCGCTCCAGCACGGACCGGGCGATGTCGGACGCCTCGTCCTCGGTGAGCCGGCGGAAGCCGTCCTCGGTGATCACGGTGACGATCGGGTAGATCCGGCGGGCGACATCGGGACCACCGGTCGCCGAGTCGTCGTCTGCCGCGTCGTACAGCGCCTGCACCACCAGTGTGGTGGCCTCGGCCTCACTCAGGTCGCTCCGGAACAGTTTCTTCATCGCTCCGCGCGCGAAGATCGACCCGGAACCGGTGGCGGCGTACCCCTGCTCCTCCGACCGCCCGCCCGTGACGTCGTAGGAGAAGATCCGCCCCTTCTCGCGGTCCACGTCGTACCCGGCGAACAGCGGGACCACGGCCAGACCTTGCATGGCCATGCCCAGGTTCGACCGGATCATCGTCGAGAGCCGGTTCGCCTTGCCCTCCAGCGACAGCTGCGCGCCCTCGACCTTCTCGAAGTGCTCCAGCTCCAGCTGGAACAGCTTCACCATCTCCACGGCCAGGCCCGCCGTACCGGCGATGCCCACCGCCGAGTACTCGTCGGCGGGGAACACCTTCTCGATGTCCCGCTGCGCGATCACGTTGCCCATGGTGGCGCGCCGGTCACCGGCGAGCACGACGCCGCCGGGGAACGTCACGGCGACGATCGTCGTGCCGTGCGGCGCCTCGATCGCGCCCTGCACGGGCGGCAACGTCCTCTTGCCCGGCAGCAGTTCCGGCTGGTGCTCGGAGAGGAAGTCCATGAAGGAGGAAGACCCCGGCGTCAGGAAGGCAGACGGCAGACGCCCGGTGCTACGAGTATTGGCTTCCACGAAGTTCCTTCCAGGTAGGCAGCTGCCCGACGAACAGCGTCGGGATCATCTCCCAACTTGCCGATGGCCGAATTGCAGTTGAAGCACAGTACGCCACGGACCCTACCCGTCTCACGGCAATGATCCACATATGGGGAAGAGGCTTTCGGGAGGCGTCCCCCGAAGCGCGAACGCTGCCCGCGGCCGGCGCGGGAGCGCCGTTCGGATCTGCCGGGATCGCGGCCTGATCCGAAACGGCACCCCCGGCCCGCACCACGAACAGCGCTCCACACCGCCAACGACTCTCACGTCGGACGCCCCCGCAACCTTCGATCCGAAGGTTACTGGCCGCCCTTCTGCACGAACGACCGCACGAAGTCCTCGGCGTTGGCCTCGAGGACGTCGTCGATCTCGTCGAGGACGTCCTCCACGTCGTCGTTCAGCTTCTCGTGACGCTCCTTGAGGTCCTCGGAGGCCTGCGCGTCCTGCGCCTGCTCCTCGACCTCCTCGGTGGACCGGGTGGCCTTCTGCTGTCCGCCGCCGGTGTCCTTGGTCGCCATCACCCTCACCCCGCTCGGTTCGCCCGACACACTTGCTCGGTCAAGATCAGACCCTACAAGCCGGGTCCGACAATGCCCCCGCAGTTGCTCCAACGTACGGGGACCACTCCGATGATTCCCGGACCCGGGATGTTCCACCCTGTCCGGCCGGTCCTTCCCGGGTATCCGCAGGTACCCGCTCGGCCCCGGCTCACCCTCCGGACAACACCCTGACCAGGTCTTCCGCCGTCCGGCAGCGGTCCAGGAGTTCCTTGACGTGATTACGCGTTCCGCGAAGCGGTTCCAGGGTTGGGACCCGCTGGAGCGAGTCCCGGCCCGGCAGATCGAAGATCACCGAGTCCCAGGAGGCCGCCGCCACGTCGTCCGCGTACTGCTCCAGGCACCGCCCGCGGAAGTAGGCCCGGGTGTCCTCCGGCGGGCTCGTACGGGCCCGCTCGACCTCGCCCTCGTCCAGCAGCCGCTTCATCCGGCCGCGGGCCACCAGACGGTTGTAGAGGCCCTTCTCGGGGCGCACGTCGGCGTACTGCAGGTCCACCAGGTGGAGCCGGGCGGCGTCCCAGTCCAGGCCGTCCCGGCGCCGGTAGCCCTCCATGAGCTCCCGCTTGGCGACCCAGTCCAGCTCGCCGGCCAGGCTCATCGGGTCGTTCTCCAGCCGTGTGAGCGTGTCCTCCCAGCGGGCCAGCACGTCCTTGGTCTGCTCGTCGGCGTCCGCCCCGAACCGTTCCTCCACGTACTTGCGGGACAGCTCGTAGTACTCCATCTGGAGCTGGACCGCGGTCAGCGTGCGACCGCTGCGCAGCGTGACGAGCCGCTTCAGGGACGGGTCGTGCGAGACCTGGTGCAGCGTCCGCACCGGCTGGTCGACGGCCAGGTCCACGGCGATGAACCCGTCCTCGATCATCGACAGGACCAGCGCCGTCGTACCCAGCTTCAGATACGTCGAGATCTCGGACAGGTTCGCGTCGCCGATGATCACGTGCAGCCGCCGGTACTTCTCGGCGTCGGCGTGCGGCTCGTCCCGGGTGTTGATGATCGGGCGCTTCAGCGTCGTCTCCAGGCCCACCTCGACCTCGAAGTAGTCCGCCCGCTGACTGAGCTGGAAGCCGTGCTCGTGGCCGTCCTGGCCGATGCCGACGCGGCCGGCGCCGGTGAAGACCTGGCGGGAGACGAAGAAGGGCGTCAGGTGGCGCACGATGTCCGAGAAGGGGGTCTCCCGCTTCATCAGGTAGTTCTCGTGCGTTCCGTAGGACGCGCCCTTGTTGTCGGTGTTGTTCTTGTACAGGTGGATCGGCTGGGCGCCGGGTAGCTGGGCGGCCCGCTCCGCCGCCTCGGCCATGATCCGCTCGCCGGCCTTGTCCCACAGGACGGCGTCGCGAGGGTTGGTGACCTCCGGGGCGCTGTACTCGGGGTGTGCGTGGTCCACGTAGAGCCGCGCGCCGTTGGTGAGGATGACGTTGGCCAGGCCGATGTCCTCGTCGGTGAGCTGGCTGGCGTCGGCGGCCTCGCGGGCGAGGTCGAAGCCTCGCGCGTCCCGCAGCGGATTCTCCTCCTCGAAGTCCCAGCGGGCCCGGCGGGCCCGGTGCATCGCCGCCGCGTAGGCGTTCACGATCTGGGACGAGGTGAGCATGGCATTGGCGTTGGGGTGGCCGGGGACGGAGATTCCGTACTCCGTCTCGATGCCCATTACTCGCCGTACGGTCATGCGGCCCTCCTTGCCCGGCGGCGTCCCCGGTCGGGGGCGCTGCTGTACCGCTGGCGCTCCGGTGCGTGTGCGGTGCCCGTCCCCGCACTGCGCGACTCGGCGGTACCGAAGAGCCTAGAACGCCTTTGCGCTGGTGGGGAGATCATTTGCGTCATTGCTGTGCTCCAGCCGTGGCACCGAAAAACAGTCGGCTGCGGGTACCCCGCTGAGGGCACCCGCAGCCGCCCTGGCTTTTACAGGTACTGACCGGTATTCGCCACCGTGTCGATGGAGCGTCCGGTGTCGGCGCCCTGCTTTCCGGTGATGAGCGTACGGATGTACACGATCCGCTCGCCCTTCTTTCCGGAGATCCGGGCCCAGTCGTCCGGGTTGGTGGTGTTGGGCAGGTCCTCGTTCTCCTTGAACTCGTCCACGCAGGCCTGGAGCAGGTGGGAGACGCGGAGGCCCTTCTGGCTCTTCTCCAGGAAGTCCTTGATCGCCATCTTCTTGGCGCGGCCCACGATGTTCTCGATCATGGCACCGGAATTGAAGTCCTTGAAGTACAGGACTTCCTTGTCGCCATTGGCGTAGGTGACTTCCAGGAAGCGGTTCTCCTCGGATTCGGCGTACATCTGTTCCACGGCGGTCTGGATCATGCTCTGGACCGTCATGGACTTGTCGCCGCCGTGCTCGGTGAGGTCGTCACCGTGCAGCGGGAGGCGTTCGGTGAGGTACTTGCCGAAGATGTCCTTGGCCGCCTCGGCGTCCGGACGCTCGATCTTGATCTTCACGTCCAGCCGACCGGGCCGCAGGATGGCGGGGTCGATCATGTCCTCACGGTTGGAGGCGCCGATCACGACCACGTTCTGCAGGCCCTCCACGCCGTCGATCTCGGCGAGCAGCTGCGGGACGATGGTGTTCTCCACGTCCGAGCTGACACCGGAGCCACGGGTGCGGAAGAGGGACTCCATCTCGTCGAAGAAGACGATGACGGGCGTGCCCTCGCTGGCCTTCTCCCGGGCACGCTGGAAGACCAGGCGGATCTGCCGCTCGGTCTCGCCGACGTACTTGTTCAGCAGCTCGGGACCCTTGATGTTGAGGAAAAAGCTCTTGCCGGCGGCCTGGCCGGTGACCTCGGCGACCTTCTTGGCCAGCGAGTTGGCGACGGCCTTGGCGATGAGCGTCTTGCCGCATCCGGGGGGCCCGTACAGCAGCACGCCCTTGGGCGGGCGCAGTTCGTGCTCCTTGAACAGGTCCGGGTAGAGGTACGGCAGCTCGACCGCGTCGCGGATGGCCTCGATCTGGTTGCCGAGGCCGCCGATCTGCTCGTAGCCGATGTCGGGGACTTCCTCGAGGACGAGCTCCTCGACCTCGCTCTTGGGGACGACCTCGTAGACGTACCCGGAGCGGGGCTCCATGAGCAGGGCGTCGCCGGGGCGGATGGTGACGTCCAGCAGCGGCTCGGCGAGCCGCACCACCCGCTCCTCGTCGGTGTGCCCGAGCACCAGGGCCCGCTCGCCGTCCTCGAGGATCTCCTTGAGGGTGACGATGTCGCCGACGCGCTCGAACTCCATGGCCTCGACCACGTTGAGCGCTTCGTTGAGCATCACTTCCTGGCCGCGCCGGAGCTCCTCCAGCTCGACGCTGGGGCTGACGTTCACCCGGAGCTTGCGGCCGCCGGTGAAGATGTCGGCCGTGCCGTCCTCGTTCGCCGTGAGGAAGACACCGAAGCCGGCCGGGGGCTGTGCGAGCCGGTCGACCTCCTCCTTGAGGGCCACGATCTGGTCACGGGCCTCACGGAGCGTGCCCGCGAGTCGTTCGTTCTGGGCGGACACGCCGGCCAGGTTTGTCTGCAGCTCGACGATCCGCTCTTCGAGAATCCTCGTGTGTCGCGGAGAGTCGGCGAGCTTGCGTCGCAGGACGGCGATCTCCTGCTCAAGGTAGGCGATCTGCCCGGCCGGGTCGTCGGACCCGCGTCCCGGGCGGATGCCGCGGTTCATGTCGTCGTCGTGGGCTGCCACGGTCCTCACCTCCTCCAAGGGGAGCTGGACGCTTCCAGACCCTACCTGGGCGGGTGTCGATTGAAACCCCTAGATCACAAAGACGGTCGGGGTGTGTCCGATCTTCACCCTTGCGCTCTCCCTCACGCCAGGGGAATACCCACCGATGATGATTGGAACCCAGGCGAAGGTAGGGTCGAAGTGTTCAACACCCGTCAGAGCTGGCCGGATTCCCGCCCGGCTCGACGCAGCAGACGGCAGGAGAGATGAGCGTGCAGCAGGAGGCCGGAGTCGGCGGAGAGGACCTGGAGGTCTGGATCGACCAGGACCTGTGTACCGGAGACGGCATCTGCGCCCAGTACGCGCCCGAGGTCTTCGAGCTGGACATCGACGGTCTGGCCTACGTGAAGAGCCCGCGGGACGAGCTGCTGCAGGACAAGGGCGCGACAACGCCCGTACCGCTGCCGCTCCTCACGGACGTGATCGACTCCGCGAAGGAGTGCCCGGGCGAGTGCATCCACGTCCGTCGGGTTTCGGACAGCGTCGAGGTGTACGGGCCGGACGCCGGGTGACCGAGATGACACGACGCGTCACGACTGTCTGATTTCTCACACTTCGGCGCACGCGCCTCCGTGCGCCCGCGCGCGGGTCACACGCTCTTCGCCCCGGACGGCGTGGACCGGACGAACGCGCCGTTCTCCCACCGCCACTTCACGCTCTCCCGCACGTCGGGGCAGCAACTGGGCACGTCGGCGGACGAGTAGCCGAGGAGCGCGGCGGTGACCTCGCCGTCACGCAGGGCGAAGTCGTCGACGTTGGTGCGGTCCCGGGGGTCCACGAGGGTGGCGACCAGGCGCGGTTCCGTGCTGCCCGCGGCCCGGGTGAGGACGTACACGCCGTCGGGCGGGGTGCCCATCGGGGCGTCGCAGTGGACCACCGCCACCGTCTCGGGGCGCCCGTCCCCGTCGAGGTCGCCGGAAACCTTCTTCTTCACCACGGCCTTCACCGGACCGCACTCGAGGGGGAACTCGACGGCCGCCGGGTCGGGCGGGGCGGCGTGCGCCGGCGCGCTCTTCGTGTGCGGTCCGGGCGGCGCGGCGGTGGCGGCGCCGGGCTGCAGGACCGAGGACAGGGCGACGACACCGGCGACCGCGGTGGCGGTGGCGACCCAGTGGATGGGGCGGGTGTGCGTGTGGGCGAGCTCCGGGACGGCGGAAGGCTGCACGAGGAGTGTCTCCTGTGAGGGCTGTGCCGGTGGGGGTGGCCAGCATCGTGCCACACGTCACAGTACGGAGGGAACGGCGGGGGTGTGCAGGTCCGGTGCGGGGGAACCGGGAGGGGTTGTGGTGCTGCCGTCGCGTCAAGGCCGAAGCGCCGTGGCGCAGTTTCCCGCGGTCGCGGGGAACTGCGCCACGGCGCCTGTGCGTTGTGCTGATGACGGGCCGCGTCAGCGGGCGGCGCCTCCGTCGGCGTTGGGGCCGGCGTAGTCCTCGCCGTAGGCGCCCTTGGCGGGGCGGCGGCGGCGCATGGGCGGCTCGACGCCGTCGGCGAGGCGGCGCGCGGTGAGGAGGAAGCCGGTGTGGCCGATCATCCGGTGGTCCGGGCGGACGGCCAGGCCCTCGATGTGCCAGTTGCGGATCATCGTCTCCCAGGAGGTCGGCTCGTTGAAGCAGCCGATCTCGCGGATGGACTCGACGGTCCGGGCGAGCTGGGTGGTGGTCGCCACGTAGCAGCACAGGATGCCGCCGGGCACGAGTGCCTTGGAGACGGCCTCCAGGCACTCCCAGGGGGCGAGCATGTCGAGGATGACGCGGTCGACGTCGGTGTCGGACAGGTTGTCCTGGAGGTCACCGACGGTGAGCTGCCAGGCGGGGTGCGGGCCGCCGAAGTAGCGCTCCACGTTCTGCCGGGCGATGTCGGCGAAGTCCTCGCGGCGCTCGTAGCTGTGCAGCATGCCCTGGTCGCCGATGGCGCGCAGCAGGAAGCTGCTGAGCGAGCCGGAGCCGACGCCCGCCTCCACGACGCGCGCGCCGGGGAAGATGTCGGCGAAGGCGAGGATCTGCCCCGCGTCCTTGGGGTAGACGACGGCTGCCCCGCGGGGCATGGACAGGACGTAGTCGGGGAGCAGGGGGCGCAGCGCGAGGTAGGCGACGTTCCCGGTGGTGCGGACAACGCTGCCCTCGGGAGCACCGATCAGTTCGTCGTGGGGGAAGGAACCCTTGTGGGTGTGGAAGTTCTTCCCGGCCTCGAGCGTGAACGTGTAGTGGCGGCCCTTGGGGTCGGTCAGCTGAACCTGGTCCCCGACCTTGAAGGGCCCGCGCCTGCGGGCGGCACCGGTCGGTTCGGACATGTGACCAGCCTACCGGTCCCGGCGGGGGCCGCCGACCACGTGCGGCTCAGGAGGGCCGTGCCATCGCCTTCACGAAGGCCCGCTCCACGTCGGCCGCCGACAGGACGCCGTAGATCTCGCCGGTCTCCTCGACCACCAGGTACTCGGTGGCGGGGGTCGCGCGCAGGGCGTCCAGGAGGTCCTCCCCGGCGAGTTCGGCGGAGACCCGCATGCCGTCGGTGAGGTCCTGGGCGAGTCCGCTGACCGGGACCCAGGGGCGCCGGTGCTCGGGGACGCCGACGATGGCGGCCTCGCGGACCAGGGAGAGGGGGACGCCGTCGGGGTCGACGACGACCAGGGCGCGGGCGCCGGCGGCGTTGGCCCGGCGCAGGGCCTCGGAGAGCGGGGTGTCGTTCTCGACGGGCACCGCGCGGCGGGTGAGGGTGCGGGCGCGCAGCTCGGGCAGGTGTTCGCGCAGGCGGGCCATGCGCAGGCTGTTGCCGGCGCCGGTCCAGATGATCGCGGCCAGGATGGCGGCGAGCAGGGCGTCCAGCACGGTGTCCATGCCGACGTTGTCGACGGCGTCGGAGCCGAGCGCGCCGGACTGGGTGAGGAGCGGCAGGCCGATCAGGACGCAGACGGCGAGGGCGCGGCCGACCCAGGCGGCGGCGATGGTGCCGGTCATCGGCTTGCCGCTGATCTTCCAGACGACGGCGCGGAGCATCCGGCCGCCGTCGAGGGGCAGGCCGGGCAGCAGGTTGAAGACGGCCACGATGAGGTTGGAGATCATCAGGCCGGCCAGCAGGACGCCGGGGACGCTGCTGGGGTCGACGGCCAGCAGCGCGAGGTAGAACAGGCCGGACAGTACCAGGGAGAGTAGCGGGCCGACGAAGGCCAGCACGAACTCGCGTCCGGGTGTCTCGGCCTCCTTCTCGATCTCGGAGACGCCGCCGAAGAACTGGAGCTGGATGCGGCGCACGGGGAGCTTGAAGCGGAGGGCGGCGAGCGTGTGGGCCAGCTCGTGGACCAGCACGGAGGCGTAGAAGGCCACCGCGAAGAACAGGGAGACCAGGTAGCTGGCGGCGCCGAGCTCGGGCAGGACCCGGTCGATCTGGCCGCCGAACACCCAGGTGATGAGGATGGCGACGAGGAACCAGCTGGGCGCCACGTACACCGGCACCCCGAACGGGCGGCCCATCAGCAGTCCGCCCCGCTGCTGCTCCTGCGGCTTGTGCGGCCCGTCGCCCCGGCCGCTGCCGGAGCGGGCGGGCGGGCGCCCGCCGCCGCGGTGGCCCGCGGGGGCGCCGCCCGGGTGCCCGTCGTCGGCGCGGCCCCACTCGGTGACGCGGTGGCCGGTTCCCGCCGTACGGCGCGCGTCGGCCGGGGTGTCCTCGGCGGCGGGGGCCGCCCCGTCGGCGGGGGCGCCGTCCGCGGTGCCGGGAGCCGTGGCGTTGTCGGCGGGGGCGCGGTCCGCGGCCGGCCGGCCCCGCTCGTCGCCGGAGGGGGTGCGGGGGCCCTCGTCGGGGGGCGTCGTGGCTCCTGTGGCCGGTGGGGCGTCGGGGGCGGGGTGCCGGTCCCCGGGCTCGGGGGCGCCGGACGCGGCCGTGGGGTGTCCGCCGGCGTCGTCGGTGGCCGGGGCGCGGGGCCCCGGGTGTTCGGCCGACTCGTCGTTGCCGGACCGCGGCTGCCCGCGCCCGCCGCTTACGTCCACCGGTGTCCCCTCGTTCGCTGCGTCTCCCGCGCCTGCCGGGCGGGAGGGTCTCGAGTCGATGGTATGCGGCGCTCGCCGCCCCTTCCGCCCCGGCACCCCTGTCTCCTCCCCTCCTTCCCCCGCTTCCCCCTCGATCACCCCGCGCTGTCGGTGCGGGGCCGTAAGGTCTGTGGGCATGGAGACGAGCACCGGGGGCGCGGCACCGCCCGACAGCAGCGTGGTCACGGCGGAAGGGGTGGCGGGGGACGCGGTCGTGGTGACCGGGGCCACCGCCGTACCGCCCGCCTCGCTGTCCCCCTCGCGCGCCGGTGACTTCATGCAGTGCCCGCTGCTCTACCGCTTCCGGGTCATCGACCGGCTGCCGGAGAAGCCGAGCGAGGCGGCCACCCGGGGCACCCTGGTGCACGCGGTGCTGGAGCGCCTGTTCGACGCCCCGGCGGCCGAGCGGACCGCGCCGCGGGCGAAGGCGCTGATCCCGGGTCAGTGGGACCGGCTGCGCGAGTCCCGTCCGGAGGTCGGGGAGCTGTTCGCCGACGACCCGGAGGGCGAGCGGCTCGCGCGCTGGCTGGCGCAGGCCGAGTCCCTGGTCGAGCGGTGGTTCACGCTGGAGGACCCGAGCCGTCTGGAGCCCGCCGAGCGGGAGCTGTTCGTGGAGGCGGAGCTGGACTCCGGGCTGCGGCTGCGCGGCATCATCGACCGGGTGGACGTGGCGCCCACCGGCGAGGTGCGGATCGTCGACTACAAGACGGGCAAGGCCCCCCGTCCGGAGTACGCCGAGGGCGCGCTGTTCCAGATGAAGTTCTACGCCCTGGTGGTGTGGCGACTGAAGGGGGTGGTCCCGCGCCGGCTCCAGCTGGTGTACCTCGGCAGCGGTGACGTGCTGACCTACGACCCCGTCCTCGCCGATCTGGAGCGGGTGGAGCGCAAGCTGCTCGCACTGTGGGAGGCGATCCGGCTGGCGACGGAGACGGGTGACTGGCGGCCGCGGCCGACGAAGCTGTGCGGCTGGTGCGACCACCAGGCGCACTGTCCGGAGTTCGGCGGCACTCCCCCGCCGTACCCCCTCCCGGTGAGGGCGCCCGAGTCCGGCGGGGTCCAACAGGGCAGAATGGGGCCGGACTAGCGAAGGAGACTTACGTGGCCATCCGCGTCCTACTGGTCGACGACCAGCCGCTGCTGCGTACCGGCTTCCGGATGATCCTGGAGGCCGAGCAGGACCTCGCGGTCGTCGGCGAGGCCGGTGACGGCCTCCAGGCCCTGGACCAGGTGCGGGCGCTCCAGCCCGACGTGGTGCTGATGGACATCCGCATGCCGCGGATGGACGGGGTGGAGGCGACCCGTCAGATCACCGGCCCCGAGCGGGACGGCCCGGCGAAGGTGCTGGTGCTGACGACCTTCGATCTCGACGAGTACGTGGTGGAGGCGCTGCGGGCGGGGGCCAGCGGCTTCCTGCTGAAGGACGCCCCCGCCAACGAGCTGGTGCAGGCGATCCGCGTGGTGGCGGCCGGTGAGGCGATGCTCGCGCCGAGCATCACGCGCCGGCTGCTGGACAAGTACGCCACGCACCTGCCGTCCGGCGACGAGCCGGTGCCGGACACGCTGCACACGCTGACCGAGCGTGAGGTCGAGGTGCTGAAGCTGGTGGCGCGCGGGCTGTCCAACGCGGAGATCGCCGCCGACCTGTTCGTCAGCGAGACCACCGTGAAGACGCACGTCGGCCATGTGCTGACCAAGCTGGGGCTGCGCGACCGGGTGCAGGCGGCGGTGTACGCCTACGAGAGCGGACTGGTGCGCCCCGGCGCGCAGTGACGCGGCCGCCGGTGCCGGTACGTACGCCGAGGGCGCCCTCTCCGCTGGGGAGGGCGCCCTCGGTCGGTCCATTGGCGGGTCCGCCGTGCTCCGTGCGTCAGCCGCTGACGCCCCGGCCGAGCTCCCAGAGCTGGAGGGTGGAGGAGGAGTTGAGCATGTAGGCGGTGCCGGTGATGTCGTCGCGCGCGGCGATGTACTGCTTGCCCTGCCACAGCGGCAGCAGCGGGACGTCGGCCGCGACGATGTCCTGAATCTCCGTCAGGCTGTCCGAGGCGGAGAGCCGGTCGGCCTGGCGGCGCGACTCGGGGATCAGGTCGTTGCGGATCTCGGCGTTCGCGTAGGGCGTGTTGAGGAAGTTGTCCTCGGCGAGGAAGGGCGCGATGAAGCCGTCGGCGTCGGGGAAGTCGGGGAACCAGCCCATGCCGTAGACGTCGTACTTGCCCTTCTGGCCGGCCGGGCGGTACGTGGACCAGGGGGCGCCCTCGATGTCCGTCTCGAACAGACCGCTGTCGTTGAGCTGCTTGCTGAGCTGCTCGAACTCGGCCTTGGTGGCGGGGCCGTAGTGGTCGGTCGTGTAGTGCAGGGTCAGCTTCACCGGGGTGCTGACGCCGGCCTTCTCGAGCAGGTCGCGGGCCTTCGAGGCGTTCGGGTCGCCGTACTTGTTGAAGAACGCGTTGGAGTGGCCGGTGATGCCGGCGGGGACCAGCGAGTACAGCGGCTCGGCCTGGGAGCCGTAGACCTTGCCGATCAGCTCGCTGCGGTTGACGAGCTGGGCCATCGCCTGGCGGACGGCCTTGTCCTTCACGCTCTCGGCCTCGGTGTTGAAGGCCAGGTAGCGGATCTCCAGACCGGGCGACTCGACCAGTTCGATCTCACCGTCGGTGCCGTTGCCGAGCTCGCGGATCTGCTCCGGCGACATGCTGCGGGTCATGACGTCGATCTCGGCCTTCTCCAGGGCCTCGCCCATGGCCTCGGCGTCCTCGAAGGAGACCATCTCCACCTTGCTGTTGTTCACCTCCAAGGCGCCCTTGTAGTCGGGGTTCTTGACGTAGGTGGCCCGGACGAGCTCGTTGTTCTCGACCTCGGTCTCCAGCGTGTACGGGCCGGAGCCGTCCACCTCGAAGCCCTCGCGCAGCTTGTCCTTGGCGTACTTGTCCGGGTTGACGATGCCGGCGACCGGGGTGGACAGCTTGTACGGGAAGGTGGCGTCGGCGGACGTGAGGTGGAAGATCACCTCGCGGTCGCCCTGCGTCTCGACCGTGTCGATGGTGGACAGCAGGCCGGAGACACCGCTGTCGGCCTTGATGGCGCGGGCGCGGTCGATGGAGTACTTCACATCGGCCGCGGTGATCGCGTCGCCGCCCGGGAACTTCAGGCCGTCGCGCAGCCTGCAGCTGTAACGCTCGTTGCCGGCGTCGGTGAAGCCGCAGCTCTCGGCGGCGTCGGGCACCGGCTCGCCGTCGCCGCGGGGCTGGACCATCAGGGTCTGCACGGTCTGCCGCAGGATGTTCCAGGTGCCGACGTCGTAGGCGTAGGCCGGGTCGACGGGCGCCGGGCCTTCCTCTTTCGAGGCGGTGAACCGGTCCGTGGTGCCCACGACGATCGCGTCGCCGTCGCCGCTCCCGCCCTCACTGTCGCCGCAGGCGGCGAGCACCGGGGCGAGCAGGCCCATCGCGGCCGCCAGCACCAAAGTCTTGCGGTTCATGCTCGAGTTTCTCCAGGACTGTCGACTCCGTGTATCCCGCATGCGGGGGTTGTTGCAGCGGGTCACGGGGATGGGGGCGAGGTTCTCGCGACGACATTAGTCCGCGCCCGCAGGAGGGTTCGCGGCCGCCGGAGTTGAGGCGTCATCACGCAGTGAAACCGGGTGTGAACGGATCGACGAGGGTGACCGGGGAAGGATTAGTGCAGCTTCCCACCAATCGGGACACAAGGGCGCACCGATCACCTCCGAAATGGGGCGGACGGCACAGGTGGACATCGTTGTCGACCCCCTGTCATGTGGTGAACATCACATGTGAAAACGGGCTCGGAGGGCCGGAATTCAGCCGACCGGAACCGGATCGAATTCTTTCGATCCCATGAGCCCGCCACCCTGGCCCGACAGGCCGGAATTCCGGCGGTAACACCGCCGCACGCTGGGTGAACGCCTAGCGCATTTCCGTCATCAGACCGCGCAGGAATGTCAGGTCCACGACTTCCAGCGAGGGTACGACCGTCCGCCGGGCGGCCGGTGTGATCGGCCCCACCGACGGCACCGCGACGACCTGGCAGCCCGCGGCCTCGGCGGCGGCGACGCCGGTCACGGTGTCCTCGACGACGGCGCACCGCACGGGGTCCACCCCGAGTCCGGCGGCGGCCGCGAGATACGGGTCGGGGTGCGGCTTGGTGCGCGGCACCTCGTCACCGGCGACCGACAGCGCGAAGTGCTGCGGGCCCAGCGTGGTGAGCACCCGGTCGATGATGCGCCGGTGGGAGGCGGAGACGAGCGCGGTGGGGATCTCGTACTCGGACAGCTCGGCGAGCAGCCGCGCGGCGCCCGGCATCAGCGGCAGGGCGTGGTCGATGCGGTCCTCGAAGCCGTCGTTGAGCAGCACCGTCAGCTCGGCGAGGCCGATGTCGGCCCCCGTCGCCTCGATGAGGAAGCCCGCGCTGCGGGTCATCGGGCCGCCGACCACGACATGGCGCCAGGAGTCGTCGAGGGTGTGGCCGAGGGAGGCGAAGACCTCGACCTCGACGTCCCACCAGAAGCCCTCGGTGTCCACCAGGGTTCCGTCCATGTCGAGGAGCACGGCCTGGAGCGCCGAGCCTTCCTCCGTAAGGGTTCCGAGCGCGGGGACCGTACTGGTCATCCACGTACCTCCTTGGGGGACGACCAGGCCGGTTCCCACGAGGGGAACCGGCCTGCAGTGGACCGACCAGTGTACGTCGTGCGGGAGGCGATCGCCTGGTGTGGCCCGTGGAGCGGCGCTCCGGGCCTCAGCGGGCGTTGAAGTACTTGGCCTCCGGGTGGTGGATCACGATGGCGTCCGTGGACTGCTCCGGGTGCAGCTGGAACTCCTCGGAGAGGTGCACGCCGATGCGCTCCGGCCGGAGCAGGTCGGCGATCTTGGCGCGGTCCTCCAGGTCGGGGCAGGCCCCGTAGCCGAGGGAGAAGCGGGCGCCCCGGTACTTCAGGGCGAACATGTCCTCCATCGCGGCCGGGTCCTCCCCGGCGAAGCCGAGCTCCGAGCGCACGCGCGCGTGCCAGTACTCCGCGAGGGCCTCGGCCAGCTGCACGGACAGGCCGTGCAGCTCCAGGTAGTCGCGGTAGGCGTTGGCCTCGAACATCCGGGCGGTCTCCTCGCCGATGCGGGAGCCGACGGTGACGACCTGGAGGCCGACGACGTCCCTCTCGCCGGACTCCTCCGGGCGGAAGAAGTCGGCCAGGCACAGGCGGCGGCCGCGGCGCTGGCGCGGGAAGGTGAAGCGGGTGCGCTCGTTGCCCTGGTCGTCCAGGATGATCAGGTCGTCGTCCTTGGAGACGCACGGGAAGTAGCCGTAGACCACGGCCGCCTCCAGCAGGTTCTCCGTCTGGAGCCGGTCGAGCAGGCCGCGCAGCCGCGGCCGGCCCTCGGTCTCGACGAGCTCCTCGTAGGTCGGGCCGTCCCCGGTGCGGGCCTGCTTCAGACCCCACTGGCCCTTGAACAGGGCGCCCTCGTCGAGCCAGCTCGCGTACTCCTTGAGCTGGATGCCCTTGATCACCCGGGTGTCCCAGAAGGGCGGCTCGGGGACCGGGTTGTCGGTGGCGACGTCGGAGCGGACGTGGCCGGCCTCGGGGCGCTCCTCGACCTCCACGGTCGCCGCGCGGACCCGGCGCTGCCGCAGTTCGGGCAGCTGGGCGCCGGGCACGCCGCGCTTGATGCCGATGAGGGCGTCCATCAGGCGCAGGCCCTCGAAGGCGTCGCGGGCGTAGCGCACCTCGCCCTGGTAGATCTCGTGCAGGTCCTGCTCGACGTAGGCGCGGGTGAGGGCCGCCCCGCCGAGGATGACCGGGAAGTCGGCGGCGAGCCCGCGGCTGTTGAGCTCCTCCAGGTTCTCCTTCATGATCACCGTGGACTTGACCAGCAGACCGGACATGCCGATCACGTCGGCCCTGTGCTCGTGCGCGGCGTCCAGGATCGCCGAGACCGGCTGCTTGATGCCCAGGTTGACCACGTTGTAGCCGTTGTTCGACAGGATGATGTCGACGAGGTTCTTGCCGATGTCGTGCACGTCGCCGCGCACGGTGGCCAGCACGATGGTGCCCTTGCCCGCCTCGTCGGTCTTCTCCATGTGCGGCTCGAGGTGGGCGACGGCCGTCTTCATCACCTCGGCGGACTGCAGGACGAACGGCAGCTGCATCTGGCCGGAGCCGAACAGCTCGCCGACGACCTTCATGCCGTCCAGCAGGGTCTCGTTGACGATGTCGAGCGCGGGCCGCTCCCGGAGGGCTTCGTCCAGGTCCGCCTCCAGGCCGTTGCGCTCGCCGTCGATGATGCGGCGCTTGAGGCGCTCGTCCAGCGGCAGGGCGGCCAGCTCCTCGGCCTTGCCGGCCTTGAGCGACTTGGCGGTGGCGCCCTCGAAGAGCTGCATCAGCTTCTGCAGCGGGTCGTAGCCCTCGCGGCGGCGGTCGTGGATCAGGTCGAGGGCGGTGGTGACCTCCTCCTCGCTGAACCGGGCGATCGGCAGGATCTTGGAGGCGTGCACGATCGCCGAGTCGAGGCCGGCCTTGACGCACTCGTCCAGGAAGACCGAGTTCAGCAGGATGCGGGCGGCGGGGTTGAGACCGAAGGAGATGTTGGACAGGCCCAGCGTGGTCTGCACGTTCGGGTGGCGCCGCTTCAGCTCGCGGATGCCCTCGATGGTGGCGATGCCGTCCTTGCGGGACTCCTCCTGGCCGGTGCAGATGGTGAAGGTCAGACAGTCGACGAGGATGTCCTCCTCGTGGATGCCCCAGTTGCCGGTGAGGTCGTCGATGAGCCGCTCGGCGATCTCGACCTTCTTCTCGGCGGTGCGGGCCTGGCCCTCCTCGTCGATGGTCAGCGCGATCAGCGCGGCGCCGTGCTCCTGCGCCAGCCGCGTGACCTTGGCGAACCGCGACTCGGGGCCGTCGCCGTCCTCGTAGTTCACCGAGTTGATGACCGCGCGGCCGCCCAGCTTCTCCAGGCCCGCGCGGATCACGTCGACCTCGGTGGAGTCCAGCACGATCGGCAGGGTGGAGGCGGTGGCGAAGCGGCCGGCCAGTTCCTCCATGTCGGCGACGCCGTCGCGGCCCACGTAGTCCACGCACAGGTCGAGCATGTGCGCGCCCTCGCGGATCTGCTCGCGGGCGATCTCCACGCAGTCGTCCCAGCGGCCCTCGAGCATGGCCTCGCGGAACTTCTTGGAACCGTTGGCGTTGGTGCGCTCGCCGATCGCCAGGTAGGAGGTGTCCTGACGGAAGGGGACGCTCTGGTAGAGGGAGGCGGCGCCGGGCTCGGGGCGGGGGGCGCGCTCGGGCGGCGTCACGCCGCGCACGCGGTTGACGAGCTGCCGCAGGTGCTCCGGGGTGGTGCCGCAGCAGCCGCCGACCAGGGACAGGCCGTAGTCCCGGACGAAGTTCTCCTGCGCGTCCGCCAGCCCCTCGGGGCCGAGCGGGAAGTGGGCCCCGTCCTTGGTGAGGATCGGCAGGCCGGCGTTGGGCATGCAGAGCAGCGGGATGCGGGAGTGCCGGGTGAGGTAGCGCAGGTGCTCGCTCATCTCGGCCGGGCCGGTGGAGCAGTTCAGGCCGATCATGTCGATGCCCAGCGGCTCCAGCGCGGTGAGCGCGGCGCCGATCTCGGAGCCGAGCAGCATGGTGCCGGTGGTCTCGAAGGCCATGGAGGCCAGCAGGGGCACCTCGACGCCGGTCGCCTCCATGGCCTTGCGGGCCCCGAGGACGGACGCCTTGGTCTGGA
The DNA here is from genome assembly GCF_007829875.1 of Streptomyces capillispiralis. Classification (NCBI taxonomy): domain Bacteria; kingdom Bacillati; phylum Actinomycetota; class Actinomycetes; order Kitasatosporales; family Streptomycetaceae; genus Streptomyces; species Streptomyces capillispiralis. The sequence continues at coordinate 6,472,859 of NZ_VIWV01000001.1, read as the reverse complement.
GCAGGTCCTGGGTGGTCTCCACGATCAGCGCGTCGGCGCCGCCGGCCAGCAGTCCCTCGGCGTTCGCCTGGTAGCCGTCGCGGATCGTGGTGTAGGCGATGTGTCCGAGGGTGGGCAGCTTGGTGCCGGGGCCGACGGAGCCGAGTACCCAGCGGGTGCGGCCGTCCCGGGCGGCGTACTCGTCCGCCGCCTCGCGGGCGATGCGGGCGCCCGCCTCGGACAGCTCGTACACCCGGTCGGCGATGTCGTACTCCGCCATGGCCGAGTGGTTGGCGCCGAAGGTGTTGGTCTCGACGCAGTCGACTCCGGCGTCGAAGTACTCGGAGTGAACCGAACGGACGATGTCCGGGCGGGTCAGGTTCAGGATCTCGTTGCAGCCCTCGAGGTTTTCGAAGTCCTCGAGAGTCGGGTCCTGGGCCTGGAGCATGGTGCCCATGGCTCCGTCGGCGACCACCACACGGGTGGCGAGCGCCTCACGGAGCGCGGACACACGGGTCCGGCTGTCGGCGGAAGGGGTCAGCGGCAACGAGGCCATGAAAGGGGCTCCCTCAGGTGCGACGGCTGTCGGCTTTGCGGCTGCCCGGCAGGCTCCTGATCGAGCCTTCCCGGCGGGGCGCACGCCGTCAGGGTATCGGGGACCGCGACCTGATGTTCAGGGCGTCCACGGGACGGACGAGGATGGCCGACAGTCGACGGCACGGGCCGGAGCGGCGCAACCGATCGTGTCCGACCATTAGCGAGAGGTCGACATGGACCGGTAGTGTTCGACATTGCCGAACAGTGGCAGCGGCAGTCGCGGGTCGACGGCCGAAGGGGACGGAGGCAGTACGGCGATGGCACGGAACATCCAGTCGCTCGAACGGGCGGCAGCGATGCTGCGGCTGCTCGCGGGCGGCGAGCGGCGGCTCGGCCTGTCGGACATCGCCTCGTCGCTGGGCCTCGCCAAGGGCACCGCCCACGGCATCCTGCGCACCCTCCAGCAGGAGGGGTTCGTGGAGCAGGACGACGCCTCCGGGCGCTACCAGCTGGGCGCCGAGCTGCTGCGCCTGGGCACGACCTACCTCGACGTCCACGAGCTGCGGGCCCGCGCCCTCGTGTGGACCGACGACCTGGCCCGCTCCAGCGGCGAGAGCGTCTACCTGGGCGTCCTGCACCAGCAGGGCGTGCTGATCGTGCACCACGTCTTCCGCCCCGACGACAGCCGGCAGGTCCTGGAGATAGGGGCCATGCAGCCGCTGCACTCCACGGCCCTGGGCAAGGTGCTGTCGGCGTACGACCCGGTGGCCCACAGCGAGGCGCTGGAGGCGGACCGCAAGGCGTTCACCGACCACACCGTGTGCGAGCTGGACGGCTTCGAGCACATCCTCGACCTGACCCGCGCGCGCGGGTACGCGGCCGACGTGGAGGAGACCTGGGAGGGCGTGGCCTCCGTGGCCGCCCCCATCCACGACCGGCGGCGGATGCCGGTCGGCGCGGTCGGCATCACGGGCGCGGTGGAGCGGCTGCGCCGGGACGGCGAGCTGCGGCCCGAGCTGATCGCGGCGGTACGGGACTGCGCCCGCGCGGTGTCGCGGGACCTGGGCGCCGGGCGGTTCTGAGCGCCGGGCGGTATCGGGCGCCGGCGACAGCGGGCGCACAGCGGACGACGACCGGGACGCCGTACGGCGTTCCGGTCGCGGCCGTGCCGTCCCGGCCGTGTCCCGGAGGGACGGACCGGGCATGAGCACCGGAACCGCCCGGAGACCGATAGATCGTGGCGATCAATAACGATCGCGCTTCCGATAACCAAACTCTTGACGCATCCGTGGCGCCGGGCAAGACTCCCGTCCATCGGTCGGCATTGTCGAACACTTACCGGCAATACGCGCTAGAGTGTGACAACGCCAAGGGCCGGCATCGCTCTCACCCCTGAGGGCGCCAATCCCCGGTGGGACCCGGGGGTCGGCTCCCTGGACGAAGGACAAAGGAGTCGCGGGTGTCCAGCTCCGACATCTTCATCGGCGAGACCATCGGTACCGCCATACTCATCCTGCTCGGCGGCGGCGTCTGTGCCGCCGTGACGCTGAAGGCCTCCAAGGCCCGTAACGCCGGCTGGCTCGCCATCGCCTTCGGGTGGGGCTTCGCCGTCATGACGGCGGTGTACATCGCGGGACCGCTCTCGGGCGCCCACCTCAACCCGGCCGTGACCGTGGCCCTCGCCATCAAGGACGGCGAGTGGAGCAACGTTCCGGTCTACTTCGCCGGAGAGTTCCTCGGCGCGATGATCGGTGCGGCGCTCGTGTGGGTCGCCTACTACGGCCAGTTCCACGCCCACCTCACCGACAAGGAGATCGTCGGCGGTCCGGGCGCGCAGACCACCGCCGCCAAGGCGGTCGAGGCCCAGGAGAAGGGCGCGGGCCCGGTGCTCGGCATCTTCTCCACCGGCCCGGAGATCCGGAACACGGCGCAGAACCTCGCCACGGAGATCGTCGGCACCTTCGTGCTGCTGCTCGCCGTGCTCACCCAGGGCCTGAACGGCGCGGGCGACGGCCTCGGCGTGCTGGGCGGTCTGATCACGGCGCTCGTGGTCGTCTCGATCGGTCTGTCGCTGGGCGGCCCGACCGGTTACGCCATCAACCCGGCCCGTGACCTCGGTCCGCGCATCGTGCACGCGCTGCTGCCGCTGCCCAACAAGGGCGGCTCCGACTGGTCCTACGCCTGGATCCCGGTGGTCGGTCCGCTGATCGGCGGCGCCCTCGCGGCCGGTCTCTACAACGTCGCCTTCGCGTAGAGGTGACCAGGTCGCCCCGAACGCCCACTGTTGTAGAAGCGCCGTACGCACAGCCCCGTAACCAAGGAACTCCCAGGAGCACACCGTGACCGACGCCCACACCGCCGGCCCCTTCATCGCCGCCATCGACCAGGGCACCACCTCCTCCCGCTGCATCGTCTTCGACCGCGACGGGCGCATCGTCTCCGTCGACCAGAAGGAGCACGAGCAGATCTTCCCCAAGCCGGGCTGGGTCGAGCACGACGCCACCGAGATCTGGACCAACGTCCAGGAGGTCGTCGCCGGAGCCGTCGCCAAGGCCGGCATCACCCGCGACGACATCAAGGCCATCGGCATCACCAACCAGCGCGAGACGACCGTGCTGTGGGACAGGAACACCGGTGAGCCGGTCCACAACGCCATCGTGTGGCAGGACACCCGCACCGACTCCCTGTGCAAGGAGCTCGGCCGCAACGTCGGCCAGGACCGCTTCCGCCGCGAGACCGGCCTTCCCCTCGCCTCCTACTTCGCCGGTCCGAAGGCCCGCTGGCTGCTCGACAACGTCGAGGGTCTCAAGGAGCGCGCCGAGGCGGGCGACATCCTCTTCGGCACCATGGACTCCTGGGTCATCTGGAACCTGACCGGCGGTGTCGACGGCGGCCACCACGTCACCGACGTCACCAACGCGTCCCGCACGATGCTGATGAACCTGCACACCATGCAGTGGGACCAGAAGATCGCCGAGTCCATCGGCGTCCCGACGGCGATGCTCCCCGAGATCCGCTCGTCCGCCGAGGTCTACGGCGAGATCAAGGGCGGCAAGCTGGGCGACCTGCTCGGCGGCATCCCGGTCGCCTCCGCGCTCGGCGACCAGCAGGCGGCCCTGTTCGGCCAGACCTGCTTCGCCGAGGGCGAGACCAAGTCGACGTACGGCACCGGCACCTTCATGGTGATGAACACCGGTGACAAGATCATCAACTCCTACTCGGGCCTGCTGACCACGGTCGGCTACAAGATCGGCGAACAGGACACGGTCTACGCCCTGGAGGGCTCGATCGCCGTCACCGGTTCGCTGGTGCAGTGGATGCGCGACCAGATGGGCCTGATCTCCACCGCCGCCGAGATCGAGACGCTCGCGCTCTCGGTCGAGGACAACGGCGGCGCCTACTTCGTACCGGCCTTCTCCGGCCTGTTCGCCCCGTACTGGCGCTCCGACGCCCGCGGTGTGATCGCCGGCCTGACCCGGTACGTCACCAAGGCGCACCTCGCGCGCGCCGTGCTGGAGGCCACCGCCTGGCAGACGCGGGAGATCGCGGACGCCATGACCAAGGACTCCGGCGTGGAGCTGACCGCCCTCAAGGTCGACGGCGGCATGACCTCCAACAACCTGCTGATGCAGACCCTCGCCGACTTCGTGGACGCCCCGGTGGTGCGCCCCATGGTCGCCGAGACCACCTGCCTCGGCGCCGCCTACGCCGCCGGTCTCGCCGTCGGCTTCTGGAACAGCACCGACGACCTGCGCGCCAACTGGCGGCGGGCCGCCGAGTGGACCCCCCGCATGGACGCGGAGACCCGCGACCGTGAGTACAAGAGCTGGCTCAAGGCCGTCGAGCGGACCATGGGCTGGCTCGAGGACGAGGAGTAAGAACCGCGATGACCACTCAGTCCACCCTGCAGACCGTGCCTGCCCTGGGGACGCACCCGGCCTCCGGCTCGAACCCGAGCCGGGCCGAGACCCGGGAGCAGCTCTCCAAGGCGTCGTACGACCTTCTCGTGATCGGCGGCGGCATCCTGGGCATCTCCACCGCCTGGCACGCCGCGCAGTCCGGCCTCAGGGTGGCTCTGGTGGACGCCGGTGACTGGGCCGGCGCCACCTCCTCCGCCTCCTCCAAGCTGCTCCACGGCGGTCTGCGCTACCTGCAGACCGGCGCGGTGAAGCTGGTGGCGGAGAACCACTTCGAGCGCCGTGCGGTCTCCCGCCAGGTCGCCCCCCACCTGGCGAACCCGCTCACGTTCTACCTCCCCGTCTACAAGGGCGGGCCGCACGGCGCGGCGAAGCTCGGGGCGGGTGTTTTCGCCTACTCGGCGCTGTCGGCCTTCGGTGACGGCGTCGGGCACCTGCTCTCCCCCGCCAAGGCCGCGCAGGACGTGCCGGAGCTGCGCACCGAGAACCTCAAGGCCGTCGCCGTCTACGGCGACGACCAGATGAACGACGCGCGGATGGCCCTGATGACGGTCCGCGCGGCGGCCGAGTCGGGCGCGGTCGTGCTCAACCACGCCGAGGTCACCGGCCTGCGCTTCACCGGCGGCAAGGTCACCGGCGCCGAGCTGCGCGACCGCCTCTCGGGCGACGAGTTCGGTGTGAACGCCCGGCTGGTGCTCAACGCCACCGGCCCGTGGGTCGACCACCTGCGCCGCATGGAGGACCCCGGTGCCGCGCCGTCCATCCGGCTGTCGAAGGGCGCGCACCTGGTCCTGAAGCGGACCTCCCCGTGGAAGGCCGCGCTGGCCACGCCGATCGACAAGTACCGGATCACCTTCGCCCTCCCCTGGGAGGACATGCTGCTGCTCGGCACGACCGACGAGGAGTTCGAGGGCGACCCGGGGGACGTCGCGGTCACGGAGAAGGACACCGCGCAGATACTCGACGAGGCCGCGTTCTCCATCCGCGACCAGCAGCTCGACCGTGATCTGATCACGTACGCGTTCGCGGGTCTGCGGGTGCTGCCGGGCGGCCCCGGGGACACGGCCAAGGCCAAGCGCGAGACGGTCGTGACCGAGGGCCGGGGCGGGATGCTGTCCGTCGCCGGCGGCAAGTGGACCACGTTCCGCCACATCGGCCGCACGGTGATGCAGAAGCTCCAGGCGCTGCCCGGTCACCCGCTCGGCGACGACTTCGAGCCGGTCTCGGCGCTGCCGAAGAAGCTGCCGCTGCCGGGTGTCGCCAACCCGCGCGCGGTCGCCCACCGGCTGCTGGTCGACGGTCCGGCGCCCGGCCCCCGCATGGCCGCGGACACCGCCCGGCACCTGGCCACCCACTACGGCTCGCTGGCCTTCGACATCGCCCGCATGGCCAACGACGACCCGGCGCTCGCCCGGCGCGTCCACCCCGAGGCCCCGGAGATCTGGGCGCAGGTCGTCTGGGCCCGCGACCACGAGTGGGCCGAGACCGCGGACGACGTGCTGCGCCGCCGCACCACCCTGACGATCCGGGGCCTGGCCACGGACGAGGTCCGCGCCAACGTCCAGGACCTGCTCGACAGGAAGTGACCGAGGACCGACCGAGGATCCCGCGGCTTGCGGACACCGGAGCCGGCAGGGGATGAGGGGCGGCTCCGCGTCGGCGGAGCCGCCCCTTTCCTCCGCCGCCGCACACCGTGCCCCGCCGCCCGGACCGCCCGTCGCGGCCGGGGCGAGCGGATTCCGGGTGGCCTGCGCGGGCCCGCATAATGAGCGGGATACATCGGACGTCCGAGCCGCGGGAGGCCGGTCATGGCAGTCACCGACGAGGCGATCGAGAAGATCAAGAAAATGATCGTCTCCGGCGCGCTGCGTCCCGGTGCCCGGCTGCCCAAGGAGAGCGAACTCGCCGCCGAGCTGGGGCTGTCCCGCAACTCCCTGCGCGAGGCGGTGCGGGCCCTGTCACTGATCCGCATCCTCGACGTGCGGCAGGGCGACGGCACCTACGTCACCAGCCTCGACCCGCAACTCCTGCTGGAAGCGGTGAGTTTCGTGGTCGACTTCCACCGCGACGACACCGTCCTGGAGTTCCTCGCCGTGCGCCGCATCCTGGAGCCGGCCGCGACCGCCCTCGCGGCGACCCTGATCGACGAGGCCGAACTGGACGCCCTGTCCGACCAGTTGGACGCGCTCGGCGAACACCCGTCGGTGGAGGACCTGGTCGCCGCCGACCTGGACTTCCACCGGGGCATCGTGCGCGGGGCCGGCAACTCCGTGCTGTGTTCCCTGCTGGACGGTCTGTCCGGCCCCACCACCCGGGCGCGTGTCTGGCGCGGCCTCACCCAGGAGGACGCGGTCGGCCGCACCCTGCGCGAGCACCGGGCCATCCTCGCCGCCCTGCGGGACCGGGATCCCGAGGCCGCGCGGTCCTGGGCGACGGTGCACATCGCGAGCGTGGAGCAGTGGCTGCGCTCCACTCTGTGAACGGTGCGTTCCGCCCCGTTCGCTCCCCGGTCGCCGAGGGGTGTCCGACGGTCCCCCACGGGGCAGTGATGGGGGCACTCCCCTTGTGAGGGGGCTGCGGGCGCCCCGCGGGCACGCCGTAAGGTTGGGGCGTACGCGAGGGCACGTCGGAAGGAGGCGCTGGGTGATCGAGCTCGAGGGGGTTCCCGAGCTGATCGACCCGGTCATGGTGGCCGCGTTCGAGGGCTGGAACGATGCCGGTGACGCCGCCTCCACCGCGGTCGCACACCTGGAGCGGGAATGGAAGGGCGAGGTGTTCGCGGCGCTGGACGCCGAGGACTACTACGACTTCCAGGTGAACCGCCCCACGGTGTTCATGGACGGCGGGGTCCGCAAGATCACCTGGCCGACCACGCGGCTGTCGGTGGTCCGGGTCGGCGGCGACAAGCCGCGCGACCTGGTGCTGGTGCGCGGCATCGAGCCGTCCATGCGGTGGCGTTCGTTCTGCAACGAGATCCTCGGCTTCGCGCACGAACTCGGCGTGGAACTGGTGGTCGTGCTGGGCGCGCTGCTCGGTGACACCCCGCACACCCGCCCGGTCCCGATCAGCGGCACCACGTCCGACCCGGACCTGGCCCGCCGCATGGACCTGGAGGAGACCAAGTACGAGGGCCCCACGGGGATCGTCGGCATCCTCCAGGAGGCGTGCACGCACGCCGGTGTCCCGGCGGTGTCGCTGTGGGCGGCGGTGCCGCACTACGTGTCGCAGCCGCCCAACCCCAAGGCCACGCTGGCCCTCCTCAACCGGCTGGAGGACCTGATCGACGTGCGCGTCCCGCTGGGCGAACTGCCCGAGGACGCGCGCGCCTGGCAGCTGGGTGTGGACCAACTGGCCGCGGAGGACAGCGAGGTGGCCGAGTACGTCCAGACGCTGGAGGAGGCCCGGGACACCGCCGAGTTGCCGGAGGCGTCGGGCGAGGCGATCGCCCGCGAGTTCGAGCGGTATCTGCGGCGCCGTGACGGGGCGTCGGGGCCGCCCGGCGGGCACGCCACGGCCGACGGCTCGGAGGGCACGCCGTACCGGCGGGACACTCCGGGCGGCCGCTCCCGTCCGTCGAAGCCGTCCAGACCGGAGACGGACACGGGTCCCGATCCCGCTCCGGGTCCGGATTCCGGCGCGGAGCCGGGGACCGGTCCGGGGACGGATCCGGGGAAGGGTACGACCGCGGACGGCGAGGATTCGTCGGAGGACTGACCGGGTCCGGCGGTACGGAGAAGGGGGGCGCCCCGTCGATGGACGGGACGCCCCCTTCTCGTTGGTCCGGGGCCGGTTACAGCGCGACGCCGAGCAGGGCGTCCACCGCGCGGGAGACGACGCCGGGCGCGCCCGGGTCCGTGCCGCCGCTCTCCTCCTGCAGCAGGGCCCAGCGGTCGACGGCCGCCAGGGCGGCCGGGGCGTTCAGGTCGGCGGCGAGCGCCTCGCGGATCTCCTCGACCAGCGCCTCGGCGGGCGGGCCGTCGGGGCGGGAGACCGCGGCGCGCCAGTGGCCGAGCCGGGTCACGGCGTCCTGGAGGACCTGGTCGGTCCACTCCCAGTCGGCACGGTAGTGGTGGGCGAGCAGCGCCAGCCGGATCGCCGCCGGGTCCACGCCCTCGCGCCGCAGCGCGGACACGAAGACCAGGTTGCCCTTGGACTTGGACATCTTCTCGCCGTGCAGGGCGACCATGCCGGCGTGGACGTACGCCTTCGCCATGGGGAACTCGCCGGTGAGCACCTGGGCGTGCGAGGCGCCCATCTCGTGGTGCGGGAAGACCAGGTCGGAGCCGCCGCCCTGGACGTCGAAGCCCATGCCGAGGTGGTCGAGGGCGATGGCCACGCACTCGATGTGCCAGCCGGGCCGGCCCCGGCCCAGCGAGCCGCCGTCCCAGCTCGGCTCGCCCTCGCGGGCGGCCATCCAGAGCATCGGGTCGACCGGGTTCTTCTTGCCCGGACGCTCCGGGTCACCGCCGCGCTCGGCGGACAGCAGCCGCATCGCGGCGGCGTCGAGGTTCGAGACCTTGCCGAAGTGCGGGTCCGACTCGACGGAGAAGTAGATGTCGCCGTCGACCTCGTAGGCCGCGCCGAGGTCGCGCAGCCGCTCGACGAGCGGCACGATGCCCGGTATGGCCTCCACGGCGCCTATGTAGTGGCGGGGCGGCAGCATCCGCAGGGCGGTCATGTCCTCGCGGAAGAGGGCGGTCTCCTGCTCCGCCAGCGCGGCCCAGTCGACACCGTCCCGCTCGGCCCGCTCCAGCAGCGGGTCGTCGACGTCCGTGACGTTCTGGACGTAGTGCACCTGCCGCTTGGTGTCGAGCCACACGCGCTGCACGAGGTCGAACGCGTTGTAGGTCGCCGCGTGTCCGATGTGGGTGGCGTCGTAGGGAGTGATGCCACAGACGTAGATACGGGCGACGGGACCGGGGTCGAGGGTGATCGGGCCCCCGGTCGCGGTGTCGTGGATCCTCAGGTCGCGGCCCTGACCGGGCAGGGCGGGGACCTCGGAAGCGGGCCAGGCATGCATGCCATGAGCCTAACCGGACCGCGGTTCCAGATACGAACCGGAGCGGTCCGGACGGCCGGGAAGGCACTCTTGCGCCCGGCCGCCCGACGTGCTGTCCGCCCCGGTCAGACCGGCGGCCACGGGATGGCCGGCCACCGCCCGCCGGGCTCCGGGTGGACACCCGAGGTGAGCAACGCCTCCACGCGGGCCCGCGCCGCGTCGACCTCCGCGGGGGTGATCAGGGGGGTGAGGGCGGTGGTGAGGGTCCCGCCGTCCGCGAGGGCCTTCCTGAGGCCCTTGAGGACGTCGAGCGCCTCCTCGGTCAGCGGCTCCCCCGCCCAGCCCCACAGCAGCGTGCGCAGCTTGTCCTCGACGTTGAAGGTGACGCCGTGGTCGATGCCGTACAGCAGGCCGTCCGCGGTGGGCAGCAGGTGCCCGCCCTTGCGGTCCGCGTTGTTGATCACCGCGTCGAGCACCGACAGGCGGCGCAGCCGCTCGTCGTCGGCGTGCACGAGCAGCGCGGTACGGCCCTCGCCGACCTCCGCGAAGCCGACCGCCTTCCACCCCGGTTCGGGCTCCTCGGCATCCACCAGGGCGAGGAGTTCCGCGCCGGCGGGCGCCGTCTCGATCCACAGCTGGCACATGCCCTCGCCGTAGGGGCCGTCGCGCAGCACGGTGGGCGGCACCAGCCCCCACCCGGTCGCCCGGGAGACCTCGTACGCCGCGACCTCGCGCCCGGCGAGCGTCCCGTCGGGGAAGTCCCACAGGGGCCGCTCCCCCGCGACCGGCTTGTAGACGCACGCGGCCTCGAGGCCCTCGTGCGTCACGGTGCAGTACAGCGCGGCGTTCGACGCCTCACGGATGCGTCCGCGCACGGTCAGCTCGCCCTCGGCGAGCAGCACCGCGACGGCCGGGTCGTCGGCGCTCACGCTCCGCGGCGGTATCCGTTCTGGCGCGGACATACGTGTCCTTCCGGGTCGAGCGGGAGGCTGCACAGCGGGCACGGCGGCCGCCCGGCGTTGACGACGTCGAGGGCGCGCTTGGCGAAGGCACGGGCCTGCGCGCCGGTGAGGCGGACGCGGAGCATGGGCGGCCCGTTCTCCTCGTCCTGGAGCAGCCGCTCCTCGGCCTCGGCGAGGTCCTCCTCGGAGTCGGCGTCCAGTTCGACGAGGGCCTGCGCCTCGACGATCATGCGCTGCTCCTCGCCGTCCCAGGCGAGCGCCATGGTGCCGACGCGGAACTCCTCCTCCACGGGGGTGTCCAGCGGGGCGGTGTCGGTGATCTCGGACGGCGCCATGGCGGGCACCGCGGCGCTGCCGCCGCTGCGCCGCACGACCTCGTCGAGCAGTTCGTCCATGCGCTCGGCGAGCGCCGCGACCTGGGTCTTCTCCAGGGCCACGCTGGTCACCCGGGAGCCGGCGGAGGCCTGGAGGAAGAACGTACGGCGCCCTGGCAGTCCGACCGTACCGGCCACGAAACGTTCCGGTTGGTCGTAGAGGAACACCTGACGGGACACGTCCTGACTCCATTGAGTGGTGGGAACGGGCGGCTGTTCGAACGGGAGCGCAACTTCGCGATCGCTTCACCCTACTGCGGCCGACGATCACGGTGCGCCCGCGTCACCCCCGACCGTGGCGTCGTCGGCGGGCGTCTCCTCGCGCGGCGCCAGGGACGCGAAGTCGCCGGTGTCGCCGAGACGGACGAGAAACGGCCGCAGTCGTGTGTAACGGATCGCGGTGATGGAACACGGTTCAACGGAAATCCGCTGGAAGAGGTCGAGATGAAGTCCGAGTGCGTCGGCGACGAGAGACTTGATGATGTCGCCGTGCGAACACATGAGGTACACGGCGTCGGCGCCGTGGTCGCGCTCCACACGCGCGTTCCACTCGCGCACCGCCTCGGCGGCGCGTGTCTGCATCGCGCGCATGGACTCCCCGCCGGGGAACGCCGCCGCCGACGGGTGCGCCTGCACCACCTGCATCAGGGGCTCGTCCTGGAGCTCGGCGAGTTTGCGGCCCGACCAGTCGCCGTAGTGGCACTCGCCGATGCGGTCGTCGGTGTGGGCGGTGAGGCCGGGGCGGGCTTCCAGGAGCGGCCGGAGGGTCTCCTGGCAGCGCTGCAGGGGGCTGGTGACGATCTCGGAGAGCGGCAGCTCGGCGAGCCGCCCGGGCAGTGCGGCGGCCTGCTGGGCCCCGCGGTCGTCGAGGGTGACGCCGGGCGTCCAGCCGGCGAGCAGTCCCTCGGTATTGGCGGTGGAGCGTCCGTGCCGGACCAGGAGCAACGTGGGCATGCGGCCCAGGGTAGGCGCACGTGTGTGTGCGGTGTCCGCCGAATGAGGGGAGAGTGCGTTTCGTGATCGTCGACTGTGCCATCTACCGGGAGGGGCACCGGTCGGAGGGGCCCGAGGACTTCTCCGACGCACTCGCCGAGGCGCGGTCGGCGGGAGGGTTCGTCTGGATCGGGCTGCACGAGCCGACGGCCGACGAGTTCGACCTGGTCTCGCAGGAGTTCGGGCTGCACCCGCTGGCGGTCGAGGACGCCCTCAAGGCCCATCAGCGGCCCAAACTGGAGGTGTACGACGACTCGCTGTTCCTGGTCCTCAAACCGGTGGTGTACGAGCCCCGGAGCGACACCGTCTCCTCCGGGGAGATCATGACCTTCCTCGGTGACTCGTTCGTGGTGACCGTGCGGCACGGCGAGGGCGCCCCGCTCAAGGCCGTGCGGAGCCGGCTGGAGCGGGAGCCGGAGCTGCTGGGCAAGGGGCCGACGTCAGTGATGTACGCGGTCGCCGACGCCGTCGTGGACCACTACCTGGACGTGGCGACCGAGCTGCAGACCGACCTGGAGGAACTGGAGACGGAGGTCTTCTCCCCCGACGGGGGCGGCTCCCGGCACACCGCGTCCCGGATCTACAACTTCAAGCGGCAGATCCTGGAGTTCCGGCGGGCGACCGGGCCGCTGGCGATGCCGATGACGCGGCTGGCGGGGGTGGGCACGTTCGGGGCGGGGGTGCCGTTCGTGGAGGACCGGGCGCGGCCCTTCTTCCGTGACGTGCACGATCACCTCACGCGCGTGAACGAGTCCGTGGAAGGGCTGGACCGTCTGGTTTCGGACATCCTCTCGGCCCACCTCGCCCAGATGAGCGTGCGGCAGAACGACGACATGCGGAAGATCTCCGCGTGGGCGGCGATGGCCGCGGTCCCCACGATGATCGCGGGGGTCTACGGCATGAACTTCGAGCACATGCCGGAGTTGCGGTGGGAGTGGTCGTATCCGGCGGTGATCGTGCTGATGGCGCTCTTGGAGGTGCTGTTGTTCCGGTTGTTCAAGCGGCGGGGATGGCTGTAGGCGGGGGTCCCGGCGTGGCGGGGGCGGGGGTGCCCGGTCAGGCGAACTCGGGTTCCGGGCCGGCGGGGCCGCCCAGGGCGTTGCGGCGATCCGGCATCCTGAGGGAGACCATGCGGCGCCAGCCGCCCAGGCGTTCGTACGCGTACACCGCGTGGATGCCTGCCGCGAGGGCGGCCGCCTTGGGTTTGGGCCAGCCGAGGATGCGGCCCATGTGGGCCATCACCGCCAGGCTGACGTCCCGGTAGATCCTGATCTCCGCGAGCGCGCACTCGCGCAGGGTGCGCTGGATGACGCGGCCGTGCCCGGCGTACGCGAAGCGCAGCAGCTCCTCGTGGCAGTAGGCGAGGTGGTTGTCCTCGTCCTGGGAGATCATCCTGACCGCGCGGCCGAGGTCGGGGTGGTCGGCGAAGTGCTTGCGGAGCAGGTCCATCTGCTCGGAGGCGCGCTGCTCGGTGACCCTGCTGTGGGCGAGGTAGGTGACGATGTCCCCCTCGGTGAGGGGTTCGTCGCGCTTGAGCCGGACGTGGGCCAGGCCGATGCCGTTCTGTTCGAGGAGCATCGTGTAGTCGGTCTCGGGCGGGACGGGGACGGGCCGCAGACCGCGCTTCTTCAGCAGGGCGTCGAAGATGCGGCCGTGCTTGTCCTCGTCGGCGCCGTGCCGGGTGATCTTGGGAGCGAGGTCGCGCTGGGTGCCGGGCACCAGCGCGGCGATGCGGGCGTTCTCCCAGCCGCCCTGGGACTCGCCGCTCGCGGCGATGGAGCAGAAGAGGGCGAAGGAGTCGTCGTGGTCGAGGATCTCCTGGAACAGGCTCTTGGCCGAAAGCATGGGGGCCACCTCTCCGCGGGTTCCCGGTTCTGCGGTTCTGCGGATCCGCAAAGAACGAGTCAAGTGCGCGGCTTCGGGGGTGGCAACAGGTGTGGCGGACAACTCCGCCAAAAGGAGTACACGGGGGTGTGGATGCGGGCGTAACCGCGGGGGCCGGCGGGCGTTGTTCCGGTGACGGCCGTGGCGGGGAGTGCCCCCGAGCCCCCACCACGGCCGTGGGGATCACATGACGCGGCCGTGACTAGGCCAGGCCCGCGCGCTCCAGGGCCTCGGTGCCGGCGCGGAGCGAGGCCAGGCGCTCGTCGAGGGTGAAGCCCGCCGGGGCGAGGGTGAGCGTGGTGACTCCGGCGGCGGCGTAGGCCTTCATCCGGTCGGCGATGCGGTCCACCGAGCCGAGGAGGGTGGTCTTGTCGATCAGGTCGTGCGGTACGGCGGCGGCCGCGCCCTGCTTGTCGCCGGACAGGTACTTGTCCTGGATGTCCGCGGCCTCGCGTTCGTAGCCCATGCGGCGGGCGAGCTGGTTGTAGAAGTTCTGCTTGCGGCTGCCCATGCCTCCGACGTACAGCGCGGTGTAGGGGCGGAAGGTGTCGGCGAGGGTGGTGACGTCCTTGTCGTCGCCGACGGCCAGCGGGACGGTGGGGCAGATGTCGAAGCCGTCGAGGGTCCTGCCCGCCTTCTCGCGGCCGGCGCGCAGGTGCTGGACGGCGGTGTCCTCGAGGTGCTCGGCGGAGGGGAAGATCAGCAGGGCGCCGTCGGCGATCTCGCCGGTCTGTTCGAGGTTCTTCGGGCCGATGGCGGCGATGTAGAGGGGGATGTGCTCGCGCTGGGGGTGCACGGTGAGCTTGATGGGCTTTCCGGGGCCGCCGGGGAGGGGAAGGGTCCAGTGCTCGCCGTCGTGGGTGAGGCGTTCGCGGGTCATGGCCTTGCGGATGATCTCGACGTACTCGCGGGTGCGGGCGAGGGGCTTGTCGAACTTGACGCCGTACCAGCCCTCGGAGACCTGCGGGCCGGAGACGCCGAGCCCGAGGCGGAAGCGGCCGCGGGAGAGGGAGTCGAGGGTGGCGGCGGTCATCGCGGTCATCGCGGGCTGGCGGGCGGGGATCTGGAAGATGGCGGAGCCGACGTCGATGCGGGTGGTCCGGGCGGCGACCCAGGTGAGTACGGTGGCGGCGTCGGAGCCGTAGGCCTCCGCGGCCCAGCACACCGCGTAGCCGAGGCGGTCGGCCTCCTGTGCCACGGCGAGGTTGTCGGCGTCCATTCCGGCGCCCCAGTAGCCGAGGTTGATCCCTAGCTGCATGGCCGTCTCCCCTTACCGATCAGTAACGTCGTTTGTGCGGAGACCTTATACCTCCGGTGGTGGGGCGGGGGTGTCCGTCCTCGGTCTCCGGCGCGGAATCGGTCGGTCGAGGAGGCTCGGGGCGCGGACGCGCCGGCCGCTGCGGGCGGTCACGCCGCCCGGCCTCCCCGGGCGGGAATTGCGTTGTCCACAGGCACGCACACCCCAGGCTCCGGCCAGTAATCTCGGCGTTCATGGAGCAGAGGCATCTCGGCCGTACCGGCCTGCGTGTGTCCCGCATCGGGCTCGGGACTCTGACCTGGGGTCGGGACACCGACGAGCACGACGCCGCGGACCTCTTGAAGACGTTCTGGGAGGCGGGCGGCACCCTCGTGGACACGGCGGACGTGTACGGCGACGGAGAGGCCGAGTACCTGCTGGGGAGGCTGATGGAGGGGCTGGTGCCGCGCCAGGACCTCGTCATCTCCACGAAGGCCGGGAGCGTACCGGACCCGGACCGCCGGTTCGACGGCTCGCGCGGGCATCTGCTCGCCGCGCTCGACGCCTCGCTGGCGCGGCTCGGCACCGACTACGTCGACCTGTGGCACGTCCACGCCTACGACCCCGCCACCCCGCTGGACGAGACCCTCCAGGCGCTCGACATGGCGGTCGGCAGCGGGCGGGTGCGGTACGCCGGTGTGTCCAACTTCTGCGGCTGGCAGCTGGCCAAGGCCGCGACCTGGCAGCTGGCCGTGCCGGGGACGCGGACCCGGCTGGCGAGTACGCAGATGGAGTACTCGCTGCTGCAACGGGGCGTGGAGCGGGAGGTGCTTCCCGCGGCCCTCGATCTGGGGATCGGGCTGCTCCCCTCCTCGCCGCTCGGGCGGGGCGTGCTGACCGGCAAGTACCGCAACGACGCCACCCCGCCGGACTCGCGGGGGGCGTCGGACCATCTCGCGCCGTTCGTCGAGCCGTACCTCGACGACGCGGCGAGCCGGATCGTGGACGCGGTGACGACGGCGGCGGACGGACTCGCCGTGACCACCCTCCAGGTGGCGCTGGCGTGGGTCCGCGACCGGCCCGGGGTGGCCGCCCCCATCGTCGGGGCGCGCAACGCGCGGCAGCTCACGGCGGCGTTGTCAGTGGAGGCGCTTACTCTTCCTGACGAGATCTGCCGGGCGCTCGACGATGTGTCGGCGCCCGTGCACCACTATCCCGATCACGACTGGAGCACGCTGTGAGCACCGAGCCGCCCGAGACCACGGAGGACGCCGGGCCGGAAAGCGCGGACGGCAAGCCCGCCGAGGGCGCGCAGGTGTCCGAGGCCGAGGGCGAACTGGCCGCGCAGCGCCTGGAGCGGGAGCGGATCGAGCGGCGGAAGGCGGAGCGGCAGGGGCCGATCGAGGCCGGCGGCAAGCTGAGCGGCACGGCCGCCGATCTGCTGGCCGCCGTGCGGGCCGTGGAGAGCGGGGAGAAGCCGGCCGCCACGGTGTTCGAGGAGGACCGGCCCGCGCCGCGGCGGCCCGCTCCCGAGCCGGTGCGGCGGGCGCCCGCGGTGAGCCCGGGCGAGGTGGCTCCCGCCACCGGCGCCGTCGAGGACGTGCGGGGGGTGCTGGCCCAGGGGGGCGCGCCGGAGGGGCTCGCCGCGCAGGCCGCCGGCGTGCTGGGCGAGGGCGGCGCGGAGGTGCTGCGCGCCGATCCCTGGCAGTTGCTGCGGGTCGCCGGTGTGCGGCCCGAACAGGCCGACGCGTTCGCGCGGGCGCTGCTCGGTGCCGGGGCCGGTCCGGACGACGAGCGGCGGGGGCGGGCGGTCACCGTGTGGCTGCTGGAGCAGGCCGCACTGGCCGGGCACACCGCCCTGGACATGTCCGCGCTGATCACGGCGCTGGGGCGGCAGGGGGTGCCGGAGCCCGAGGAGGCCGTGCAGAACGCCATCGCGGAAGGGGACGTGCTCGTCTTCCAGGACGCCCTCGCGGACGCCGGGGCTCCGGCTCCGCGGGCGGACGGCGAGGAGGAGGACGAGGAGCGGCCGGTCCGGGTGCTGGTGGGGCTGGAGCGGTACGCGCTGGCCGAGGAGAGCCTGGCCGACGGTCTGGCCCGGCTGGTCAACTCCGCGCCCGAGCAGGGCGGCACGGAGGAGGAGTGGGAGCCCGCGGCCGCCTCTGCGGACGGCTCCGCGGGTGAGCTGATCCGCGCGGTCGCCCGGCACGGGCTCGTGCTGCACACCGGCGGTGAGGCCTCGCTGGCCGAGCCGGCGGCGCTGCTGACCGCCGCGCACGGTCTGGGGCTGCGGGCCTGGGCCGCCGCCCACAGTCCGGTCGGCCGGGAGCGGTTCGCGGCCCTGGTCGAGGGAGCGGGTGTGGCCACGGTCGCCGGGCTGCTCTCCGGCGCCGAGGGGCCGGGGCGCGACGCCGACGGGGCACTGGACGTGGACCTGCTGGTGGTGCTCGACGCCCCGCAGCTCGACGTCGAGGCCGCCGCGCTGGTGACGGAGTCGCTGCCGGACGGCGCCCGGCTGGTGCTGGCCGGTGATCCGGGGGTGCTGTGGTCGGTGGGGCCCGGGCGGGTGTTCGCGGACCTGCTGGCGGCGCGGGTCTGCCCGCAGATCGCCTCGCGGCGGCCGGATCCGGGGCCGCTGGGCGAGCTGGTCTCGGGAATCGGCGTGGGCGAGCTGAACCAGGTGGAGGCCCCCGGCAAGGAGGTCGTGATCGTGCCGGTGCGGGACGCGGGAGAGGCCGTGCACCGGACCGTGCAGCTCGTCGCGGACTCGGTGCCGCGCGCGATCGGTGTGCCCGCCGAGGAGACGCAGGTGATCACCCCGGGCCACGGGGGCGCGGTGGGCACACGGGCGCTGAACGCGGCGCTGAAGGAGCGTCTGAACCCGGGCGCGGGGCGGTTCGGCGGGTTCGACCCCGGTGACCGGATCGTCTACTCCCCCGCTCCGGGCCGCACGCTGCCGGGCCGCGTGGTCAAGGCCGACGGGCAGGGGCTGCACCTGGTGTGCGCGGGCGAGGAAATCGTCGTACCGAGGGAGCGGGTGGAGCAGTCCGTGCGGCACGGGTGGGCGCTGACCGCGCACCAGGCGGTGGGCTGCCGGTGGCCCGCGGCGGTGGTGGTGCTGCCCGGCGACGCCGTGCCGGCACTGAGCCGCCCCTGGGTCTACACGGCGTTCAGCCGCGCCGACCGCCATCTGTCCGTGGTGCACGGGGTGGAGCAGGCACTGCCGCGGGCCGTGGCCGAGGTGGCGGCCAAGCCGCGGACGACGCGGCTGGCGGCGCTGCTGGCGCCGCAGGTTCCGGCGGCGGACGGCTGAGCCGGCGCCGCACACCACGGCGGCGCCCCCTTCGGGATGCCGCCGCCGTGATGCGGGACGGGTGCGGTCAGCGGTCCGCGTCGAGCGGCTCCAGGTCCTCGTCCTCGTCCAGGGCCGGATCCAGCTCGTCGAGGTCGTCGGTGTCGTCGTCGAGGTCCTCGTCCTCGTCGAAGACCGCGCTCACGTCGAAGCGGCACACCACCTGTTGCGGGTCCACCTGCTCGAACGGCGCCTCCAGCCATTCGCCGGGTTCGGCGGGCACGTCCGAGGCCGTCACCCAGAGCGTGGAGTCGCCCTCCTCCAGGCCGAACTCCTTGTGCCGGGAGGCGATCTCGTCCGGTTCGAACTCGCCGAAGAGCAGGCCGAGCGCGCCGTGGACGGTGCCGGAGGCGTCCGAGCCGTCGCCGTCCGCCGCCTCGATCCGCTGCGCGTGCCCCAGCAGCCGCTGCGGTTCCGCGACCGAGTAGTCGCGGCGGATCAGCACACTGAGCGCGTTCGGTTCCTCGGGGCCGGCGTACGGCGGCAGCGCGTCCTCCGCTCCGGGGATCTCGAACGGGGTGACCTCGTCGTAGCGGTCGTAGAGCAGTTCGTCGTACGCCTCCGCGGCCGCGGCCAGCTGGTTGAACGCCTCGTAGACGGCCGGGTCGTCCTCCCCCGACCGGCGTTCGACCGCGGCCAGGTGGCGGTCGAGCGCGGTCTTGACCGCCTCGGCGGCGGCGCGTACCTCGGCAGCGGTGGGCTGCGCAGCATCAGACATAGTGCAGACGCTATCCGTACCGGGGCCCGACCCGCACAATAGATGCGATGCCGGAATACGAATTTGTCGACGTGTACGTGCCGCGCGGGGTGTCCCGCAGGGAGACGGCGCGTCTACTGACGGACCACGCGGAGTACGGACACTGGGAGTTGTACCGCCTGACGCTGATGCGTGACGGCAGTCGCAGGGTGCGGCTGCGGCGGCGGATCATCCGCCAGGTACGCGCCACCTGGTGAGCCCGGGCGGCTCCCCGCACGGAACGGAGCGGGCCCCGCGGTCGCGGGGCCCGCTCCGTGTGCGCGGAATCACGCAGCGGCCCGCGCCTTGCGGTAGAGGACCGCGCCGGCCAGCAGCGCGCCCGCGCCGACCGGCAGCACAAGGCCCATCGGCATCTCGCTGCCCGTCTGGGCGAGCTGGGCGTCGGCCTGGGACCGGGTGGCGGTGTGGGCGACCGGCTCGTTGCCCTGAGAGGCCCCGGGCGGGGTGCGGTCGCCCGGGGTGGCCGGGGTGCTCGGCTCGTCGCCGGGGTGCTCCGGGCTGCCCGGAGTGCCGGGCTCGCCGGGCTGTCCCGGCGTCTCGTGGCCCGGGCCGCCGTTCGCGCAGTCGTTGCCCTCGGTGGCGTTGCCGGCGCCGAGGACGTTGACGCTGTTGCCGCAGACGTTGACCGGGACGTGCACCGGCGCCTGGATCACGTTGCCGGAGCCCACGCCGGGCGAGTCGCTCGCCCGGCCGTCGGCGTGCGAGCCGCCGTGGGATCCGGAGCCGCCGTGTCCGTCCGCGGCGGAGCCGCCCTGGTTGGCGCAGGAGTTGCCCACGGCCGGGTTGAGGACACCGACGACGTTGACGGTGTTGCCGCAGACGTTGACCGGCACGTGCACCGGCGCCTGCACGGTGTTCCCGGACAGCACGCCGGGCGAGCCGATGGCGGCGCCCGCCGCGCCGGAGTCGGCGTGGGCGGCCCCGCCCGCGGCGGCGAGCACTCCGGCGGCGCCCGCCATGGTCATCAGGCCCTTGCGGGCGACCTGTCGCATTGCTGAATCCCTGCCTTCGACCTGGTGCCGGGAATTCCGTTCCGAAGGATTCCCGGTGTTCCGACGTATTCACAGACCTGTCGGCCCCGGAGCGCATGGCGCGCGCTCCGGGGCCGACGGGCTCAAACCCTCAGAGGGCCTGCCCTTGACGAGCGGGGCGCAATGTCACTGGTTGACGCAGGTGTTGCCGAAGGCGGGGTTCAGCAGCCCGATCACGGAGACCGTGTTGCCGCAGACGTTCACCGGCACGTGGACCGGAACCTGAACGACGTTGCCGGACACAACACCCGGGGAGTGCACGGCGGCACCCTGGGCACCCGAGTGGGCGGAAGCCAGGCCCGCGCCCGCGAGAACCAGTCCACCGGTGGCAGCCGCGACAGCGACGACCTTCTTGATCATTATTCCTCCTAGTTGGCAAAGCGATCCAAAGTCGCGGATCACATCACGGGTAACGAGGAGGAAGTAATGAGGCTACGAGCTTATGGTCGCATTCACTCTTCCCAGTCAGCTCCGCACGCTTGCACGATTATCGTGCTCATCGGGTAACCGTTTCAGGACGCGTCCAGGAAACGGTCAAGCACCCGTACGCCGAACTTCAGGCCGTCCACCGGGACCCGCTCGTCCACCCCGTGGAACATGCCCGCGAAGTCCAGCTCCGGGGGCAGCTTCAGCGGCGCGAAGCCGAAGCAGCGGATGCCGAGGTCGTCGAAGGACTTGGCGTCGGTGCCGCCGGAGAGCATGTACGGCACGGCCCGCGCGATCGGGTCCTCGGCGCTCAGCGCGCTCTGCATGGCGTCGACGAGCCGGCCGTCGAAGTCGGTCTCCAGGGCCTTGTCGGAGTGCACGTCCTCGCGCCGCACGCGCGGGCCGAGGATCCGGTCGAGGTCGGCGAGGAACTCCTCCTCGTAGCCGGGCAGGAAGCGGCCGTCGACGTGCGCGGTGGCCTGGCCGGGGATGACGTTGACCTTGTAGCCGGCGCCGAGCATGGTGGGCGCCGCCGAGTTGCGCAGCGTGGTGCCGATCATGCGGGCGATCCCGCCGAGCTTGGCGAGCGTCTCGTCCATGTTCTCCGGGTCGAGCTCGGTGCCGAGCGCGTCGGACAGCTCGTCCAGGAAGGCCCGTACGGTCTTGGTGACCCGGACCGGCCACGTGTGCCGGCCGAGGCGGGCGACGGCCTCGCACAGCTCGGTGATCGCGTTGTCGTCGTTGGTCATCGAGCCGTGGCCGGCGGTGCCGTCCACGGTGAGCCGCATCCAGTGCATGCCCTTCTCGGCGGTCTCGACCAGGTACAGGCGCAGCTTCTCGTTGACGGTGAAGGAGAACCCGCCGACCTCGCCGATCGCCTCGGTGACGCCCTCGAACAGCTCCGGGTGCCGGTGCACCAGGTGCTTGGCGCCGTACGTGCCGCCGGCCTCCTCGTCCGCGAGGAAGGCGAGGACGATGTCGCGCGGGGGCTTGCGCCCGCTGCGCATCCGGTCGCGGACGACCGCGAGGGTCATCGCGTCCATGTCCTTCATGTCGACGGCGCCGCGCCCCCAGACGCAGCCGTCGGCGATCTCGCCGGAGAAGGGGTGGTGGGTCCAGTCGTCCGCGTTGGCCGGGACGACGTCGGTGTGGCCGTGGATCAGCAGCGCCGGCCGCGAGGGGTCCTCCCCCTCGATCCGGGCGACCGTGGAGGCGCGTCCCGGGTGCGACTCGAAGATCCGCGGCTCCAGGCCCACCTCGGCGAGCTTCTCGGCGACGTACTCGGCCGCCTTGCGCTCGCCGGGGCCCGAGTGGTCGCCGTAGTTGCTGGTGTCGATCCGGATCAGCTCGCGGCAGAGGTCCACGACCTCGTCCTCACCGGTGACGCTCCTGGCCGTGTCCGTCTCGCTCACGTGCTTCCTCCCGCTGCCGATGTCGCTGGTGTGCCCGCCTGTGGACCGTTCCCGGTGGTGGGTGGTTCCCGCCGGTGGACCGTTCCCGCTGGTGGGTCGTCCTCATCCTCTCTCTCCCGCGCGCGCACCCCAAGACCCGGCCCGGCCCGTCACACGCCGTTCACGCGGCGGCGCCGCCGGGCGGGGGTGATCGGCCACCCCGGAACACCTGGTAATGTTTACGTCGTCGCCGCGGGGGGAAACCCGCGCGACAGACACCTTGTCCGGGTGGCGGAATGGCAGACGCGCTAGCTTGAGGTGCTAGTGCCCTTTATCGGGCGTGGGGGTTCAAGTCCCCCCTCGGACACATGCAGCGCGAGGGCCGCGACCACGAGGTCGCGGCCCTCGGGCGTTGTCGCGGAGGCCGACCATGACCACACGTTCCTGCCCCTGCGGGCTGCCCGAGGCGTACGGGGCCTGCTGCGGCCGGTTCCACTCCGGTTCCGCCGCCGCGCCGACCGCGGAGAAGCTGATGCGGTCCCGGTACTGCGCCTTCGTACGGCAGGACGCCGGTTATCTGCTGCGGACCTGGCATCCGCGGACGCGGCCGGAGCGGGTCGACTTCGATCCGCGGACGCGGTGGACCGGGCTGGAGATCCTGGACACCGGCGACGGTTCCGCCTTCCACTCCACCGGCACGGTGACCTTCCGGGCGTCCTACCGGGGCGGCTCGCTGCACGAGCGCAGCCGCTTCGAGCGGGTGGACGGGGCGTGGGTGTACGTCGACGGGGAGTTCCTGGAGTAGCCCGTTACGGCGCCAGGATGTCCAGCTCCTGGAGGGCGCCCTCGGCGATCTCGCGGGTCAGCTTCTCCGCGCGGGGGGCGTCGCGTTCGCGGACCGCCTCGGCGAGCTGGACGTGCAGGGTGACGGCGGCCGGGTCGGGGTCCTCGAACATCACGTCGTGGTGGGTGCGGCCGGCCAGCACCTCGGCGACGACGTCGCCGAGGCGGGCGAACATCTCGTTGCCGGACGCCGTGAGGATCACCCGGTGGAACGCCACGTCGTGGAAGAGGTAGCCCTCCAGCCGGTGACCGCGTGAGTTGGCGACCATGCCGAGGGCGCACTCGGTGAGTTCGGCGCACTGCTCCGCGGTGGCGTGACGGGCGGCCAGGCCCGCCGCGACGGGCTCGATCGCGGAGCGCAGCACCGTCAGGGAGCGCAGCTGGCGGGGGCGGTCCGCGCCGGCCAGGCGCCAGCGGATGACCTGGGGATCGTAGACGTTCCACTCGTGGGTCGGCAGGACCGTCACGCCGACGCGGCGCCGGGACCGGACCAGGTGCATGGACTCCAGGACGCGGACCACCTCGCGCATCACGGAGCGCGACACGTCGAAGCGCTGGGCGAGCTCGTCGGTGCGCAGGACGCTGCCGGGAGGGTATTCGCCTGCGGTGATCTCGGGGCCGAGGGTGTCCAGTACGCGGCCGTGCAGCCCCCGGCCCGTGGTGCTCATGCACTCAGCGTACGGGGCGGATCACGCGAACAAAAAGTCAGACTTATATGTCACAGACTCTTGAATTCGTCGTATCTAATGGGCTTCAGTGTCGTCGACATCTCGTGTCGACGAAGACAGCAGACAGTGAGGCAGCGATGAACACCCCCCATGTCGTCGTGATCATGGGCGTCGCGGGCACCGGCAAGACCACCATCGGTCCCCTGCTCGCTGCCCGGTTCGGCGTTCCCTACGCCGAGGGCGACGACTTCCACCCGCAGGCCAACATCGCCAAGATGTCGGCCGGTACCCCGCTCACCGACGACGACCGGTGGCCGTGGCTGGACGCCATCGGCGACTGGGCGCACGGGCGGGCCGGTCTCGGCGGGGTGGTCAGCTGCTCGGCGCTGAAGCGGTCGTACCGCGACCGGCTGCGGGCCGCCGCGCCCGGCGTGGTCTTCGTGCACCTCACCGGGGACCGCGCGCTCATCGAGGACCGGATGTCGCACCGGCAGGGTCACTTCATGCCCACGGCACTGCTCGACTCCCAGTTCGCCACGCTCCAGCCGCTGGAGCCGGACGAGGCGGGGGTCGCCGTGGAAGTGACCGGCAGCCCCGAGGAGATCACCGAAGGGGCGGTCACCGCCCTGGCGGCGCTCCCCGAGCCGGCCCCGTAGGTCCCTGCCCGGACCTCCTCCCCGGGGCGCCCCCACCTCCCCGGTTTCTCCCCGACCCCCGTACACGCAAGGGAACCACCGTGACCAGACTCAGCGTTGAGATGCTGGCAGCGGACGCACCGGAGCCGATCACCTCGGCCGGCCACGCTCAGCTGGGCATCGCCGTCCTGGCGGGCATCGCCGTCATCGTCCTGCTCATCACCAAGTTCAAACTGCATGCCTTCCTGTCGCTGACCATCGGGTCGCTGGCGCTCGGCGCGTTCGCCGGGGCGCCGCTGGACAAGGTGATCACCAGCTTCAGCACCGGACTCGGCTCCACCGTCGCCGGTGTGGGTGTCCTGATCGCCCTCGGGGCGATCCTCGGCAAGATGCTCGCCGACTCCGGCGGCGCCGATCAGATCGTCGACACCATCCTGGCGAAGGCCGGTGGCCGTTCGATGCCGTGGGCGATGGTGCTGATCGCCTCGGTGATCGGGCTGCCGCTGTTCTTCGAGGTCGGCGTGGTGCTGCTGATCCCGGTGGTGCTGATGGTCGCCAAGCGCGGCAACTACTCCCTGATGCGCATCGGCATCCCGGCGCTCGCCGGTCTGTCCGTGATGCACGGTCTGGTGCCGCCGCACCCCGGCCCGCTGGTCGCCATCGACGCGGTCGGCGCCAACCTCGGTGTGACCCTGGCCCTGGGCGTGCTCATCGCCATTCCGACGGTGGTCATCGCCGGTCCGCTGTTCTCCAAGTACGCCGCCCGCTGGGTGGACGTCCCGGCGCCGGAGCGGATGATCCCGCAGCGGCCCTCCGAGGACCTGGAGAAGCGTCCCGGCTTCGGCGCGACGCTGGCCACCATCCTGCTGCCGGTCGTGCTGATGCTGGCCAAGGCGCTGGTCGACATCGTCGTCGACGACCCCGAGAACACCGTGCAGCGCGTGTTCGACGTGATCGGCTCCCCGCTCATCGCCCTGCTCGCGGCCGTGCTGGTCGGCATCTTCACGCTGGGGATGCCCGCCGGGTTCAGCCGGGAGCGGATCTCGTCGCTGGTCGAGAAGGGGCTCGCGCCGATCGCGGGCATCCTGCTGATCGTCGGCGCGGGCGGCGGTTTCAAGCAGACGCTGATCGACACCGGTGTGGGCCGGATGATCCTGGACATCTCCGAGGACTGGTCGATCCCGGCGCTGCTGCTGGCCTGGCTGATCGCGGTGGCGATCCGGCTGGCGACCGGGTCGGCGACCGTGGCGACCGTCTCGGCGGCCGGTCTGGTGGCGCCGCTCGCGGCCGACATGTCGACCACGCACGCGGCCCTGCTGGTGCTGGCCATCGGTGCCGGTTCGCTGTTCTTCAGCCATGTCAACGACGCCGGTTTCTGGCTGGTGAAGGAGTACTTCGGGCTGAACGTCGGGCAGACGATCAAGACCTGGTCGATCATGGAGACGATCATCTCGGTGGTCGCCGGGGCCCTGGTCCTGCTGCTCTCGCTGATCATCTAGCCGGAGACCGGGCGCGTACGGCCCACCCGCTCCCCCTCGGGGCGCGGGTGGGCCCGTGTCGTCTCAGGGCCGCCACAGCGGGTGTTCGCGCTCCGCCCACTCCCGGCGGACCGTCCCCGTGCGCATGCCGCGCCGGGCCTCGGGATCCGCCCACGCCATGCCGATGTGGCCGGCGAGGACGATGCCGATGGTCAGCGCCAGCCAGTCGTGGACGAAGGTGGCGCTGGTCCGCCACACCAGCGGGGTGAGTTGGGTGAACCACATCAGCAGGCCGGTGCCCAGCATCACCAGGGTGGCGCCCGCGATCCAGGCCGCGTAGACCTTCTGTCCGGCGTTGAACTTGCCGGCCGGTCGGGACGACGGCCGTTTGTCGCGGCGCAGGGCGGCCCGCAGCCAGGTGCGGTCGTGCGGGCCGAAGCGGTTCAGCCGGCCCAGGTCGGCGCGGAAGGCGCGGGAGGCGAGACCGGCGAGGACGGGGACGGGCAGGGCGAGGCCGGACCACTCGTGGAGGGTGACGACCAGGGCGCGGCGGCCCACGAGCTGGGCGAGCTGGGGGACGTAGAGGCAGGCGGCCGAGAGCACGCAGACGCCCATCAGCGCGGCCGTGGCGCGGTGCACCCACCGGGGGGCGCGGCCGAAGCGCCGTACGGCGGCGGCGGGCGGGGCGTCAGCTCGTGGGTTCATCGTCGCGTCCGTTCGAGCGGCCGACCCAGGCGTCGACGTCGTAGCCGCGTTCCTCCCAGTAGCCGGGTTCGACGTCCTCGGTGACGGTGATGCCGGAGAGCCACTTGGCGGACTTGTAGAAGTACATGGGGGCCACGTAGAGGCGGACCGGGCCGCCGTGGGCGTGGCCGAGGTCCTCGTCCCGCATGCGCAGGGCGACCAGGACGTCGGCGCGGCGGGCCTGGGCGAGGGTGAGGCTCTCGGAGTAGGCGCCGTCGAAGCAGGTGAAGCGCACCGCCCCGGCCGTGGGGCGTACCCCCGCGGCGTCCAGGATCCGGGACAGGCGCACGCCCTCGAAGGGGGTGTGCGGCACCCGCCAGCCGGTGACGCACTGGACGTCGCGGACCGTGCGGGTCTGCGGCAGCGCCCTCAGCTCGTCCAATGTGTAGGTGGTGGGGCGGTCGACGAGGCCGTCGACGGTGAGGCGGTAGGTGTCGGCGTTCCTGCGCGGGACGGAGGAGGTGACCGAGTAGTAGCGGAAGCCGCCGCCGTTCGGCAGCAGTCCGGTCAGGCCGGTGGGGTCCTTGTCGGAGGCTCCGGCGAGGAAGCTCTCCAGGCCGCGTTGGAGGGTGGGGGCGCCGACCACGCCGAGGGCGCCCAGACCGAGGGTGCCGAGGAGGACCCGGCGGCCGATGGGACGGCCCGGCTCGCTCTGCTCGTCCGGGTCCGGTGGCGGCGGATGTTCGGAGTTCACCTCTCCATTCGAGCACCCGCGTCCCGGCCGGGCCAGGGAGCGCGGGTGCCCGTCAGACTTCCGTAACCACCCCGTCTACGAGGTGCGTTCGGCCTCCTTGTCCAGCTGGAACGCCTCGTTGCCCAGCCCGATGCGGGCGTGTCGCTCGGGGGCGCGGGCGCGCAGGACCGCGCCCTGGACCAGTCCGACGACGAGGGCGAGCCCGATGACGCCGGGCAGGACCCAGCTCAGGGAGGAGCCGGGTCCCGCGCCGACCAGCACGTCGAAGTCCCTGACCGTGTAGCCCGCGATCACCAGCAGGGCGATGCCCGCCAGGCCCGAGGTGACCAGCCGCCACGCCTGGGCGCCCGCGGCGCCGCGCCGGACGAAGAAGACGACGACGGACAGGGAGGCGATGGCCATGAGCACGATCACGCCGAGGGCGCCGATGTTGCCGCCCCAGGTGAACAGGTGCAGGACGGGCGCGGTCGGGTCGCCGGCCGGCTTGTCGTCGGTGAGGGCGAAGACGACGACCAGGACGGCGGCGACGCCGGTCTGGAGCAGGGAGCCGGTGCCGGGGGCGCCGCTGGTGCCGGTGGTGCGGCCGAAGGCGGCGGGCAGCAGGCCCTCGCGGCCCATGGCGAAGGCGTACCGGGCGACGACGTTGTGGAAGCTGAGCATCGCGGCGAACATGCCGGTCACGAACAGGATGTGCAGGACGTCGGTGAAGGTGGAGCCGAGCCGGTCCTCGGTGAGGAAGAACAGCAGGCCCGCGCTCTGCTCCCGGGAGGTGCCGACGATCGCGGAGGGGCCGGTGGCGACGGTCAGCGCCCAGCTGCTGAGGGCGAAGAAGACGGCGACGCCGGTGACCGCGAGGAACATCACGCGCGGGACGAGGACGTGCGGCCTGCTGGTCTCCTCGGCGTACACGGGGGCTTGCTCGAAGCCGAGGAAGGCGGCGATGCAGAAGCAGAGGGCGGTGCCCACGCCGGCGCCGGAGAGCGTGTCCGGGTTGAAGGCGTGCAGGGACAGGCCCTCCTTGGCGGGGTCGGCGACGGCGGCGATGTCGAAGACGACGACGAGCAGCACCTCGATGACCAGCAGGACGCCGAGGACGCGCGCGTTGACGTCGATCTTGAGCCAGCCCAGCGCGCCGACGGCGACGACGGCCGCGAGCGCCGGTATCCACCAGGCGACCTCCAGGTCGGCGTAGGTGGCGAACAGGCCGGAGACCTCGAAGCCGAAGATGCCGTAGATGCCGACCTGGAGGGCGTTGTAGGCGACGAGCGCGACCAGGGCGGCGCCCGCGCCGGCGGTGCCGCCGAGGCCGCGGGAGATGTAGGCGTAGAAGGCGCCGGCGTTGTGGACGTGCCGGCTCATCTCGGCGTAGCCGAGGCTGAACAGGACCAGTACGACGCCGAGGAGGACGAAGAGCAGCGGCTGGCCGACGATGCCCATCACCGCGAATGTAGTGGGCATGACACCCGCGACCACCATGAGGGGGGCGGTCGCGGCCAGGACGGAGAGCAGCAGGCCTCCGGTGCCGAGGCGGTCGGCGCGCAGGGCGCGCTCCTGCCCCTTGAAGGTGTGGATGCCGTCGGCTGTGGCTCTGCTCGTGCTCGAACTGTCCGTCGTCATGTCGAGACCGTCCTCGGATCGGTGGCGGGTCGGGGGGTGGGGGGTCGGGGGGTGGGGGCTGGGGTCAGGCCGTGCCCAGGGCGGCGGCGCGGGCGGTGCGGAAGGCGGTGCGGGCGTCCCGGTCGGGGTAGGACCAGGGGGCGGCCGTGACGTGGTCGCCGATGCGGTGGAAGAGGGCGGCGGCCTCGGCCCCCCGGCCCTCGCAGACCTTGGCGTGGGCGAGGAAGTTGAGGTCGACCAGGCGGCGCGGATGGCCTTCCTGCTCCCACTCCAGCCACCAGTCGAAGGCGGTCTTCATCACCTGCCGGGCGCGGCGGCCGACCCAGTGGCCGGAGGCGACCGGGTCGGCGGGTTCGTGCCCGGCGGCGGCCAGGGTGCGGTAGCGCTCGGCGTGCGCGACGACCGGCAGGATCGCCAGCGGCGAGTCGGCGGGGGCCTGTTCGGCGGCCCAGTTGGCGAAGTCGTACACCTCGTGCAGCGGGTCGGGGCCCGCGTCCACGCGGCGCTCCGCGAGCCAGGCGACCACCAGGTGGTGGGCGTGGTGGTGGTCCGCGTAGCGGGTGCGGACCTGTTCGAAGAGCCGGACCACGTCCCCCTCGGCCCCCTGGGCGCACTCCAGCAGGAGCAGTCCGAGCCAGGGGCTGGGGTCGGCGGGCAGCAGGTCCGCCGCCGTGGCGCAGGCCTCGCGGGCGCGGGCGGGCTTCTCCTTGCCGCGCAGCACGCGCCGCACCTGGGCGAGGGCGAGCAGTGCGGACGCGTCACCGGAGTCGGGCTCGGCGAGCAGCCACTCGCGGGCCCAGGCGGCGCAGTACGACTCCCGCGCGAGCACCGTGAGCCGGTGGCCCCTGCGGTCCCAGTCGTCCCCCGTCTGCACCAGCAGCGTGCGGGTGTGCTGCCATCGGCCCTGTGACAGCGCGGTCCGTGCGGCGACGAGGTCGGCGTCGTCTAGAGCCTCGTCGAAGGCCTGTGCCGCACGTCTGCGGGGACGGCCGAGGGGAGGCGGGGGTGGGGACACCGCGGGACTTCCTCACGCGCTCTTCTGGTGGCTCCACTCACGGCGGGTGGTCGGTGGTACGGCAGTGGTCGGCTGCCGACTGCCATGAGCTGATCACTCACAGCAAACCGTCAGCCAACGGATCACGTCAAGGGTGCCCGGTGCGTTACACGCGTCAACTGCGTTCACATGCAGACCACTTGTGACACCGGGGCGGGTGCGCTCCAGGGGCCGGCGCGGGGCGGGCCGGGCGGCGCTCCCGTGCCGGGCGGCGCCGCCCGCCCCCGCACGGCCGGCCTGCTTGGATGGCCGTATGAGTGCTGACGAGATCATCGACATCGTCGACGAGAACGACCGGGTGATCGGGCGGTCCTCCCGCGGTGAGGCCTACGCGCGGGGGCTGCGGCACCGCTGCGCCTTCGTCCTGGCCCGGGACGCCGAGGGCCGGATCTTCGTCCACCGGCGCACCCCGGGCAAGCAGGTCTTCCCGTCCCTGTACGACATGTTCGTCGGCGGGGTCGTCGGCGCGGGCGAGGACTACGACGAGGCGGCACTGCGGGAGGCCGAGGAGGAACTGGGCGTGACCGGTCTGCCGCGTCCCGAGTACCTCTTCACGTTCCGCTACGACGACGCGGCCGGCCACAGCTGGTGGTCGGCGGTGTACGAGGTCCGCTGCGACCTGCCGGTGCGGCCGCAGGCCGAGGAGGTGGCCTGGCACGGCTTCCTGTCGGAGGCGGAGCTGGAGCGGCGCCTGGGCGAGTGGGAGTGGACCCCGGACGGGCTGGTGGCGTACGAGCGGTTCAAGGCGCACCGGTCGGGGGCTGCCGCTCCGTCGTCCGCGGGGCCGGGGGGCACTGCGTGAGCGACTTCGTGCGCAACGTCAGGCTGTGGTTCGCGCCCGAGGAGGTGCGACGGGAGGGCGGGACGCCCGACTACCGGTTCTCCCTGGCGAACGAACGGACGTTCCTCGCCTGGCTGCGGACCGCGCTCGCGCTGATCGGCGGCGGGTTCGCCGTGGACCAGTTCCTGCCGGACCTGCGCTGGGGCTGGCGGGTCGGGCTCGCGCTGGCGCTGCTCGCCGCGGGCGTGCTGTGCGCACTGCGCGCGGTCAACCACTGGGTGCGCTGCGAGCGGGCGATGCGGCGCGGCGAGGACCTGCCGGTGTCCCGGTTCCCCGCGCTGCTGAGCCTGGTCGTCGCGGTCGTGGCCGTGGTGATGGTCGTGGTCGTGCTCGTCGGGTGGGAGGGGTGAGCGGACCGGTGGGCGGCCCGGCGGCGCGGGTGCCGGAGCGGGATCCCGGGCTGCAGCCGGAGCGGACACGGCTGGCGTGGCGGCGCACGACGCTGTCGGGCACGGTGGTGGCCGTGCTCGCCGGGAAGACGGCTCTGGCCGGCGGGGTGTCGGCGGCCGGAGTGGTCGCGTGCCTGGTGTGCTGCGGGTGCTGGCTGGGGTTCCTGCGGATCGCCCACCGGCGGATCCGGTGGCTGGCGGCCGCGACCGCGCCGGGGGCGATGGTGCCGCGGTACGCGGGCGCGGCGGTGCTGTGCACGGTGGTGATGGCGGTGTCCGGGGCGGCCCTGGTGCTCCAGGGGTGAGGCCGCCCCGGCGGAGTGCGGGTCCTGTCCCCTCCGCCCGTCCCCGGGGGCCGCGGATCCCCGGTGGGCCCGCGGTGCCCGTGGGGTGCGCCGTCAGTCCGTCGTGACCGTCACCACGATCTTGCCCCGGGTGCGGCCCTCCTGGCTGAGGCGGTGGGCGTCCGCGGCCCGTTCCAGGGGGAAGGTCTCCGAGACGTGCACGCTCACCACGCCCGCCTCCGCGAGTTCGGACAGGCGTCGCAGGTCCTGCGGGTCGGGGCGGACGAACCAGTACCGGCCGCCGTAGCCCACCACCTCGGGGTCGGTGATCGACGCGAGGCGGCCCTCGGGGGCGAGGAGGTTCGCGGAGACCTTCAGCGCGTCGCCGCCGACCGAGTCGAAGACCGCGTCCACGCCCTCGGGGGCCAGCCCCCGCACCCGCTCGGCCAGGCCGTCGCCGTGACTCACCGGCTCTCCGCCCAGGCCGCGGACGAAGTCGTGGTTGTGCGCGCCCGCCGTACCGATGACCCGGGCGCCGAGGTGGGCGGCGAGCTGGACGGCGATCGAGCCGACCCCGCCCGCCGCGGCGTGCACCAGGACGGTCTCGCCCCGCTTGACCTCGAGGATCCGGTACAGCACCTGGTAGGCGGTGAGGCCCGTGAGGGGGAGGCCGGCCGCCTCCTCGAAGGTCAGGTTGCGCGGCTTGCGCGCGAGGGTGCGCACGGGCGCGGCGACGTACTCGGCGAAGGTGCCGCCGGACAGGACGTCCGCGCGCACATAGCCGATGACCTCGTCACCGGGCGCGAACTCCGGGACGGCCGGACCCGGCCGGACGACCACGCCCGAGACGTCCCAGCCGGGGACGACCGGGAAGACGGCGCGCAGCGCCTGGTCCAGGTACCCCTCGCGGCACTTCCAGTCGACCGGGTTGACGGCCGCCGCCCGGACCTTCACCAGGACCGAGTCGGGACCGACCTTGGGATCGTCGACCTCCCCCAGTTCCAGCACCTCGGGGCCGCCGTACCGTGCGTAGCTGATCGCCTTCATGTGTCCGACCCTCCGGGGTACGCCGGTGCCGTGCAAGCCGAATGGGACGATATACGCCGTTCGCGTGGCGGCCGGACGGGCGGCGGACGGGGTGTGCGCCTATCGTGGCCCCGATCACGTTTCGCCGTCGCTCTGGACGGCATACCGACCGGTCGGCATCATGAGCGGGTACCCTTCGCCTGCCCGTAGGAGTGACGATGAGCCCCGACCACCCGCCCGGACTCGATCTCGACCGGCTGCGCGGCCTGCTCGAACGGGAGCGGCCCGGCCTGGTGAACGGCCCGCTCTCCGGCCGGCTGATCGAGGGCGGCAGGTCGAACCTCACCTACGCGGTCTCCGACGGCACCTCGCGGTGGGTCGTGCGCCGGCCCCCGCTCGGCCACGTCCTGGCCACCGCGCACGACATGAAGCGCGAGCACCGGGTGATCAGCGCGCTGCACCCGACCGCCGTTCCCGTCCCGCGCACCGTGCTGCTGTGCGAGGACGAGGAGGTGCTGGGCGCCCCGTTCTACGTCATGGAGTTCGTCGAGGGCACCCCGTACCGCACGGCGGACCAGCTCGTCCCGCTCGGCCCCGCGCGCACCCGGGACGCCGTGCTGAACCTGGTGGACACCCTGGTCGAGCTGCACGCGGTGGAGCCCGGCGAGGTGGGTCTGGCGGACTTCGGCCGGCCCGAGGGTTTCCTGGACCGGCAGTTGCGGCGCTGGGGCAAGCAGCTCGACGCCTCCCGCAACCGCGAGCTGGCCGGGATCGACGAGCTGCACGCCGCGCTCGGGCGGGAGCTGCCCGGCTCCCCCGCGCCGGCCGTGGTGCACGGCGACTACCGCCTCGACAACGTGCTGATCGGTGAGGACGACCGGATCAACGCGATCCTCGACTGGGAGATGTCCACCCTCGGCGATCCGCTGACCGACCTCGGTCTGCTGGTGATGTACAGCATGCCGCTGGGCATGCCGGACTCCCCCGTCTCCACCACCGCGGAGGCCCCCGGACACCCCTCGCCGGCCGAGCTGGTCGAGCGGTACGCCGAGCGTTCGGGGCGCGACGTCTCCGCGGTGTCCTGGTACACGGCGTTCGCCTGGTTCAAGCTCGCCGTGATCCTGGAGGGCATCCACTACCGCTACACCCTGGGCCGGACGGTCGGACGCGGCTTCGACCGCATCGGCGACCTGGTCCCCGTCTTCATCGACCACGGTCTGACGACCCTTCAGGAAGGCTGACAGGACATGGACTTCGCGTTCGACGCGCGCACGGAGGAGCTGCGCGCCAGGCTCCTCGCCTTCATGGACACGCACGTGTACCCCGCCGAGCAGGTCGTCCACGAGCAGCGTGAGCGGGCGGCCTCGCCGTGGGAGACCGTGCCGGTGGTGGAGGAGCTGAAGGCCGAGGCCCGCCGGCAGGGGCTGTGGAACCTGTTCCTGCCCGACTCCGGGTACGGCGCCGGGCTCACCAACCTCCAGTACGCCCCGCTCGCGGAGATCATGGGCCGTTCCCCGCAGCTGGCGCCGACGGTCACCAACTGCGCCGCGCCCGACACCGGGAACATGGAGGTGCTGGCGCAGTTCGGCGACGAGGCGCAGCGCAAGCAGTGGCTGGAGCCGCTGCTGGCCGGGGAGATCCGCTCGGCGTTCGCGATGACCGAGCCGGACGTCGCCTCCTCGGACGCCACCAACATCACCACGCACATCGAGCGGGACGGCGACGAGTACGTCATCACCGGCCGCAAGTGGTACATCTCCGGGGCGATGCACCCGGACTGCGCGGTCTTCATCGTGATGGGCAAGACCGACCCGGACGGGGCGGACATCCGCCGCCAGCAGTCCATGGTCCTCGTCCCGCGCGACACGCCCGGCGTCACGATCCGGCGCGCCATGCAGGTCTTCGGCTACGAGGACCACTACCACGGCGGTCACGCCGAGGTGGTCTTCGACCACGCGCGCGTGCCGGTGGCCAACCTGATCGGCGAGGAGGGCGGCGGCTTCGCCATCGCCCAGGCCCGGCTCGGCCCCGGCCGGATCCACCACTGCATGCGGCTGATCGGCATGGCCGAACGGGCCATCGAGCTGATGTGCCGCCGGGCGGTGTCCCGCAACGCCTTCGGCAAGGCGCTGGCGCAGCAGGGCGTGGTGCAGAACTGGATCGCCGACGCGCGCGTGGCGGTCGAGCAGCTGCGGCTGCTGGTGCTGAAGACGGCCTGGATGATGGACACCGTCGGCAACCGGGGTGCCCACACCGAGATCCAGGCCATCAAGATCGCCACTCCGCGCACGGTCGTCGGCATCCTGGACCGGGCGATCCAGCTGTACGGCGCGGGCGGGGTCAGCCAGGACTTCCCGCTGGCCGAGCTGTACGCCGGCGCCCGCACGCTGATGCTCGCCGACGGCCCGGACGAGGTGCACCAGCGGTCCCTGGCCCGGCGGGAACTCAAGAAGTACCTGTAGGACCCAGTAGCCGCCGGACGGGATGTGGTCCGTCAGCGCCAGGGCGTGCAGGAAGTCGCGCAGGCGCAGGATCCGGCGGGCCACGAGACGGCGGACGGTGGGGGCGTAGGCGGTGGTCCGGCCGGCAGGAGATCCATGCCGTCAGCATCGGTTTCCGCCGGGCCCGCGGTCCAACAGATGGTTTCGCTGAAACCGATCTACGGAATCGATGGATCCCTAGGGTCGGGGGATGGAGATCCGTCAGCTCCGCCATTTCGTGGCGGTCGTCACCGAGGGCAGCTTCACCGCCGCCGCCCGCGCCGAACTGATCGTGCGGTCGGCGCTCAGCACCTCGGTCCGCAATCTGGAGCGGGAGCTGGGCGCCGACCTGTTCGACCGCACCGGCCGGCGGGTGGTGCTCACCGAGGCGGGGCGCGCGCTGCTGCCGCAGGCGCGGGCGCTGCCGGCCGGGGCGCGGTCGGCGCGGGACGCGGTGGCGGCGGTGGCCGGGCTGCACACCGGGCGGGTGTCCATCGGCACCATCCAGACGCTGACCTGTGTCGATCTGCCCGGTGAACTGGCCGCCTTCCACCAGGAGTTCCCCGCTGTCCGGGTCTCCGTGCGGGATGCCACGGTGGACGAGCTGACCGAGGCGCTGCGGGCGGGCGAGCTGGATCTGGCGTACCTCGCACCGGACGCGCGGGAGCTGCCAAAGGGGCTGACGGTGCACGCGGTCTGGCACGAGGAGCTGGTGCTGATCACCGCGCCGGGGCCGGCTCGCCCGCGCCAGGAGGGCGCTGATCAGGGATCTCGCCGAGGAGCCGTTCGTGGACTTCCGCGCGGGCACCGGTCTGGAGACGGCCGTACGGCGCCTGGCCGCGCACTGCGGGCTGCGGCGCCGGATCACCTGCGACGTCACGCAGGCCGGCTGCTGGTGGAGCTGGTGCGGGCCGGGATCGGGGTGGCGTTCGTGCCCCGGCCGATCGGCGAGCGGGCGGGACTGCCGTGCGTCACGGTGCGGCAGCCGGATCCGGGGCGCACGATGGTGCCGGCCGGGCGCGGCCCGCGGCCGCGCAACCCCGCGGCGGCGGCCCTGCTCGGCCACCTGACACGCGGGCGGGCGGACCTCACGGACGCGGGGTCCTCAGCCGGCTGACACGCGGGCTGGTCTCACGGACGCGGGGCCCGCAGTCACCCGACACCCGGGGGGCGAACCTCACCGACGCGGGGCCCGCAGTCACCTGACGTGCGGGCCCCGGCGGACCTCACGGGCGCAGGGCTCGTAGCAGGAGGTCGGCCAGGTGGTCGGCGACCTCCTGCGGGCTGAGCGGGCCGTCGGGGCGGTACCACGTCGACAGGTGGTGCACGGAGCCGAAGTGGTAGTCGACCACCAGGTCGGCCGGGGTCGCCGTGGAGAAGACGCCCGCCTCCTGGCCCTCCTCGATCAGCGCGCGGAAGCGTTCGTGGTAGCGGCGGCGCTCGGCGCGCACCTGCTTGTGCTTCTCCGGGCTCAGCTGGTGCATGGAGCGGAAGAAGATCGACGCGTCGTCGAGGTTCTCGATCGTGGTGACCACGACGTCGGCCGCCGCGCCGCGCAGCCGCTTCTCGATCGGCTCGTCGGCGTCCGCGTAGGCGTCCAGGCGCTCCTGCTGGACGCGCAGCACGCGCGCGTACACCTCGTGCAGCAGGTCGTCCTTGGAGCCGAAGTAGTGGTAGAGCGCCCCCTTGGTGACGCCGGCCGCCTCGACGATCTCCTGCACCGAGGTGCGGTCGTAGCCCTGCTCGGCGAAGAGCCGGGTGGCGGCGGCCAGGAGCCGCTGCGGCACCGGAGTGCCGTCCCCGTCCGTGGTCCTGGGCACTGCCGCCACCCGCCTTTCCGTGTCGCTGCTAGTCGTGGCTCGGGGAACGCAGTTCCCGCCGGAGGATCTTCCCACTGGCCGTCTTCGGCAACTCCGGCAGGACCTCCACCTGCCGCGGATACTTGTAGGCGGCCAGTCTCTCCTTGCAGTGCGCGGCGAGCTCGGCCGGGTCCGCCTCGGCGCCGGGGCGCAGGCTGACGAAGGCCTTGACGGTCTCCCCGCGGTAGCCGTCGGGCACGCCCACGACGGCCGCCTCGCGGACCGCCGGGTGCGTGTGCAGGACGTCCTCGACCTCGCGCGGCCACACCTTGAAGCCGGACGCGTTGATCATGTCCTTCTTGCGGTCGACGACGTACAGCCAGCCCTCGGGGTCCATGAAGCCGATGTCGCCGGTGCGCAGCTCGCCGTCCGGGAAGGTCTCGGCGGTGGCGTCGGGGCGTCCCCAGTACCCGGGCACGACCTGCGGCCCGCGCACGACGATCTCGCCCTGCTCGCCGAAGGGCACCTCCTCGCCCCGGTCGTCGACGATCCGTACGACGGTGTCGGGTCCGGGGACGCCGACGGCCAGCGTCCCGGAGGCCTCGTCCACGGGCGCCTCGAGGTGCGGCGGGACGGAGGCGCAGGGGGCGGTGCACTCGGTCAGGCCGTAGCCGTTGCGGAGGTACGGCCCGAAGCCGGTCCGGAACCGCTCCACCAGGGCGGGCGGCAGCGGGGCCCCGCCGGAGGAGATCACCCGGAAGGAGGAGAAGTGGTCGCGGCTCACGCCGGGGTGGGCGGCGAGCGCCATGAAGGCGGTGGACGGGCCGACGGTGTAGTGCGGCCGGTGCTCGGCGAAGGCGTCCAGCACGGCTCCCGCGTCGAAGCGGTACGCCAGGACGAGGGTGCCCGCGCTGTTCAGGCAGGCGCCGAGCTGGCACACCATGCCGGTGATGTGGAACAGCGGGGCGAGCGCGAAGTAGACCGGGGCCTCGGGCAGGCCCAGGCCGGTGCGCTGCCGCTCGGCGTTGTACATGATGTTGCGGTGCGTGTTGGTGGCGCCCTTGGGGGTGCCACTGGTGCCCGAGGTGTAGCTGATGAGGGCCGTGCCGTCGGGCGCGGGATCGCGGTCCCCGGGGGCCGGGTGGCCCCGCCGGGCGACGGTGGTGAGGTCGTCGGCGTCCGGCGCCTGCGGCAGCCGTTCGAAGGTGAGCACGCGCGCGTCGCCGCGGGTCTGGAAGTCCAGCTCGCAGCCGGTGAGCACGATCCGCACCGGCGAGCCGGCCGCGGTGTCGCGCAGGTACGCCTCCCAGGCCCGGTCGGAGCAGATCAGCGCGGCCACGCCGGCGTCCCGCAGGACGTGGGTCACCTCGCCCGACTTGTACATCGGGTTGACGGGCACGACCACCGCCCCGGCCTTCCAGGCGCCGAGCAGGGCGAGCACGAAGAGCGGGGAGTTCTGGAGCAGGACGGCCACCCTCTCGCCGCGTTCCAGGCCGCGTGCGGCGAGGTGGCCGGCGACGGAGTCGCTGAGCCGGTCGGCCTCCCGGTAGGTCAGACGGCCGTCGAAGTAGGCGAGGAAGGTGCGGTCGGGGGTCTCGGCCGCCGCGCGGCGCAGGGCGTGCACCAGGGAGTCGGCGGGGTCGACGGGGGCGCGCTGGGCGTCGGTGAGCAGGGACAGCCAGGGCTTGGCCGCGTAGCGGGAGGCGGTCACCGGGTGGCCTCCCACTGCCGCTGGAGGCGGTTCATGCCGGCCAGCCAGCGCTCGGGTTCGGTGGCGCGGGCCCGGTAGTACTCGGCGACCTCGGGGTGCGGCAGGATCAGGAAGCGGTCCTCCTCGATGCCGCGGAAGAGGGCGTCGGCCACGTCGTCCGGTGCGATCGCGGTCGGCCTGAGGACC
Source organism: Streptomyces capillispiralis (assembly GCF_007829875.1). Classification (NCBI taxonomy): domain Bacteria; kingdom Bacillati; phylum Actinomycetota; class Actinomycetes; order Kitasatosporales; family Streptomycetaceae; genus Streptomyces; species Streptomyces capillispiralis. The sequence continues at coordinate 6,434,571 of NZ_VIWV01000001.1, read as the reverse complement.
AGGTCGCCCGCGCTGCCGGTGGCGTCGAGCATGTCGGTGCGCACCCCCTGCGGGCAGATCGCGTGGACCTTCACCCCGCGGTGGCGGTAGGTCAGCGACAGCCACTCGGCGAAGGCGTGGGCGCCGTGCTTGGTGACGCTGTAGGGGGCGGTGCCGATCATGGTGAGCAGTCCGGCGGCGGAGACGGTGGAGACGAAGCGCCCGCTGCCGCGCTCCAGCCAGTCCGGGAGCAGTTCGTGCGCCGCGCGGACGTGCGCCATGACGTTGACGTCCCAGGAGAGCGCCCAGCCCTGTTCGTCGAGCGGTTCACCGGGCTCCCCGCCGTCGCGGCCGACGCCCGCGTTGGCGCAGTAGACGTCGACCGTGCCGCCGAGGGCGTCGCGGGCCTCGGCGACGACCGTGGAGGCGTCGCCCGGGACGGCGAGGCCGCCGATCTCCTCGGCGACCGCCTTCGCGCGGTCGGCGTCCAGGTCGTTGACGACGACCTGCGCCCCGTGGGCGGCGAAGCGGCGGGCGAGGGCCGCTCCGATCCCGCCCCCGGCTCCCGTGACGACCACCTTCGCACCTTGCACGGCTTGCACCATCGGTCTCCTTCGACGCGGCTCCCAGCGGCTACCCGCGTCAGACTAACCGGTCGGTATGCTCGGCGGAAGAGGTGTTCCGCGCGGGGTCGGTCCGGTTCGTTCCCCGGGGCGGCCCGGCGCGCTAGCGTGCGTGGCCATGACACCCGCCGGGATCACGGAGGTCACCGCATGAAGCTGTCCAGACGGGCCCTGCTCGCCACCACCACGGCCGCGGTCGCGGCCTCCGCGGCGCCCGCGCACGCCGCGTCCGGGCAGGCGTCGCGGGAGGGTGGCGGCCGGCGGCTGCGCACCGGGTTCGAACGGCTCGCCGCGGACGGCTACGCGCCGCTCGACGGGCAACGCGTGGGCGTGGTCACCAACCCGACGGGCATCACCCGGGACGTGCGGCACATCGTCGACGTCATGCACGCCGACGACCGCGTGGAGCTGACCGCCGTCTTCGGCCCGGAGCACGGCTTCCGGGGCACCGCCCAGGCGGGCGGCTCCGAGGGCCGCTACGACGACCCGGCCACCGGCCTGCCCGTCTACGACACGTACCTGAAGAGCGGTCAGGCGCTGGCCGACATCTTCACCGCGTCCGGCGTGGACACGGTCGTCTTCGACATCCAGGACGTCGGCGCGCGCTTCTACACGTACATCTGGACGCTGTTCGACTGCATGGAGGCGGCTCGGCTCGCGGGCAAGCGGTTCGTCGTGCTCGACCGGCCGAACCCGGTGACCGGGCGGGCGGCGCTGGGTCCGGTGCTGCACAAGGAGTTCGCGACCTTCGTGGGGCGGCAGCCCGTCTCGCAGGCGCACGGGATGACGGTGGCGGAGCTGGCGCTGCTGTTCAACGGCGAGTTCCTCACCGCGCCGGTGCCGCTGGAGACCGTGCGCATGTCGGGCTGGAAGCGCTCGGACTTCTACGACGCCTCCGGGCTGCCGTGGGTGCCGCCTAGCCCGAACATGCCGACGCCGGAGACGGCGCTGGTGTACTCGGGGACGTGCCTGTTCGAGGGCACCAACCTGTCCGAGGGGCGCGGGACCACCCGGCCGTTCGAGCTGCTCGGGGCGGAGGGCCTCGACGGACGCTGGGCGGCCGAGGCGAACGGGCTGGGCCTCGCGGGCGTGCGGTTCCGGGAGGCGTACTTCGCGCCGGTGTTCTCCAAATTCCAGGGGAAGACCATCGGGGGCGTCCAGTTGCACGTGCACGACCGGGAGGCGTTCGATCCGGTGCGGACGGGGATCGGGCTGCTGATCACGGCCAGGCGGTCGTGGAGCGGCTTCGCCTGGCGTGCGGACAACTGGATCGACAAGCTCACCGGCTCCGCCCGGGTGCGCACGATGATCGACGCGGGCGCGGACACGGACGAGGTGGTGGCCGGCTGGCAGGAGGAGCTGACGGGGTTCCGGCGGATGCGGCGGGAGTACCTGCTCTACCGCTGAGCGCAGTGGCGGGGGACGGCGGCGGGTCGCGGACGGCGGCCCGCCGCCGTCGTTCTTTCACCCCGCCGATAGCGCCGTGACCTGCGATGTCACCGCCCCTTCCGCCGTCGCACGGGCCGTCCGGAGTACGGCACCGGTGACCCGTGTGCATATCGACGGGCACTTCAAGGAACCCGGGGAAGCCGCGGGGAGTTCTCAGGCTGTCGTGGAGGGCTCCTTCCTACGGGAAGGAACGGAGCGGGTTACCGCCGGTATCTCCGTGGAACGACCACAACTGAAGCGCGGGTCACGGGAGTTGACCCGTGAGTCCCCGCGACCGGCTGACGGGGCCATCGAAAAAAGGATGGAGCCGAATCGCGTGTCGATACGTCTATTCGGCGACGTCCGTTCGACGACGCCGAAGTGACCGGATTACAGGTGCAGGTGTGACGGAGGTGCAGGACGATGGCCGGTTTCCGGAGTCTGGCGAGACAGGTCCGCGATCCACGGTGCGATCTGGCGCTGCGGCGCTATTCGCTGCGCAAGTGCCTTGAGCGATTCGCGCCCTACGGGCACAGGGCGACCTGGGACCATCTGTGCTCGCGGGCCGGGTTCGATCCCGAGGACCGCTCCGTCGACCCGGCGCGGCTCGTGGCCGCACTGGAGGAACTGGAGGAGGCCCGGGCGGTCTGGCTGGCCTATGAGGTGGAGTTCGCCGAGCGCCGCAGGAAGGAGAAGCACGACGGGCTGCGCAGGCCGGGCAGTGTGGACGACTGGCACCGGCTGACCTGGGGCGGTTTCGGTGTGGCCTGGTGCGACGACCCGCGGGTGCACCCGCGGGAGCCGCTGGCCGAGGTGCTGCGGCGGCTGATCGCCGCACTGGAGCGCGAGCCGGGTACGGCCTGCCCCGTGTGCCGGGGGGAACGGCTCATGTGGCGCCACGACCTGGACCACGAGCCCTCGGCGGGCCCGGTCTGCACGGACTGCGGCATCCTCGTGCCGCGCCCCGTGCTCACGCCCGGAGCCCTGGCGGACGCCCGACGGGTGAGGCTGCTGGTCTCGGCCTGAGCGACGGGAGCGACGGAGCGACAGGAGAGCACGGGGAGTTTGGGGGCCAGGGGGTGCGCCGGGGATGCCGCACCCGCTGGCCCCGACGCCCGCACCGGGCGTCGCATCGGCCGTGGCGGGGTTCCCGCCCACCCGTACCGCCCGTCCGGACCGCGGCGGGGCCTGGACGGCCCGTGCGGGCGATGCGCCGGCGGCCGGGACGCGGTGGGCGCCGGGCACGATCGGGACGGAGGCCCCGCCCGACCGACACGCCCCTCGGGCGCATGTCACGGCCCTCGCGCGCATACGACCCGACCCTCGCGCTCGTGGCGGGAAGCCCGGCCCGCCGGTGAACACCGAGCCCGGTGCCGGGGTCCCGGGTCACGGCGCAGGCGGCCGACCCGGTGCCGGGCGTCAGGACCGCGGCGAAGGTGGCCAGCCGGCGACGGGGCCAGCCGACCACGGCGAAAGCGGCCAGCCCGGCAACCAGCCCAGCCGACCACCGCGAAAGCAGCCGACCCGGCAACCAGCCCAGCCGACCACCGCGAAAGCAGCCGACCCGGCAACCAGCCCAGCCGACCACCGCGAAAGCGGCCGCCCCCGCAGCGAAACCAGCCGACCACGGCGGAGGCGGTCGCCTCACCCAAGGTGGGCGGTGCCGAGGGGGAAGGGGAGGGCGCTCACCCGGGCGCGGGCGCCGGGGCGGGCCCGGGTCCGCCCCGTTCAGTCGGCGCCGCGCCGGCTGTCCTCGTGTCGTCGTCCGGTGCCGTTCTCGGTCATCAGGCGGGAGCCGGCACGGCGTTCGCCGAAGATGTCGTCCGGGTTGGACAGGACGCACGCCTCCAGGGAGAGGCAGCCGCAGCCGATGCAGTCCGTGAGGTGGTCGCGCAGCCGGTTGAGCTGCCTGATGCGCTCGTCCAGTTCCGAGCGCCATGCCTCGGAGAGGCGGGCCCAGTCGTCGCGGGTGGGCGTGCGCTCCTCGGGGAGTTCGGCGAGCGCCTCGCGGATGGTGGCGAGCGGGATGCCGACGCGCTGGGCGGCCCGGATGAAGGCGACCCTGCGCAGGGTGTCCCGGCTGTAGCGGCGCTGGTTGCCCGGGGTGCGGCGGCTGCTGATCAGGCCCTTGGCCTCGTAGAAGTGCAGGGCCGAGACGGCGGCGCCGCTGCGGGCGGCGAGCTGGCCGACCGTGAGCTCGTGGATCTTCTCTGGAATCCGTTGCACTCCTCGAACCCTACCGACCCGGTCCGGGGCCCGGTCCGTTGACAGGGGCCCCGGCGGCGACCATGCTAAGCAGTTGCTTAGGCATGCGCGCGGGAACGCGCCTGCGACTACGTGACGCGAGAGGCCGGGACATGGCAGAGCCGAGGATCTTCACGTCCGTCGACGACCTGAAGGCGGCGGTGGGCGAGCAGCTGGGGTACACCGACTGGCTGGAGGTCGACCAGAAGCGGATCGACCTGTTCGCCGAGGCCACCGGGGACCACCAGTGGATCCACGTGGACCCGGAGAAGGCCGCGGCGGGGCCGTTCGGGACGACCATCGCGCACGGGTACCTGACGCTGTCGCTGCTGCCGCTGTTCGGACCGCAGCTGATCTCCGTCGAGGGCGTGACGATGGGCGTCAACTACGGGACGAACAAGGTGCGTTTCCCCGCCCCGGTCCCGGTCGGCTCCCGCCTCCGCGCCACCGCGAGGATCAGCGCCGTGGACGAGGTGCCGGGCGGCGTGCAGGTGGCCACGGCGTTCACCGTGGAGCGCGAGGGCGGCGACAAGCCGGTGTGCGTCGCCGAGTCGGTGGCCCGCTACTACCTCTGACCGGCGCCGGTGACCCCGACCATGCGGAGCGTGAGGTCGGCGTAGAGCGCGCCGACCTCCTCCGGGGTGCGGGGGCCGTTGACGTTGAACCAGCGGGCCACGTCGATGCAGAGGGAGAGCACGGCGAGGGTGGTGCCCTGCACGTCGGCCACGTCGAAGTCGCCGGAGCGCACACCGTCCTCGATGATCCCGCGCACCTCGGCGTTGACCTGCCGACGCAGTCCGACGATCTCGGCGCGGGCCTCGGGTCCCAGCGAGTCGAGTTCGTACTGCACGACCCGTGCGGTGGTCCGGCCGCCCGCGTGCCAGCGGACGAAGGAGCTGACCGCGTCGGCGAGCCGCTCGGCCGGGCCGCCCTCGGCGCGGGACGCGGTGCGCAGGATGTCCAGGGCCTTCTCGTGGCCGATCCTGCTGATGCGGTGGAGCAGCTCTTCCTTGGTCTTGTAGTGGATGTAGAGCGCGGCCGGGCTCATTCCGGCACGGCTCGCGATGTCACGGGTCGTCGTGGCGTGGTAGCCGCGCTCGGCGAACGCCTCCACGGCGGCGAGCAGCAGCCGTCGGGCCGCGTCGGGCGTGACCTCACCCCACGGCTGCGCCTCGCCGTCGGCCGTCTCCTGCGCCGTACTCATCGCTCACCCCATTCACTGGCAGGGGTAACACCATACCGCCGTGGGTGAGCGGGCGCTTAGTGCGCCCGCTCGAAGATCACAGCTTCTGCAGGGGGTCGTGGTCGGCGAGGAGCTTCTCCAGGCGGGCCTGGTCGACCCGGTTCACGATCTGCCCGGCCTCCTGGCGGTCGCGGATGACCTTGGCCAGGGTGAAGGCGGAGGTCACCAGGTACAGGACCGCGATGGCCAGGAAGGCACGGACCCAGGCGTCCGTCCGGAGGTTGAAGATACCGATCGCGGTGGCGCCCAGGGCGACCGCGAAGGACGCGACGGCCTGACCGTAGAAGGCGGCCGTGCTCTGCTGCTTGACCGGTGTGTCGCTCATGGGGACAAGGGTCGGCGGATGTGGCCGCGGCCACATCCGCTCACGTACTCAGAGGCGTACTCAGAACGCCGAAACCCCCGTCAGCGCACGGCCGATGACCAGTTTCTGGATCTGGCTGGTGCCCTCGTAGAGGGTCATCACGCGGGCGTCGCGCAGGAGTTTGCCGACGGGGTACTCGTCGATGTAGCCGTAGCCGCCGAAGACCTGGAGGGCGTTGTTGGCGGCGCGCACGGCCGCCTCGGAGGCGAAGAGCTTGGCCTTGGAGGACTCGACGGCGAACGGCTGCCCGCGGTCGATCAGGTCGGCGACCCGCCAGGTCAGCAACCGGGCCGCGTCGACGTCGACGGCGATGTCGCTGAGGAGTTCCTGGACGAGCTGGTGGCGGGCGATGCTCTTGCCGAACTGCTCGCGCTCACCGGCGTAGCGCACGGCCGCGTCCAGGGCGGCCTGGGCTATCCCGACGCAGCCGGCCGCGACCGACATCCGCCCCTTGGCCAGGGCCGACATGGCGACCGAGAAGCCCTTGCCCTCCTCACCCAGGATCGCGGAGGCGGGCACCCGGACGTCCTCGAGGACCAGTTCGGCGGTGGCCTGGCCACGCAGGCCGAGTTTGCCGTGGACGGTGCGGCGGGTCAGTCCGGGGGTGTCGGTGGGCACGAGGAACGCCGTGACGCCCTTGTGGCCGGGGGCGTCGGTGGAGCGGGCGAAGAGCAGGACGACGTCGGCCCAGGTGCCGTTGGTGATGAACATCTTGGTGCCGTTGATGACGTAGTCCCCCGCGCCGTCGCGCACCGCGCGGGTGGTGAGGTGGCCGGCGTCGGAGCCGGTGCCGGGCTCGGTGAGGCCGAAGCAGCCGACGGACGCGCCGGAGGTGAGCCCCGGCAGCCAGGTCCGCTTCTGCTCCTCGCTCCCCCAGGCGGCGACGGTCTTGGCGACCAGGCCGAGGGAGACCGAGACGATGCCGCGCACGGAGGAGTCGCCGCGCCCGAGCTCCTCGGTCACCAGGCAGTACGCGAGGTGGTCGCCGCCGGAGCCGCCGTACTCCTCGTCGACCGTCAGGCCTAGGAAGCCGACCTCGCCGAGCTTCTCCACGATGCCCCGGTCCACCTCCTCGGCGCGGTCCCAGGCGGCGGCGTGGGGCACGACCTCGCGCTCCACGAAGTCCCGCGCGAGCCGGCGGACCGCCTCCTGCTCCTCGCTGAGCTCCAGGTTCATACCGAGTCACCCCAAGTGAGAGCCGCTTGAAATCCGGACCTTTAAATTAGCACTGCTAGTTTATGGTCGCAGCCCTACTATGTGCGCCATGGCCCGACCGCGCAAGCCCCTGCTCAGCACCGACCGGATCGTGGAGACGGCGCGTGCGCTCGTGGACTCCGAGGGCCTGGCGGCCGTCTCCACCCGCCGGCTCGCCGCGGAACTGGGCGTCAGCGGCCCCTCCCTCTACAACCACTTCCGCACCAAGGACGAGATCCTGGAGGCGGTGGCCGACTCGGTGAGCGCGCTGGTCGACCTGTCGATGTTCGAGGACGGGCGGGACTGGCGGACCGCGCTGCACGACTGGGCGGTCTCCTACCGGGCGGCGCTGCGCGACCACCCCAACATCGTCCCGGTGCTCGCCCGCGGCCCGGGCCGCCGTCCGGCGGCGCTGCGGCTGGCCGACGCGGCCTACGGCGCGATGGTCGAGGCCGGCTGGCCGCCCGCGCAGGCCACCTCCATCGGCGCGCTGATGCGGTACTTCATCATGGGCTCCGCCCTCGGCTCCTTCGCAGGCGGCTTCGTCGACGACGCCAGCGCCTACGACCCCGCCGACTACCCGCACCTCGGACAGGCCCACCTGCTCGCCGAGCAGCAGGAGAAGATCGACGAGCGGGCCTTCGAGACGGGCCTGACCGCGCTGCTGGACGGGCTGGCGCTCCAGTACGAGCAGGTCACGGGCGGGGCCTAGACGACGGGCTGCCGGACACTTCGGTGAAGGCCGAAGTGTCCCTGCCGCATGCTGGGGGACATGAGCACCAAGGACCCCCGGGCGGCGGGGCTGGCCCGGCTCGCCGCGCTGGCCGCCGACGAGACCCGGGCCGCGTGTCTGCTGGCCCTGCTGGACGGCCGGGCCTGGACCGCGGGCGAGCTGGCCCGGCACTGCGGCGTCGCCGCCTCCACGCTGAGCGAGCACCTGGGCAAGCTGGTCGCGGGCGGACTGCTGGCCGAGGAACGGCAAGGGCGGCACCGGTACGTGCGGCTGGCCGGCACCCGGGTCGCGCAGCTGGTGGAGGACCTGGCGGCGCAGGTCGCCCCGGGCGCCGCCGAACGCCCGCGCACGCTGCGGCAGGCGGGCGCCGGGTCGGCGATGGCCCGGGGCCGCACCTGTTACGACCATCTCGCCGGACGGCTCGGCATCGCTCTCACCGACGCGCTCACGGCGCGGGGGCTGCTGCGCCAGGACACCGGGTTCGCGCTCACCGACGCGGGACTGCGCTGGTTCGGTGCCGCCGGGATCGCCCTCGACCTGCGCGGCCGCCGCCCGCTGGCCCGCGCCTGCCTGGACTGGACGGAACGCCGCCCCCACCTCGCCGGGGTGGCGGGCGCCGCCCTGTGCGGGCACGCCCTCGGGGCACGGTGGTGCGTGCGCATCGGCTCGGAGCGGGCGGTGAAGGTGACGGAGACGGGCGCACACGCGCTCCACGACCTGCTGGGCATCGAGGCGGAGGCGCTGCGGTGAGCGGCGGGTCAGCAGGCCCCCGTCCGGAAACCGCGAGCGTCCCGGCCTCTCCCCTTCCTATGTTCTGGAGCATGATGCGCCTCTCCACCCCCGATCCCGGCCGTCGCGCGGACGTGACGGCGGCCTGCGCGGCCGGCGTCACCGTCGTGCTGTGGGCCTCCGCCTTCGTGTCCATCCGCAGCGCCGGGACCGCGTACTCGCCGGGGGCGCTCGCCCTCGGGCGGCTGCTGGCCGGGGCGCTGACGCTGGGCGCGATCTGCCTGCTGCGGCGGGAAGGGCTGCCCCCCAGGGCGGCCTGGCGGGGGATCCTGGTCTCGGGGCTGCTGTGGTTCGGGTTCTACATGGTGGCCCTCAACTGGGGCGAGCAGCAGGTCGACGCCGGGACGGCCGCGCTGGTGGTGAACGTGGGGCCGATCCTCATCGCCCTGCTCGGCGCCCGGCTGTTCGGGGACGCGCTGCCGCCGCGGCTGCTGGCGGGCATGGCCGTGTCGTTCGCCGGCGCGGTGACGGTCGGGCTGTCGATGTCCGGCGAGGGCGGGTCCTCGGTGCTCGGCGTGGTGCTCTGCCTGCTGGCGGCGGTGGCGTACGCGGCCGGGGTCGTCGCGCAGAAGCCGGCGCTGAGCGCGGCGAGCCCGCTCCAGGTGACGACGTACGGCTGTCTGGTGGGGGCGGTGGCCTGTCTGCCGTTCGCCGGGCAGCTGGCCGGTGAGGTCGCCGACGCACCCGTGTCCGCCACGCTCAACATGGTCTACCTGGGCGTCTTTCCGACCGCCCTGGCGTTCACCACCTGGGCCTACGCCCTGGCCCGGACGACCGCCGGGCGGATGGGGGCGACGACGTACGCGGTGCCCGCCCTGGTGGTGCTGATGTCGTGGCTGGCGCTCGGCGAGGTACCGGGCCCGCTCACCCTGGTGGGCGGCGCCCTGTGTCTCGCGGGTGTGGCGGTGTCGCGGTCCCGGGCCGAGGCGGCGGCCGCGGCTCCGCGGCGGGGGGCCGGGGAGCCGCGCCCGGACCGGGCCCGGGACTCGGCGTGAGCCGCCGGGCCCGGTCCGGGGCGGCCGGTGCGGGACGGGCTAGAAGATCACCAGTGCCCGTCCGCCCTTGCCGGCCGGCATGGTGTCGAGGGCGGCCGGGACGCCGTCCAGGGTGATCCGCTCGGTGACCAGGGCGCCCAGGTCGAGGCGGCCGGCCCTGACGTGGTCGGCGAGCACCGGGAGGTCGCGGGCGGGGTCGGAGTTGCCGTAGACGCAGCCGGACAGGGTCCTGCCCCAGTGGAAGATCTCCAGGGCGTTGAAGGTGACCTGCTGGTCCTTGCCGCCGATGCCGACGACCGTGGTGCGTCCGCCGCGCCGGGTGGACTCCCAGGCCGTACGGATGGTGGTCGCCCGGCCGACGCACTCGACGGCGACGTCCACGCCCTCCTTGCCGGTGAGGGCGCGGATCTCGCGGGCGGTGGTGTCGGAGGCGACCAGGTAGTCGGTGGCGCCAGCGGACCGTGCGAGCTCCTCCTTCGCCGGGGAGACGTCGACCGCGACGATCTTCGACGCGCCCGCGATCCGGGCGGACTGGAGGGCGGCCAGGCCCACTCCCCCGACGCCGAAGACCGCGACCGTCTCGCCCCGCCGGACCCGGGCGGAGTGGTGGACCGCGCCGTAGCCGGTGAGGACGGCGCAGCCGAGCAGCGCGGCGTCGGCCAGCGGGACGCCGTCCGGTGCGGGCAGCACGCAGGAGGCGGCCACCACCGTCTCCTCGGCGAACGCGGCGACGTTGAGGCCGGGGTACAGGTCGGTGCCGTCGTCGGCGCGGCGGGCGTGCACCTCGGCGGCGCCGGCCAGGGCGTCCGCGCACAGCCAGACCTCGCCGCGCGCGCAGGCGGGGCAGGCGCCGCAGGACGGGGCCCAGTTGAGGACCACGCCGTCACCGGGCGCGACATGGGTGACGCCCTCGCCGACGGCGACGACCGTGCCGGCGCCCTCGTGGCCGAGGACGGCCGGGACCGGCAGGCGCATGGTGCCGTTGGACAGGGACAGGTCGGAGTGGCAGACCCCGGCGGCGGCGAGCCGGACCCGGACCCGGCCGGGGCCGGGTTCGGGCAGGTCGATCCCGGTGATCTCCAGCGGGGCACCGACGGCGGGCAGGACGGCGGCACGTACGGCCATGGCGGATTCGACTCCCCTAGAACTGGAGGGACTTGGTCTGGAGGTACTCGGTCAGGCCGTGCACGCCGAGTTCGCGGCCCACACCGGACTGCTTGTAACCGCCGAACGGCGCGAGGGGGTTGAAGCGGCCGCCGTTGATGTCGACCTGGCCGGTCTCCATGCGGCGGGCGAACGCCACCGCCTCCGCCTCGTCGCCCGCCCAGACCGCGCCGGCCAGGCCGTACACGGTGCCGTTGGCGATGCGCAGGGCGTCGTCCTCGTCCTCGTAGCGCAGGATCGACAGGACCGGGCCGAAGATCTCCTCCTGGGCGATGGTCATCTCCGGGGTGACGTCGGCGAAGACGGTGGGGCTGACGTGGTAGCCGCGGGCGTGCGGGGAGTCGGGGCCGCCCGCGACGAGGCGGGCGCCCTCGGCGACGCCCTTCTCGATGTAGCCGCGTACGCGTTCCTGCTGGCGGGCGTTGACGAGCGGGCCGATGCGGTCGCCGTACTTGGCGGCGGCGGCCGCGGCGAGTTCCACGGCCTCGTCGTAGCGGTCGCGGTGGACCAGCATGCGGGTCCAGGCGCTGCAGGTCTGGCCGGAGTTGGACATGACGTTGGCGACGCCGACGTTGACGGCGCGGGCCAGGTCGGCGCTGGGCAGGATGACGTTGGCGGACTTGCCGCCGAGTTCGAGGGCGACCCTCTTCACCATGCCGGAGGCGAGGGCGCCGATGCGGCGGCCGACGGCGGTGGAGCCGGTGAAGGAGACCAGGTCGACGCCCGGGTGTTCGGCGAGGGCCTGCCCGGCCACCGGGCCGAGGCCGGTGACGAGGTTGAACACGCCGGCCGGGATGCCGGCCTCGTGCACGGCCTCGGCGAAGAGCCGGGCGACCAGCGGGGTGTCCTCGGCGGGCTTGACGACGACGGTGCAGCCGGCCGCGAGGGCGGGGGCGGCCTTGGCGACGATCTGGTGCAGCGGGTAGTTCCAGGGGGTGATCGCGCCGACCACGCCGACCGGCTCGTGCAGGACCGTCGAGTTGCCGGTCCGCTCCTCGAAGGCGTACGCCGCCGCCAGCTCGGCGTACGAACCCGCCACGGCGATCGGCACGCCGGCGTGGACGGTCTGGGAGAGCTTGAGGGGCGCGCCGAGTTCGGCGGTCACCGTCTCGGCGATCTCGTCCCGGCGGGCCGTCAGGACGTCCCGGAGGGTGGCGAGGCGGGCGGCGCGCTCGGCGGGCGGGGTGGCGGCCCAGGCGGGGAGGGCGGCACGGGCGGCGCGTACGGCGGCGTCGACGTCCTCCACGGTGCCGGCGGGGACGGTGGCGATCACCTGCTCGTCGGCCGGGTTCACGACCTCGATCACGTCCGGTCCCGCGGCGGGGCGCCAGGCGCCGTCGATGTACATGCCGTCGTATGCCTTCATCGCGCTTCCTCCGGGACGGGGCGTCGTCTGCCACTCCTAAACTAGCGATGTTAGTTTTTCGGCGCCAGAGGGGGTGTGCGCGCGTCGGGTCACTCCTCCAGGTCGGGCAGCCGCGCCGGGTTCGGGCAGATCCGTTCGCCGTTCCGGTCGAAGACGAAGAGGTGGGCCAGATCGACGAGGAGCGGGACCTGCATGCCGTGCCGCAGACGGATGTCGGGGGTGGTGCGGACGATGAGGTCACCGGGGACCCGTGGCTCCGCGGCGGCCGGCTGCGGCCCGTCCTGCTCGGGGTCGTCCAGGGCCACCACGGGCCCGGCCCGCAGGGCGCCCGCCCGCTCCCGCAGGCGGCCCAGGACCGTGCCGTCGCGGCGGCGGCGCCGGGCCGGGCGGCCGGGGCGCGGACGCGGGGCCTCCAGCTCGGGTACGACGGCGGGGCGGGAGCCGGTGTCGAAGTGGACCAGGACCTCGTGGCCCTGGAACTCCAGGTGCTCCACCAGGCCGGTGAGCACGACCTCGCCGGGGCGGGCGGCGGCGGGCTTGGCGATCCGGACGGCCTCGGAGCGCAGGCCCACGATGACCTCGCGGCCCTGCTGCACCCGCAGCAACTGGTGGTCCAGGGAGAGCGGTTCGGGCAGCCGGAGGAACTGCTTGCCCAGGCTGATGGTCATCGCGCCGTCCAGCGGGGCGCGGACCAGACCGCGCAGCAGGTTGATGCGCGGGGTGCCGATGAAGGCGGCGACGAAGACGTTGCCCGGCAGGGAGTACACCGCGCGCGGGGTGCCGACCTGCTGGAGGACGCCGCCGCGCAGCACGGCGACGCGGTCGCCGAGCGACATCGCCTCGGACTGGTCGTGGGTGACGTAGACGGTGGTGACGCCCAGCTCGCGGGTGAGCTGGGAGATCTCGGCGCGCAGACGGTTGCGGAGCTTGGCGTCGAGGTTGGACAGCGGCTCGTCCATCAGGAAGGCGGAGGGGTGGCGGGCGATGGCCCGGCCCATGGCGACCCGCTGGCGCTCGCCGCCGGAGAGCTGGGCGGGGAAGCGGTCGAGGAGGTCCTCGATGCCGAGCATGCGGGCGGTGGCGTCCACGCGCGGGGCGGGGTCGGTGCCGGGTGCCTCGATGCGCAGCGGGAAACCGATGTTGTCGCGGCTGGTCATGCTCGGGTACAGGGCGAAGTTCTGGAACACCATCGCCATGTCCCGGTCGGACGGGGGCAGGTCGTTGCCCAGCTCGCCGTCGAGGAAGAGGCGGCCCTCGTCGATGTCCTCCAGTCCGGCGATCATCCGGAGCACGGTGGACTTGCCGCAGCCGGACGGGCCGAGCAGGACGAGGAACTCGCCCGGCGCGATGTCCAGCGACAGCCGGTCCACCACGCGGACGCCGCGCGAGTAGGACTTGCTCACGTCGTGCAAGGAGATGGCGCGTGTCATGAGGCTGCCCCCGGGGGCTCGTCAGGTCGCTGGTGCTCCACGGTCGGACGCCTCGTGCGGGTCGTACGGGGCGCGTGAGTCACGGAAGCTAACGGAAAGTAGGCGTCCGGGGGAAGACATGGGCGGAATTTGGCAGCACCGTCCGATCCGCGAGAAAACGGACGCCCACGTTCAGCGCGGGGGGCGCGGGCGCTGCGGCGCGGAATCGCCGGGGCGCGGGCGCTGCGGCGCGGAATCGCCGGGGCGCGGGCGCTGCGGCGCGGAATCGCCAAGGCTGGGGGCGCTCGGGCGCGCGCGGGGGCGCGCCCGTCGGCCACCGGCTACCGGCTACCGCGCCGTACCGCGCCGGGGCCGGGCCTCGGCGTCCGACCCGGCAGCCGGCCCGGCCCCGGTGTCCGGACCGGTGTCCGGACCGGCGGGCGGGCCCGACGGGGTGCGGAGGGCGACGCCCGCGGAGAGGAACAGCAGGACGCCCAGCATCACGAACGGGGCGGCCACGCCCGCGACCCCGGCGATCAGGCCGGCCGACGCGGGCGCCGCGACCTGGCCCAGGCGGTTGCCGGTCAGGCGCAGGGCGAGGGCGGTGGAGCGGGCCCCGGCGGGGGCGGCCTGGACGACCGTCGTCATCGACAGCGGCTGGCCGACGCCCAGGCAGAAGCCGAGGACCGCCAGGACCAGCGCCAGTGCCCAGACCGGCACCGGCAGCGCCACGCCCGCGCACAGCAGCGCCCCCAGCAGACAGGTCATGGTCAGCAGCACCTTGCGGCCGAGCAGCCGCAGCAGCGGTGTGAGCACCAGCCGGCAGGCGATCGTGGCCGCCGCGCGGAGGCTGAGCAGCAGGCCGATGACGGCCGGGTCGATGCCCCGGTGCTCGCCGACCACGGGCAGGTAGGCGGTGAGGATGTCGGTCGCGGACAGCACCGCCAGGCTGATGAGGATGCCCGCGGGCACGCCCCGGGACCGCAGGATGCCGCGGACCGGCACCCGTTCGCCCCGTTCCGTACGGGACTTCGGGGCCCCGGGCCGCTCTATGCGCCACAGCGACGTCAGCGCCACCGCACCGCCCGCCCCCGCCACCAGCAGGGCGAGCGCGCTGGTGCGGGCCATGTCCGCGCCGATCAGCGCTCCCGCCGCGACCGGTCCGATCAGCTGTCCGAGCGACGCCCCGATGGTGAAGTGGCCGAAGTTGCGGTCCTGTTCGTGCGGCGCCGACTGGCGGGCGACGAGCGACTGCGCGCCGATGACGAAACACAGGTGGCCGAGGCCCATCACCCCGCTCCACAGGGCCATCGTCCACAGCGAGCCGGCGATGCCGCTCAGCGCGCAGCCACCGGAGATGAGGACGACGCCGACCGGGAGCAGGGGCGCGCACCGGCCGTGGTCGGTGCGCCGGCCGAGCGGTACGGCGGCGAACAGCGGAAGCAGCGCGTACACCCCCGCGATCACGCCGATCGCCCGCTCGTCCGCCCCCAGCGCCAGCGCCCGGTAGGAGACGGCGGGCCGGGCCATCGACACCGCCCCCTGCGCGAAGGTGAAGGCGATGACGAGGCGGAGCAGCCAGCCGCGGTTCCCACCGGGCGCCATGATCGTGTCCTCCCTGAGGTGTACCGGACGTTCCGGACCCGGATGTCCGGGTGCCCCGGACCTAGATGATGCCGAACAGGAATCCGGCCCCGAGGATCAGGAGGCAGGTGAGGGCGGCCCACTTCACCACGAACCGGGTGTGGTCGCCGAATTCGACCTTGGCCATGCCGACGAGGACGTACACCGCGGGGACGAGCGGGCTGGACATGTGCAGCGGCTGGCCGACGAGGGAGGCGCGGGCCATCTCCAGCGGGGAGACGCCGTGTGCCGCGCCGGCCTCTGTGAGCACGGGCAGGACACCGAAGTAGAAGCCGTCGTTGGACATGAAGTAGGTCAGCGGCAGGCTCAGCACACCGGTGACGAGGGCCATGTGGGGGCCCATGGCGTCCGGGATGATGTCCACCAGCCACTTGGCCATGTGGTCGACCATGCCGGTGCCCTGGAGGACGCCGGTGAAGACGGCGGCGGCGAAGACCATGCCGGAGACGTTCAGGACGTTGTCGGCGTGGGCCGCGATACGGGCCTTCTGGTCGGGGATGTGCGGGAAGTTGACGGTGAGCGCGATCGCGGCGCCGAGCAGGAACAGCACCGGGATCGGCAGCAGTTCCGTGATCATGGCGGTGAGCAGGGCGACCGTGAGCAGCGCGTTGAACCAGTAGAGCTTGGGCCGCAGCGTGGGGCGGTGGGGGTCGAGTCCCTGGAAGCCGCCGTCCTCGGTCGCGTCGGCGTCCGTACCGGAACCGGAACCCCCGGCCGGGCGGGCGCCCTTCTCGAAACCGGAACCGGAACCGGAACCGGCAACGGTGCCGGAACCCGCGCCGACCAGCACGGTCTCCGTCTCCTCGGCCTCCTCCTGCTCCAGCGCCTCGTCCAGCGTCAGCACGCCCAGCCGCTTGCGCTCCCGCAGACCCAGCACGTACGCCAGGAAGAAGACGCCCAGCAGACCGACCAGCAGGGCCGGGATCATCGGGACGAAGATGTCGCCGGCGTCGAGCTTCAGCGCCGTCGCCGCACGGGCCGTCGGGCCGCCCCAGGGCAGGGTGTTCATCACGCCGTTGGCCATGGCGGCGACACCCGTCATCACGACCAGGCTCATCTTCAGGCGCTTGTACAGCGGATACATCGCCGAGACGGTGATCATGAAGGTGGTGGACCCGTCGCCGTCCAGCGACACGATCGCGGCGAGCACCGCGGTGCCGACGACGATCCGCATCGGGTCCGCTTTGCAGAACCTCAGGATCCCGCGGACGATCGGGTCGAAGAGACCGACGTCGATCATCACCCCGAAGTAGACGATCGCGAACATGAGCATCGCCGCGGTGGGGGCGAGCGTGGACACGCCGTCGATGACGTAGTCACCGAGGTGTGCGCCCTTGCCGACGAACACGCAGAACAGCGCGGGGATCAGCACGAGCGCCGCGATCGGCGACATCTTCTTCAGCATGATCAGGACCAGGAAGGTCGCGATCATGGTGAAGCCGAGGATGGTCAGCATGAATGGACACCTAACGTTCGCCCTTGAACTCCCACCAGGGCCGGCGGTGGGTCGACGTTAGGTTCCGTAAAGCGGCGTTAACAAGACGTTGACCTGCGAGCAATAAGCGCAAAACCCCAGGTCACAGCTTTGCTCAGGTCAGAGCACGGAACGTTTTGGTCACGGCGGCGGTCAGCGGGGCCACCTCGACGGGCACGCCGTTGAGGACGGCGTTGCCCGACAGCGGGTCGAGGAGGCTGCCGTCGAGGAGCTGGTTGACGTTGGCGCCGGGGTCGGCGGCGGCGTGCCGCGTACGGGTGCCGGGGCGGTCGTGGCCCCACCCGTGCGGCAGGCTGACCACGCCCCGGCGCACGACGTCGGTGACCTCGGCGGGGGCGGTCACCTCTCCCCCGGCGCCCTTGATCCGCACCGGCTCCCCGTCCCGTACGCCGAGGGCTTCGGCGTCCTCGGGGTGCAGGTGCAGGGTGCAGCGGTTGGAGCCGCCGGTGAGGGCGGGCACGTTGTGCATCCAGCTGTTGTTGGAGCGCAGGTGGCGGCGGCCGACGAGGACGAGTCCGCCGGGGCGTTCGTCGAGGGCGGCGCGCAGGCGCGGGAGGTCGGCGGCGATCGGTCCGGGCAGCAGCTCCACCTTGCCGCTGCGGGTCCTCAGCGGCTGGGGCAGGCGCGGGCGCAGCGGGCCGAGGTCGATGCCGTGCGGGTGGGCGAGCAGCCTGTCCAGGGTGAGTCCGTCCGGGTCGGCGCCGAAGCCGTCGCCGTAGGGGCCGAGGCGGAGCATCATGTCGAGGCGGCGTTCGGGGCCGTTCTCGCCGGTGAGCAGGCCGGCGAGTTCCTCCGGGTCGCGGCCGTGGACCGGGGAGTGCGGTTCCCGGGCCGCCCTGCCGAGGGTCTGGTCGATCACCAGGGCGTCCACGGCGGCGGGGTCGGCGCCGTGCATGCCCGTCGCGGCCAGGACGAGACGGGCGAGGATCTCCGTCTCGGCCATGCGGCCGGGCTCCAGGGGGACGGCGGGCCGGGTGTAGCGGACCTGGTTGCGCACGGCGAGGGTGTTGAAGGCGAAGTCGTGGTGCGGGCTCTGCGCGGGCGGGGGCGGCGGCAGGACGACGTGCGCGTGGCGTGAGGTCTCGTTGAGGTACGGGTCGACGCTCACCATGAAGTCGAGTGAGCCGAGCGCCTTGTCGAGCCGGTCGCCGTCCGGTGCGGAGAGCACCGGATTGGCGGCGACGGCGATGACGGCGCGGATCGGCTCGCCCCGGCCGGTGGCGGTGTCGATCTCCTCGGCGAGGGCGGCGAGCGGCAGTTCGCCCTTGGCCTCGGGATGCCGGCTCACCCGGGAGTGCCAGCGGCCGAGGGCGAAGCCGCGGCCGGGCCCGGCGGGGCGCGGGGTGCGGTCGGTGGCGGCCTGCGGGAAGAGGGCTCCGCCGGGCCGGTCGAGGTTGCCGGTGAGGATGTTGAGGACGTCGACGAGCCAGCTGGCCAGGGTGCCGTGCGGGACGGTGCAGCTGCCGATGCGGCCGTAGACGGCGGCCGTGGGGGCGGCGGCGAGCTCCCGGGCGAGGGCGCGGATCGTGTCGGCGTCGACGTCGCAGGCGTCGGCCACCGCCTCGGGCGTGAAGGCGTCGAGGGCCGCGGCCAGTTCGCCGAGCCCCTGGAGGTGCGGCGCGAGGTCCCCGGGGTCGACGAGGCCCTCGGCGAACAGCGTGTGCGCCGTCGCCGCGAGGAGCAGCGCGTCGGTGCCGGGCCGGACGGCGATGTGCCGGTCGGCGAGGCGGGCGGTGCGGGTGCGGCGCGGGTCGATGACGGTGAGGGTGCCGCCGCGGGCCCTGAGGGCCTTGAGGCGGCCGGGGAAGTCGGGGGCGGTGCACAGACTGCCGTTGGACTCCAGGGGGTTGGCGCCGATCAGCAGGAGGTGGTCGGTGCGGTCGAGGTCGGGTACGGGGATGGCGTTCGCGTCGCCGAAGAGCAGTCCGCTGGAGACGTGCTTGGGCATCTGGTCGACCGTGGAGGCGGTGAACAGGCTCCGGGTGCCGAGGCCGGCGATCAGCACGGGCGGGTAGAGGGCGCCGGCCATGGTGTGGACGTTGGGGTTGCCGAGGACGACGCCGACGGCGTGCGGGCCGTACGTCTCGACGACGGGCCGGATCCCGGCGGCCACCGCGTCGAACGCCTCCGCCCAGGTGGCCTCGCGCAGTTCGCCGTCGACGCGGACGAGCGGGGCGCGCAGCCGGTCGGGGTCCGCGTCCAGGTCGCCGAAGGCGGCGCCCTTGGGGCAGATGAAGCCCTTGCTGAACACGTCGTCGCGGTCGCCGCGGGCGCCGGTGACCCTGCCGCCGTCGACGGTGAGCGTCAGGCCGCAGGTGGCCTCGCACAGCGGGCAGATACGAAGGGCGGTGCGGGGCACGGGGCCTCCCGGGTACGGCGGCGAAGGTGACGCACGGGCGCACCGAGCATACCGACCGGTATGCACGGAGGGGAGGGGTCGTGCGCGGACGGACAGGGCGGCGCCGGGAATCGGCCCCGCCGGCCGCTCAGTCCAGGACGCGGGCCAGGTACGCCCGCAGCATCTCCCTCAGCTCCCCGATGACCCGCTCGTCCCCCTCGGGCGAGATCCGGAACGCCAGGTGGACGAGGGCGTCGGCGGTCTCGACGGCGATGAGGAAGGTGCGGCGCAGGTCCTCGTCGGTGTCGCGGCCCAGGTAGAGGGAGAGCAGATCGGTGAGGCGGTCGGCGACCCGGTGGTTGGGTTCGGCCCGGCGGGCGCCGACGGGTATCTGGTTGCCGAAGTCGACGAGGGAGAAGCCGGGCGCGGTGCGCTTCATGTCCAGGTACTCGTCGAGCACGACGTCCATGGCGTGCCGCCAGCCCTGCTCGCCGGTGACCTTGAGGCGTTCGGTGACCCGCTCCGAGAAGCGCTCCAGGTTGCGCTGGGCGAGCGCGTCGGCCATCTGGCGCTTGTTGCCGAAGAAGCGGTAGACGGAGCCGATGGGCACACCAGCGCGCTCGGCGACGGCGCGGGTGCTGAGGTCGTCGTAGCCGACCTCGTCGAGGAGTTCGGCGCAGGCGTCGAGGATTCTGGCCAGCCGTTCGGCGCTGCGCCGCTGCACCGGCGCTCGGCGGAGCGATGTCGCGTGGGGCACGGGCCTCATCATGCCTGTTCGGAGCCGTCCGGTGAACCTCGCGTTCCGGTTCCGCCCCTGCCGCCCGTTTCGTACACCCGTCCGCCGGTCGCGGGGGGCACCGGCACCCCTGCCCGCGCCGACGCGGACACCGCCGCCCCGGTGGCCGTCCCCGTCGCGATCGGTTCCGCGCTCGGGTCCGGTTCCGGCGAGCGCTCCGACACGGTGATGTCGGCCGTGCTCTCCACGGGCTCGCCGTCCACGGCCCACACCGAGCCGTCGTCGGCGTACAGGCGGGCGGTGACCTGGTGGGTGCCGCGCGGGACCAGACGGCCGGAGAGGTGGTACTCGGGGGTGCGCAGCAGGGCGACGCGGCGGCCGTCCACCTCGAGGTGCGCCAGACCCCGGCCGGCCACCGCCCGTCCGCCCGTCCCGTCCGGCGAGAAGCGGAAGTTGCGCACCCGCAGCCGTACGTCCCAGCCGCCGCCCGCGTCGGGCACCACCTCGACGCCGACCTCGGGCGCGTCCTGCGCGTCGACCTCTCGGTAGGGGCGCCCCTCCGCGTCCCGCTCGTCCAGGAGCCGGCCCGCCGGCGAGGGCGACGCCCCGTCCTGCCCCCGGGCATCACGGGAGACGCAGCCCGCGGATCCGGCCAGCGCGACACAGACCGCGAGCGCGGTGATCAGGTTCCGCTTCCACGACATGCCGGGGAGCGTAGAACACCGGTCCGAACGAGCGAATCCACCTGAAGTCGGGTTCCGGATCCTCCACCGAGAGGAGGAGGGGCCGGACGGCGGCGGGATCGCGCGGCCCTCTTGCGCCCGGGAAAACGCAATCCTACGGTGTTCCATAGGAATCGGATCGCAAGGGAGTACCGAAGATGAGCGGGGACGCGCGCAAGGCCGCCGAAGGACTGGAACACCTCTCCGGTTTCGGCAACGAGCACAGCTCCGAGGCGGTGCCGGGCGCCCTGCCCGTGGGCCGCAACGCGCCGCAGCGCGCCCCCCTCGGGCTGTACGCGGAGCAGCTGAGCGGCACGGCGTTCACCGAGCCCCGCGCGGAGAACCGCCGCTCCTGGCTGTACCGGATCCGCCCGTCGGCCGCCCACCCGGCGTTCACCCGCACGGGCAACGGGGCGCTGCGCTCGGCCCCCTTCAACCAGACCGTGCCCGACCCCAACCGCCTGCGCTGGAACCCGCTGCCGGAACCGGCCGGGGGCACCGACTTCCTGGCCGGTCTGTGGACCCTGGGGGGCAACGGCGACGTCACCCAGCGCACGGGCATGGCCGTGCACCTGTACCACGCCACCGCCTCGATGGACCGCGTCTTCAGCGACGCCGACGGCGAGCTGCTGATCGTCCCCGAGCGCGGCGGGCTGCTGCTGCGCACGGAGTTCGGTCTGCTGCATGTGGAGCCAGGACACATCGCGCTGGTGCCTCGTGGTGTGCGGTTCCGTGTGGACCTCCTCGACGACTCTGCCCGCGGTTATGTGTGCGAGAACTACGGGGCGCCGTTCCGCCTCCCCGACCTCGGCCCGATCGGCGCCAACGGGCTGGCCAACGCCCGGGACTTCCGGGCGCCCGTCGCCGCGTACGAGGACGTCGAGGGCCCGGTGGAGGTGGTGAACAAGTACTGCGGCAACCTCTGGTCGGCGACGTACGACCACTCCCCGCTGGATGTCGTCGCCTGGCACGGCAACCATGTGCCGTACGCCTATGACCTGCGCCGTTTCAATGTGATGGGCACCATCTCGTACGACCACCCGGACCCGTCGATCTTCACGGTCCTGACCTCGCCGAGCGACACCCCCGGGCTGGCCGGGGTGGACTTCGTGGTCTTCGCCCCGCGCTGGCTGGTGGGCGAGGACACCTTCCGCCCGCCGTACTTCCACCGGAACGTGATGAGCGAGTACATGGGCCTGATCGAGGGCGCGTACGACGCGAAGGCGGAGGGCTTCGTGCCGGGCGGCGGCTCGTTGCACAACATGATGTCGGCGCACGGACCGGACCGGGAGACCTTCGAACGGGCCAGCGCGGCGGAACTGCGCCCGCAGAAGATCGACGACGGCCTGGCCTTCATGTTCGAAACCCGCTGGCCGGTGTCGCTCACCCCGCACGCGGCCCGGGCGGACCACCTGCAGCGGGGCTACGACGATGTGTGGCAGGGCCTGGAGCGTCACTACCGCGCCCCGTGACCCGGTGTGCTCCCCCCGCACCACGGACGGTGCCGGGAGCCCGGCCGCGCTCCGCCCCCCGGGCCGCCGCGCGCTCGGACTCCCGGCCCCCGCCCACCCCTGCGCCCGACATTGCACTGACCGTTCCCCGACCGGTACGGATAGCCCGTGACCTCATTCGCCCCGGACTCGATCGTCCTGAACCGCAAGTTGCCGCTCTGGTATCAGGTGTCGCAGTCGCTGCGCGCCTCGATCCTCGGCCGCTCGCCCCAGGACCCCTTGCGCCTGCCCACCGAGGAACAGCTGGCCGGGCACTACGGCGTGAGCGTGCTGACCATGCGGCAGGCGCTGAAGGAGCTGGAGGACGAGGGGCTGATCACCCGCCATCGGCGGCGCGGCACCTTCATCGAGCCCGGCGCCCGGCGGGGCACGCCGGTCCGGCTGCTGGGCTCGGTGGACGCGATCGTGGCCCAGCAGTCCGGTATGACGACCGAGTTGCTGGAGCACGGGCCGGCACCGGTGCCGGCCGGCCTCGCCGAGTACTTCCCCGGCGTGCCGCGGGTGGCGGCGTACCACCGGCTGCGCAGCGACGAGAAGACGGGCGAGCCGACCAACCACGCCCGCAACTACGTGCGCCCCGAACTGGCCGCCCGCATCGACCTGGACGACCTGGTCCGCTGGCCGATGACCAAGGTGCTGCGGGACGTGGTCGGCGCGGACATCAGCCGCATCACGGACACGGTGGAGGCGCGACTCGCGGACCCGGAGACGGCGCGCCTGCTCCAGGTCCCGCTGCTCAGCCCGATCCTGCACTACACGGGCATCACGTACGACACCGCCGGCCGGCCGCTGGACGTGGCCGTCATCAACTACCGGGGCGACCGCTTCTCCTTCACGGTGACCCTGGACGCCACCTGATCCGCCCGCTCCCCCAGGTCGTACGATGCCCAGCGTGACGCACGACGACGCTCCGCTGCTGGCGGACCTCATGCCGTGGTCCGTCGCACCGCCGCGGCTCGGCCGGGGCTGGCCGGCGGCGCCCGACGCGGCGTCCCTGGGGGCCCGTTGGGACGCCCTGGTGCGGGCCGAGGGACCGGACCGCGAGGCCCTGTTCCAGCCGAGCCGTTCCCGCACCCCGCACACGGCGGTCGCGCAGCTGCCGGGAGGGAGCGGGGGCACGCGGAAGCTGGCCCGCGCCTCGGGCCCGTGCCCGGAACCGGTGCGGGTGCTGCACGCCCCGTTCGACGAGCAGTGGCTCATCCCCGACCAGCGGCTGATCGACGCGGCCCGCCCGGAGCTGTGGCGGGTGGCGGACGAGCGGCAGGTCTTCGTGGTCGAGGCGGCCGCCGCGCGGGGCGGCGGCGCCGCCCAGGGCCCCGCCGGTCCCCCGCTGCTCGCCACCTCCCTGCTGCCCGTGCTCCGCACCGGCCGGATCCGCCCCCTGTACCGCCGGCCCGGTGCCGTCGAACCCAATCTGGCCCCGGGGCTCACCGGGCACCTGGCCGCCCGGCTCGGCCGTGACACCTCGGCGATGGACGTCCTGGCCTGGGTGATGGCCGCGGCGCGCCCCTCGCCCGGCGGCCTCGTGGTGCCGCTCACCGGCGACGCCGGCGCCTGGGAGGAGGGTGTGGCGGTGGGCCGCAGGATGCTGTGGCTGATGCGGCGCGACGGCGAACGCCCCAGGCTGCCCGGCGGGCGCCGCCCCTACGTGCGCGCCCCGCTGCCCTCCCGGCCGCTGACCCTGCGCTACGACCGGGACGAGGAGGCCCTGCTGCTCGACGGGGGCCGCGTCGCGCCGGTGCCGCCCGGGGCCTGGGACTTCGAGGCCGGCGGGGTCAGGGTGCTGGAGCAGTGGTTCACGGCCCGCACGGAGTCCGCCGAGCCGGGGACCCTGGCCGCGATCCGGCCGCCCACCTGGCCGCAGGCCTGGACCTCGGAGCTGCTGGAGCTGATCACGGTCCTCGCGCTGCTGGCCGAAGGGCGCCCGCCGCGGGCGGCCGGCGCCGAGGTCCCCGACCCGGTCACCCCGGCGGAGCTGCGCGCGGCGGGCGTGCTCCCGGTACCCGCCGCCGCGCGCCGCCCCGCCTCGGTGCTGGACGCGCGCGAGGAGGGCCCGGAGGGCCAGCTCGCCCTGCTCTGACGGCCGCCCGGTCCGAAGCTCAGGGCCGGGGCGCGAAGCCGTCGAGCATCCGGCCGAGCGCCCGCTCGAAGACCGCCTCCAGATCGATGGGCCCCGCGTCCTCCGCGAAGGCCGCCGCCATCCGCGGATACGCGCCGGTCGCGATCCGGCCGCCCAGGTAGGCGATCCGGGCCGCGTTCTCCTGCTCCGGCGTCCAGGGCAGCGAGCGGGTGCGCTCGGCGGTGGCCAGTTCGTTGGTGACGTAGGTGGTCACGATGCCGTTCAGCATCGCGATCAGCTCCAGTTTGGTGCCGTAGGGCTCGGGGAGCGGGTCCAGGCAGGCCAGGCAGTGCTCCAGGTAGCGCAGGGCGTTGGGGCTGAAGCCGTAGACCGGGGACATCAGCCTCGGCAGCCACGGGTGGCGGTGCATCAGCGCGCGGGTCTGGTGGGCCGCGCGGAGCATGTCGGCGCGCCAGTCACCGCTGGGTTCCCACAGCTCGTGCTCGCCGCCGGCCGCGTCCACCATCAGCTCGTACAGGTCCTCCTTGCGGGGGACGTAGTTGTAGAGCGACATGGTGCCGCAGCCCAGTTCGGCGGCGACGCGGCGCATGGAGACCGCGTCCAGGCCCTCGGCGTCGGCGATCCGCACCGCCGCGGCCGCGATGTCGGCGCGCGTGTACGCCGGTCTGGGTCCACGGCCGGTGCGCTCGGGGCGCGCCCAGATCACTTCGGGTTCGGCCGCTCGGCCCGCCATCGGTCATCACCTCGCCCACCATCGTAGTTACGTACACCGTACGTAGTGCGCTATGGTCACCCCATGACTACTACGTACGCTGTACTTAGTGAGGGTCTGGAGAAGCGTTTCGGGGAGGTCCGTGCCCTGCGCGGGCTGGATCTGGCGGTGGCCGAGGGCACGGTGTGCGGGCTGCTCGGGCCCAACGGGGCGGGCAAGACGACGGCGGTCCGGCTGCTGACCACGCTGCTGCGCCCCGACGCGGGCTCCGCGCGGGTCGCGGGCCACGACCTGGTGCGGGAGGCCGCGGCCGTACGGCGCGCCATCGCCGTCACCGGGCAGGACACCTCGATCGACGGGGACCTCACCGGCCGGGAGAACCTGCGGCTGTTCGCCCGGCTGCACCGGGTGGGCGGGGCGGCCGGGCGGGCCGGGGAACTGCTCGACCGCTTCGGGCTCGCGCCGGCGGCCGACCGGCCGGCCTCCGGCTACTCGGGCGGCATGCGGCGCCGGCTGGACCTGGCGGCGAGCCTGATCCGGCGTCCCGAGGTGCTGTTCCTGGACGAGCCGACGACCGGTCTGGACCCGGCCGGCCGCGGTCTGATCTGGGACGCGGTGCGCGAACTGACCGGCGGGGGCACGACGGTGCTGCTCACCACCCAGTACCTGGAGGAGGCCGACCGGCTCGCCGACGCCATCGCCCTGGTGGACCGGGGCAGGGTCGCGCACACCGGGTCCCCGGGGCAGCTCAAGGCGCTCGTCGGCGCGCACGCCGAGGTCGTCGTCGCGGATCCGGGCGCGCTGGTGGCGGCGGCCGGGGTGCTGGACCGGCTCACCGGCGCGCGGCCGTCCCTCGACCGGGAGCGCGACGCGGTCGGCGTGGTCTCCCGCGACCCCACGCTCACCCTCCCGCACCTGGTGCGCACGCTGGACGCGGCGGGCGTGCCGCTGCTCGACGCGAGCCTGAGGCCCCCGAGCCTCGACGACGTGTTCCTGCGGCTGACCGACGCGCGGGCCTTCCACCCCTGCGACGACGACAAGGAGCGTGCCGCGTGAGCACGTTGGCGTACGACGGCACCGCGATGGCGGGCCGGCAGCTGCGGCGGATGCGGAACAACCCGGGGCTGCTGGTCCTCACCCAGACGATGCCGGTCAGCATGCTGCTGTTCTTCGGCTACGTCTTCGGCAGCGCGCTCGCCGTGCCGGGCACCGCGTACCGGTCCTTCCTGGTCCCGGGGCTGCTGGTGGCGACGGCGGCGGGCGGGGTCATGACCGGCATGTTCCAGTCGGCCCAGGACGTCCACCGCGGGGTGACGGACCGGTTCCGTACGCTGCCGGTGAGCCGGGCGGCCGTGCCGTTGGGCCAGGCCGTGGCGGACGTGCTGGTGACGGCGGCCGGGACGGTGCCGTTCCTGCTGGTGGGACTCGCGGTGGGCTGGCGGGTGGAGGGGACCGTTCTCGAAGCGGTCGGCGCCCTGGCCCTGTTGCTGCTGTTCCGGTTCGCGTGCGTGTGGGCCGGGATCCTCCTCGGTCTGCTCACCCGGAACGAGGAGGCGGCCGGTCAGCTGGGCGGGGCGACCTTCCTGCTGCCGCTGCTGTCCAGCGCGTACATCCCGGCGGACGGGCTGCCCCAGGGGCTGCGGACGGTCGCGGAGTGGAATCCGATCAGCGCGGTGGCGACGGCGCTGCGGGAGCTGTTCGGCAACGCCCCGGTGCCGGAGGGGGCGGCCTGGCCGGTGGCGCACCCGGTCGCGGGATCGCTGGCCTGGTGTGCGGTGCTGCTGGCGGTGTTCGTGCCGCTCGCGGTGCGACGGTACGCGCACGGGGAGCGGTGAGGCGCGGGGCGGGGGAGGCCGGCCGATCCCGGTGACTCTGCCGGGTGGGATCGGGGGCCGACGTGGGGACGGGCCGGTGTGCGGTGGGCGCCGGATGCCGCGGGTGCCGCGGGGACGACGGACGGGGGCGGGCGCCGCGCCGGGACGGTGGACCCGTCCGGCGCGGACGCTACCGGCTGCCGAACAGGGAGCGGCGCAGTCGACGCAGCGGGGCGAAGAGCGAGACGCGGCTCGCCCGGGCCCGTGCGCCCCTGGCGCCGCGGTCGTGCGCCGTGTCACGCGCGGTCAGCTCACGCATCAGCGACGTCGCCTCAGCCGTCTCCCGCTGCGGGACGGCGGGTCCCGCGAGAACCGAGAGGTGGCGGTCGAGGCGCGAGCTGGTCGCGCTGCTACCGCAAGTGATCGCAGGGACCCTTGCCCTGCTGCGCACTGTTATCTGTTCCATGTCACTCCCCACCCGTACGAGTCCACCCGGCCCGGGCAGGGTAACCCTATCGCCCCGTCCGGGCACTCGCGTATCGAGGTCACAGGATTCACCTTCCCCATAAGGGGGTTGACGAACACGCGTCGACTACTCTCCGAATCCAACCGTTTTCAGGGCGAGTTGGGCGATGGGCCGGGAGGTGGGCCGCGGCGACCCGCCGTCCGGCTCGACGGTTACGGCGAGTGACGTGGCGGCGGGGTCGAGACCGGACGCCACCAGGGGCGTGTCGCCCTCGAAAAGCCCGAGGGAGAGCGGCCGGGCGTCCCGGTCCATGAGCCAGAGCTGGCGCACACGTCCGTTCGGAGGGTCCTCGTATCCCCCCAGGGTGACGACGGCGCTCCGGGCCGATACGGAAGCGATCACTCCGATCGTGCGGCCCCGCGCGTCCCGTCCGCTGCTCGCACGGGCGTCGGGAGCCGCGAGAACGTGGGCGATCTCACGTGACCGGTCGCGTTCGGCGTCCAGCCGGTCCCGGGTCCGGTCCGCCTGGACGGCGAAGAGCGAGGCGACGACGAGCGCCGCGGCGGCGGTGGCCGTGGCGAACGGCACGAACAGCGCCGCCCGGACCCGGGGCGCGGGGCGGGCGCCCCGGACGGACGGCGGGGGGTGCGCCCCCCGCGCGGGTGCAGGTTCCTGCGGAGTGGCCCGTACGGCGGTCAGCACCCGGTCGCGCATCGCCGGCGGTGCGGGGGCGGCCGTGGACCAGGCGAGGCGGACGGCGTCCTCGGTGAGGGCGCGCACCTCGGCGGCGCAGCGGCCGCAGGACGTCAGATGCCTCTCGAAGCGGACCCGCTCGGCGGGTTCGAGGGCGTCGAGGGCGTAGGGGGCGGCGAGCGAGTGCGGGTCCCCGCGGGACACCAGTCGGCCGAACAGGCTCATGCCGCGCCTCCCAGGCAGTCGCGCAGCCG
Source organism: Streptomyces capillispiralis (assembly GCF_007829875.1). Taxonomy (NCBI): domain Bacteria; kingdom Bacillati; phylum Actinomycetota; class Actinomycetes; order Kitasatosporales; family Streptomycetaceae; genus Streptomyces; species Streptomyces capillispiralis. The sequence continues at coordinate 6,406,575 of NZ_VIWV01000001.1, read as the reverse complement.
GGTCAGGCCGTCGCGCATACGGGTCTTGACCGTGCCCAGCGGCAGCGACAGCCGCTCGGCCACCTCCCGGTAGGTGTAGCCGTCGTAGTAGGCGAGGGTGACCGACTGGCGCTGGAGCGCGGTGAGGCGGTCCAGGCAGCGGCGCACCCACTCGCGTTCGAGTCCGGCCTCGACCTCCTCGGCGACCTGGTCGAAGGCGGGGCCGTGACCGCGCCGGGCCTCGCGCTGCTCGCGTTCGCCCGCCGCGCGGGCGCTGCGCACCCGGTCGACGGCGCGGCGGTGGGCGAGGGTGAGGACCCAGGAGAGCGCGCTGCCCCGGCCGGGGTCGAACCGCGCGGCGGAGCGCCAGAGTTCCAGCAGCACCTCCTGGGCGACCTCCTCGGACTGGGCGGGGTCGCGCACCACGCGGCGCACCAGTCCGTACACCGGTCCGGAGACCAGCCCGTACAGGTCCTCGAACGCCTTCTGGTCACCCGCGGCCACCCGCGTCAACAGTTCGTCCGCCTCCAACGCGCGTCCCCCCATCTCCCGGCCCGGCCGGGCCGCCCGGTCACACGAGGCGTGCGCGGCGTGCGCGCCTCCGCACGGTAAGTACGGACGAGGGAGCGGAAAACGCGGGTCGGCAGCGGGAAATGCCACGGGCGGACAGCGTCGTACGGAGGGGTCCGGCAGCGCGTTCCGGGATGCGACCAATCCGGCCCGCCGCGCGTTCCGAATGCCAGGGCGTCAGGCAAGTCGGCACTGAGGACGGACGGCATGGCACCTACTTCCAGGATTGGCGCGGGGCGCGGCGGTGTCGCGGCCCTGATCTGCGGTGCGCTGGCCGCCGGGGGGCTCGCGGCCGCCGGCGTGACCGCGCTGGAACCCGAGGCGGCCTCCGCCTCCAGCCACCGGGAGGCCCCGCTGATCTCGGGCACCCCGCAGTACGACAACACGGACCTGTACGCGTTCGTCAGCCCCGACAAGCCGGACACGACGACCATCATCGCGAACTGGATCCCCTTCGAGGAGCCGGCCGGCGGACCGAACTTCTTCACGTTCGCCGAGGACGCGCGGTACGACCTCCACATCGACCACGACGGTGACGCGCAGGGCGATCTGCTGTTCCGCTACACCTTCAGGACCCACACGAAGAACGACGCGACGTTCCTCTACGCCACGGGCCCGGTCACCGCCCTGGACGACCCGGACCTCAACATCACGCAGACCTACGACATCGAGCTGCTGAAGCTGAGGGACCAGCGCCCGGTGTCCCGCACGAAGATCGCCGACGACGTGCCGGTGGCTCCGTCGAACGTCGGCAGGGCGTCCATGCCGGACTACGACACGCTGCGGAAGCAGGCGGTGCGCGAACTGGCGGGCGGCGCCACGACGTTCGCCGGGCAGGCCGACGACCCGTTCTTCCTCGACCTGCGCGTCTTCGACCTGCTGTACGGCGGGAACCTCTCCGAGGTCGGCAACGACACGCTCAAGGGCTACAACGTCAACTCCCTGGCGCTCCAGGTGCCGACCGACATGATCACCGAGTCCGCGGACCAGCCGGTCGTGGGCATCTGGTCGACGACACAGCGCGAGAACGCCGAGGGGCACTTCGTGCAGGTGTCGCGGCTGGGCAACCCGCTCGTGAACGAGGTCGTCAATCCGCTGAGGGACAAGGACGTGTTCAACGCGTCCGCGCCGTGGGACGACGCGCGGTTCCTGAAGAACGTCACCGAACCGGAGCTGCCGAGGCTCATCGAGGCGATCTACCGGATCGACGCGCCCGACGAGCCGCGCGACGACCTCGTCGACGTGTTCCTGAAGGGCGTCGAGGGACTCAACCGGCCGCCGCACGGGACGCCGTCGGAGATGCTGCGCCTCAACACGTCGATCGAGCCGGCCGCCGAGCCGAAGCGGCTGGGCGTCCTGGACGGGGACAACGCCGGTTTCCCCAACGGGCGCCGGCTGACGGACGACGTGATCGACGCCTCGCTCCAGGTCGTCGAGGGGGAACTGGTCGGGGCGGAGAACGACCTCGGTGACGCGGTCGACGCCAACGACAAGGAGTTCGGTGCCGCCTTCCCCTATCTGGCGAACCCCACGGAGGGTTCACGCGGCCCGCTCGCCAAGGGCGTGGACGGCGGCGACGACGTGCGCAACCAGCTCGGTGACGCGCTGCGGCCGGCCGGTGCGCAGGGTTCCGGCGACACCACGCTGATCGCCGCGTCGGCGGGCGCGGGGGCCGGCGGGCTGCTGCTGATCGGCGTGGCGCTGATGTGGTGGCGCCGGATGCGCGGCCGGGCGTACTGACCCGGCCGTCCCCAGGGGCCGGTGCCTTCGGCCCGCCCCTCACCCGACAGGCGCGGCCCGTCCCCTTCCCCCCACGGCACGGGCCGCGCCGCCGATCCCGAGGAGAGGCCATGGCTCCGCACCCGCACGACAGCGCCCGCGAGAGCGACCGGGGCGGCACACCGCCCGCACCGGCGCCGCCGTCCGGGCACCGAAGGGCACCGCACGGACCACCGGGACACGCGCCGTGCGACGGGCATCCGCCGGGAGGTGGGACGGGGCTCGGGGCGGAGGCGGACGGCGGCCAGGCTGACGGGGACCCCGCCGGGCGCGCCGCGGCCCTGCGGCGCTTCGCCGCCGCTGCCCGGCGCGGACGGGGGCTGCGTCGCGCCTCGTGCGCCGTCCTGCTGGCCGTCGCCCTGACCGGCGGGGCCGTCGCGGCGGGAGGCGTCCGGGACGCGGCACGGTCCGGCACCGGCGCGGCACCGGCGGCCGGGGCGCTCGCGCCCGGTCTGCTCGCCGGGGCCGGTCCCGTGGCCGGGATCCGCTCACTGGAGGCCCATCTGCGGGCCCAGCCGCGGGACTTCGGCGGCTGGGCGGCCCTCGGCCTCGCCCTCGTGGAACAGGCGCGGACCCAGGGCGACCCCTCGCCCTACCCGCGCGCCGAGCGGGCCCTCGCGCGGTCCCTCGCCCTGGAGCCGGGCAACGAGCAGGCCCTCGCCGGACGGGCCGCCCTCGCCGCCGCCCGGCACGACTTCAGCGCCGCCCTGGCCCACGCCGACCGTGCCCTGGAGCAGAACCCCTACAGCGAACGCGCCCTGTGCTCCCGTATCGACGCGTTGGTCGAGCTCGGCCGGTACGACGAGGCCGCCGCGGCCGCCGCCACCGCCGACCGCAGGCGTCCCGGGATCCCGGTGTTCACTCGGTACGCCTACGTGCGGGAGCTGCGCGGCGAGGCGGGCACCGCGCGGAAGGTGCTGGAACGGGCCCTGGACAGCGCGTCCTCGCCCGCGGACGTGGCGTACGTCGCGACCGCGCTGGGCCGGCTCGCCTGGAGCCGGGGCGACCACGCGACGGCCCTGCGGCACTACGCGCGGGCGCTCGCCGCCGACGAGGACCACCTCCCCGCGCTGGAGGGCCGGGCCAGGGCGCTGGCCGCGAGCGGGGACCGGCCCGGCGCCGTGGAGACGCTGGAGCGGGTCGTCGTCCGCGCCCCGCTGCCCGGCCCCCTGGTGGCCCTCGGCGAGCTGTACGAGGAGCGCGGCGCCGACGGCGACCGCGCGAGGGCACGGGAGCAGTACGCCCTCGTCGACGCCTGGACCGCGCTGGCCCGCGCCGGCGGTGTCGAGCCCGGCCTCGACACCGCGCTCGCCGCCGCCGATCACGGCGACGCCGGTGAGGCACTGCGCGCGGCCCGCGCGGAGTGGGACCGGCGGCACACCGTGCACACGGCGGACGCCCTCGCCTGGGCCCTGCACGTCAACGGCCGCGACCGGGAGGCCCTCGCGTACGCCCGCCGGGCCACGGCCACCGGATACCGCGACGCCGCCTTCCTCTACCACCGGGGCGTGATCGAGAAGGCCACGGGGCACGACCGCGCCGCCCGGAGTTCCCTCACCGAGGCACTGGAGCTGAACCCGGGCTTCTCGCCGCTCGGCGCCCGTGCGGCCCGGGCCGCGCTGAAGGACCTGGAGGGGGCACGGTGATCCCCCGTCGTCGCGCCGCCGCCCTCGCCGCCGCCGTCCTCGCGTCCGCGGGCGCGCTCGCGCTGCTCCCGGCCACGACGGCGGGCGCCCACCCGCTCGGCGACTTCACCGTCAACCGCTACGACGGTCTGGTCGCCGCGCCCGGCGAACTTCGCGTCCGCCACGTCGAGGACCTCGCCGAGATCCCGGCCGCGCAGGCCCGGCCGGACATCGGCCGGCTGGGCCGGGACACCTGGGCCCGGCAGCGCTGCGCCGCGGCGGCGCGGGACAGCGAGGTGCGCGTCGACGGGCGGGCGGTGCCGCTCACCGTACGGGGCGCCCACGCGCGCGTACGGCCCGGGCAGGCGGGGCTCGACACCCTGCGGGTGGAGTGCGGGCTGGCCGCTCCGCTCCCGGCGGGCAGGACGGTGGACGTCGGCTTCCGTGGGGCGGGCGCGTCGTCCGGGCCGGGGTGGCGGGAGATCACCGCGCGGGGCGACCGTACGACGCTCACCGCCTCGGACGTACCGGAGCGGTCGGTGTCCGCCGAGCTGACCCGGTATCCGCGGCGGTCGGCGTCCTCCCCGGCCGACACCGGGACCGCGGCCCTGACCGTCCGGCCCGGCGGCCCGGCGCTGACCGGGGAACGGGGCGACGCGCCCGCCTCCGCCGTCCTGCCGCGCGCCGCCGACCGCTGGACGCGTGCGCTCGACGACCTGGTCGCCCGGCGGCACCTGACCGCCGGTCCCGCCGCGCTCGCCCTGCTGATCTCCGTCGTCCTCGGCGCGCTGCACGCGCTCGCGCCCGGCCACGGCAAGACCCTGATGGCGGCCGCCGCCGCGGCGCGCGGGGGCGGGGCACGGCTCGGGGACGTGCTGCCCATGGCCGCCTCGGTCACGGTCACCCACACCCTCGGCGTGGTCGCCCTGGGCCTGCTGGTCACGGCCGGTTCGGCCGCCGCGCCCTCGGCGCTCGCCTGGCTGGGCATCGCGAGCGGCGTCCTCGTCACCCTGGCCGGCGCGGGCCTCGTACGCCGCGCCCTGCGCCACCGGCACCACGAGCACCATGGGCACCACAGGCAGCACCACAGGCACCACGGGCGCCCCGACGACCATGGGCACGGGCCCGTCGAGCACACCCACGGCGGTCACCCCCACACCCATCCCGCCGCCCCCACCCTGCGCGGCGCCCTGCTGCTCGGTTTCGCCGGCGGGCTGGTGCCCAGCCCGTCCGCCGTGGTGGTGCTGGTCGGCGCCGCCGCGCTCGGCCGGGCGTGGTTCGGACTGCTGCTCGTGGTGGCGTACGGGGCCGGGCTGGCCCTGACCCTCACCGCGGCCGGCTGCGCGGTCGTCGGGGCGGGCGGCGGAGCGGCCCGGCTGCTGGCCCGGCGCCCGCGCTGGACGGGCGCGCCGTGGGCGGCGCTCGTGCGCCGGAGCGCGCCCCTGGTGTCGGCGTTCGCCGTGGTGGTGCTGGGAGCCGGATTGGTGTTCAGGGGGGCGGCATCCGCACTCGGCTGAGCTACTTTCTTCAGGAAAGGGAGATTTCGCCCGGATGCGAATTGGGGGCGCCGTGTCCGAGGAACCGGGCAGTGAGCGGGTGATCGGGGGCCGCTACCGGCTGCTGGCGCCGCTGGGCGAGGGCGGCATGGGGACCGTGTGGCGCGCCCGTGACGACCTGCTGCGCCGCGAGGTCGCCGTCAAAGAGGTGCGCGCCCCGGCCGGACTCCCGGCGTCCGACGTCGAGCGGATGTACGCGCGGCTGGAGCGCGAGGCGTGGGCGGCGGCCCGGATCGCCGACCGCAACGTGGTCACGGTGTACGACGTGGCCCTGGAGGACGGGCGTCCGTGGATCGTCATGGAGCTGGTGCGCGGATTGTCGCTGGCCGAGGTGCTGGAGGCCGAGGGCCCGCTGCCGCCGCGGCGTGCCGCGCACATCGGCGCGGAGGTGCTGGCCGCGCTGCGGGCGGCGCACGGGGCGGGGGTGCTGCACCGGGACGTGAAACCCGCCAATGTGCTGATCGGGAACGACGGGCGGATCGTGCTCACCGACTTCGGGATCGCCCGGGTCGAGGGCAGTTCGGCGCTGACCATGACCGGGGAGGTCGTCGGGTCGCCCGAGTTCCTCGCCCCGGAGCGGGCGCTGGGCCGCACCCCGGGCCCGGAGTCGGACCTGTGGTCGCTCGGTGTGCTGCTGTACGCGGCGGTGGAGGGCGCCTCGCCGTTCCGGCGGGACACCCCGCTGAGCACCCTGCGGGCGATCGTGGACGAGGAGGTGCCGCCGCCGCGCCGGGCCGGTCCGCTCGCGCCGGTCATCGAGGGGCTGTTGCGCAAGGACCCGGCCGAGCGGCTGTCGGCGGAGGGGGCGCAACGGGAGCTGCGGGCCATCGGCTCGGGCGGCGCTCCCCGCACGGACACGGCGCGTTCGGCGCCGTACGCCCCGACCGTGGTGACCGCGCCTCCCCCGCCGGATCCGGAGCGTCGCACGCCCGCGCCCGGGCCGCCGGTCCCGGCGGGGCCGGGCGGGACCACCGCGGTCACCGGGTCCGGGCGCGGCCGGCGTGCCGTCGTCGTCCTGGTCGCGGGTGTGGTCGTCCTCGCCCTGGCGCTGGCCGGGCTGACGTACGCGCTGCTCGACCGCGAGGACGGCGGCTCCGGGGCCGGCACGTCTCCGGGGCGGGCGAGTTCCCCCGCGCCGACCGGTGACGGGACCGGCGGCGGGACCGGGGGCCACGGCGCGACGACGGAGCCGGACGGGCGGGGCCCCTCCCCCACCGGGCGTGACGACGAGGAGAGCTCTCCCCCGCCGCACACCGTCTCGGTGACGGTGACCGGCGCGCGCACGGAGTACGCCGGGGGCTGTCCGCCCCCGCGGGAGGAGGCGCCCGCGTTCACGGCGACGTTCACGGTGGGGCGGGTGCCGGCCGAGGTCTCCTACCGCTGGGTGGCCGAGGACGGATCGGTGGCCGATCCGGGCTGGCGGACGCTCTCCTTCCCCGAAGGGGGCGGGCGTTCCCGGCAGGACACGGTGGCCGTGACGACGTACTCGGGGGCCGGGACGTTCGAGAGCGCGATCGGGGTGGAGGTGCGGGAGCCGGTGCGGACGGCCTCCGCGACGGTGCCGTTCTCGGTGACGTGCGAGACGGAGACCCCGACGGGCGGGGCCTCCGCTTCGGCTTCCGGTCCGGCGTCGGATGCGGCTTCCGGTTCGGCTTCCGGTTCGGCGGACGGGAACTGACGGGTCAGTCGACGGAGCTGAGGACCGGCAGGTAGCCGCTGGAGTGGCCGACGGCCTTCGGGTGGTAGGAGTTGCCGATGTTGGTCCAGTCCACGCTGTGCAGCCAGGAGTTGCCGGAGCAGATCTCGTGGCCGGTGAACATGCCGCGCACGTCGGCGAAGACGTAGCCGTAGGCGCCGGCGCGCTGGGAGATGACGGAGTTGAGGTGGTCCGCCGCGTCGTTGATCGCCTTCCGCTTGGTCTCGGAGAGGCCGATGCAGACGGTGCCGAGCTTGTAGAAGCGGGGGTAGCCGAACACGGCGACCCGGGCGTTCGGGGCCTTGCTGCGGATCGCCGAGTAGACGGTGTTGAGCTTGCCGGGCAGGGTCGAGGACACGTACGCCCGCGCGGTGTTGACGCGGTCGAGGCAGGTGCTGTCGCTGCTGGTCACACAGGTCGTCATGACGTCGGCGAAGCCCGCGTCGTTGCCGCCGACGCTGATCGAGACGAGGCTCGTGCCGCTGTTGAGGGGGCCGAGCTGACCGGCGACGACATCACCCGTACGGGCGCCGGAGCAGGCGGTGAAGGAGAACGACGAGGGTGAGTTGAGGCCGGCCCAGAGGTAGGGGTAGGCGTTCGTGCTGCGCTTGCAGTCACCGCTGGAACCGATGTAGTTGCCCGCTCCCACTCCGGAGGAGTAGGAGTCGCCGAGCGCCACATAGGGCCCGCGGGCGGCCTGTGTCGCCGCCTGCGCCGCCGCGGTCCCGGTGAGGGCCGCGACGACGGCGAGGAGAAGTGAGCCCAGAAGCGTCATTGGGCGGAGATGTCTCATGGAGCCTCCATTTAGCAGGTTCGCTGCACGATCCGTTGTAGTGACTACGCGCGTTGATCGGTAGTGTCCATGTCAAAACTTGCAACACCGGACACCACTCGGCCTGTTCACGTTCAATCTCCGCCTGATTCCGGCCGCGGGAACGGCCCACCCTTGACGCCCCTTACGGGGTGGGCCACATTGAAGCCCGGCATCCGACGCCTTGAGGGGCAAACTCGGCCATGCCGACCGCACATCAGGACAAGAAGCACACGCAAGGATCAAAGCGAGACCCCGCTCAGGTCTTGCCATACAGGTTCAAACGTCAATAACGTCATAGTTCTCACCCGCACCGGTCCGTCAGTACGTGGCTCCAGGGGAGGGCTCAGGACCGCGACGAACCGGCGCGGGGCGCGGTAGGGGGGTGCCGCGCCCGGTGACCACAACGGTGACCGGGCCGTGCCGCGCGGTCGGCCGGCGTTTCCGCGGCCGACCAGTTTTGCCAGCTCACCCATGCGTGCGGGGCGGTTCCGTCCGTCATGCCGTGGGGTGAGAACCCCCCTTTCGAACCGGACGAAATGCCGGGCCGCCCGAGGGGCGGGCGGTCCACCGGACGAGAGGGACCAGACTCATGAGCTCCGTTCTGCCGCCGGCGACCGCGGACCAGGATCCGCCCACCGTCGGCACCAAGTACCGGCCCGTCTCCTCGCACCTGGCCATCGCGCCACCGGTGAGCGTGGTGATACCGGCCATGAACGAGGCGGAGAACCTGCCGTACGTCTTCAAGACGCTTCCCGACTGGATCCACGAAGTGGTGCTGGTCGACGGCAACTCCACCGACAACACCGTCGAGGTGGCCCGCGAACTGTGGGCCGGCGTCAAGGTCGTCGGACAGCGCGGCAAGGGCAAGGGGGACGCGCTGCGCTCCGGCTTCGAGGCCTGCACCGGCGACATCATCGTGATGGTCGACGCGGACGGCTCGGCCGACGGCAACGAGATCGTCAGCTACGTCTCCGCGCTGGTCTCCGGCGCGGACTTCGCCAAGGGGTCCCGCTTCGCCAACGGCGGCGGCACCGACGACATGACCTTCATCCGCAAGCTGGGCAACCGGGTGCTGTGCGCCGTCGTCAACCGCAAGTTCGGCGCGCGGTACACCGACCTCTGCTACGGCTACAACGCCTTCTGGCGGCACTGCCTGGACAAGATCGACCTCGACTGCACCGGTTTCGAGGTCGAGACCCTGATGAACATCCGGGTCGTCAAGGCCGGTCTGAAGGTGCAGGAGATCCCCAGCCACGAGTACCTCCGCATCCACGGCACCAGCAACCTGCGGGCCGTGCGCGACGGGTTCCGCGTGCTGAAGGTGATCCTCCAGGAACGCTCCAACCGGCGTGCGCTGCGCCGGCGCCCGCACCGCTCGCCGCTGCTCGACACGGTCCGGGGGAAGGTGTCTTGAGCGATCCCGGAACCCCGGGCATCTCGGTCGTGATCTGCGCCTACACCGAGGACCGCTGGGAGGACGTCCTCGCGGCGGTCGCCTCGGTACGGGCGCAGTCACGGCCGGCCCTGGAGACCCTCCTGGTCGTCGACCACAACCAGGCTCTCCTGGACCGTCTGGGCAAGGAGTACAAGGAGGCCGGGGACGTACGGGTGCTCGCCAACGCGGGCCCCCGCGGCCTGTCCGCCGGCCGCAACACCGGCATCGCCGCCGCGCGCGGCGAGATCATCGCCTTCCTCGACGACGACGCCGTGGCCGAACGCGACTGGCTGAAGCACTTCGCCGAGGGCTACGCCGATCCGCGCGTGATGGCGGTCGGCGGGCGCACCGAGCCGGTGTGGGCGTCGGGCCGGCGCCCGGACTGGTTCCCCGAGGAGTTCGACTGGGTGGTGGGCTGCACCTACCGCGGCCTGCCGCCCGGGCGGGTGCGGGTGCGCAACGTCCTCGGCGGCAACGCCTCGTTCCGGCGCAGCGCCTTCGACGCGGCGGGCGGCTTCGCCACCGGCATCGGACGCGACGGCAACAAGCGCCCGCTGGGCGGGGAGGAGACGGAGCTGTGCATCCGCCTCAGCCGCGCCCGGCCGGACGCGATCCTGCTGATCGACGACCGGGCGGTGATCCACCACCGGGTGCCCGAGGCCCGCGAGCACTTCCGCTACTTCCGGACGCGGACGTACGCCGAGGGGCTGTCCAAGGCGCTGGTGGCCCGCAGCGTCGGCGCGCAGAAGGGGCTGGAGTCCGAACGCCGGTACACCACACGGGTGCTGCCGGCCGGGGTGGCGCGGGGCCTGCGCGACGCCCTGCTGACCCGGCCGGGCGGCGCGGGCCGCGCGGGCGCGATCGTCGCCGGGGTGCTCACGGCGGCGGGCGGTTACCTGGTGGGCAGCGTACGGGCCAGGCGGGGCGGGGTCACCTTCTCCGTGGTGGCGATCGGGGAGGGCCGTCGTGACTGACGCACGCGTGCCGATCCTGATGTACCACGCCGTCTCGTCGGATCCCGGCGAGGCGACCCGCGCCCTGTCCGTGACCCCGGAGGCGTTCGCCGAGCAGATGGCGGTGATCGCGGACCGGGGCCTCACCCCCGTGACCACCGCCGAACTGGCCGCCCACTGGCGCTCGGGCCGCCCGCTGCCCGCCCGCCCGGTCCTGGTCACCTTCGACGACGGCTACGAGGGCGTGCACCGGCACGCCCTGCCCGTGCTCGCCCGGCACGGCTTCCCGGCCACCGTTTTCGTCACCACGGGCTGGCTGCGCGGCCCGTACGACACCGGCGGCGGTCTGGACACCATGCTGGACTGGGACCAGGTGCGCGAACTGGCCGACGGCGGGGTCGAGATCGGCGGGCACAGCCACAGCCACCCGCAGCTCGACCAGCTCGACGACGGCACGCTGCGCTCCGAGCTGATCCTGTGCAAGGAGATCGTCTCCGACCAGCTGGGCACCGTACCCGCCTCGTTCGCGTATCCCTACGGCTACTCCAGCCGCCGGGTGCGCGAGGCGGTGCGGGAGACGGGGTACGCCCAGGCGCTCGCCGTCGGCAACGGCCTCGCCCGCCGCGCCCAGGGGCCGTACGCCCTGCGGCGCGTCACGGTACGGCGGTCGACGGACACCGCCGAGTTCGAACGGCTGGTCCAGGGGCGGGCCGTCGCCCGCGCCTTCGCCCGCGACCGCGCCCTGACCAAGGGCTACGCGGTGGTACGGCGCACCCGGCGGCTGCTCCGCCGCCCGCCGGACTGAACACGCCGGGTCGGACCGCACACGGGCGACAATCCGCGCGACCCCGGAAATTGGGTGCACGCGGCGCCCGTGTGACCGATCATGGCCGCATGTCCTCGCACCCGCACGACGCACTGCCGATCCGGCTCACCGTCGACGACAGCGACTCCCCGTCCGACGTCGTCGACGCGCTGTTCCTCGGCCGCTTCGCGACGGGCGAGCAGCCGTACTCGCACGCCGTCAACATCGACCGCGTCCGGTCCGGCGCGACCCTGCTGCCCGCGGACGCGCGGGTGCTGCGGCTCGCCCGGGACGACGACCGCAGCGCCACCCTCGCCGAGGGCGACGGCTGGACCCTGCTGGTGTCCCGCTGGAACCGGGGCGCCGACGTCACCGTCACCGCGACCAGCGCCGAGCTCGCGGCGAAGATCCTCGACGAGGCCACCGACGGCGCGGCGGACGAACCCGAACCGCAGCCGGAGAACGTCACCATGGGCTTCTGGTACGTCTCCCCGCGCCGCGGCCCGCACCGCACCACCCGGCAGATCTCGGCGGGCACCTGGGAGGAGATCCGGCCCAACTACACCGCACCGGTGGCGGACGCGATGGACCGTCTGATGCGGACCACCCCCGAGGACATCTCCGGCCGGCTGCTCCTGCTGCACGGCCCGCCGGGCACCGGCAAGACCTCCGCGCTGCGCACCCTGGCCCGTTCCTGGCGGGACTGGTGCCAGGTGGACTGCGTCCTGGACCCCGAGCGGCTCTTCACCGACGTCGGCTACCTGATGGACATCGCCATCGGCGAGGAGGACGCGGCGGGCAAGGGCCGCTGGCGGCTGCTGCTGCTGGAGGACTGCGACGAGCTGATCCGCGGCGAGGCCAAGCACACCGCCGGGCAGGCGCTGTCCCGGCTGCTGAACCTGACGGACGGTCTGCTCGGCCAGGGGCGCAACGTGCTGGTGGGGGTCACCACCAACGAGGACCTGGAGCGTCTCCACCCGGCCGTGGTGCGCCCCGGCCGCTGCCTGGCCCGCGTCGAGGTCGGGCCGCTGACCCGCCCGGAGGCGGTGAACTGGCTGGGCCGCGAGGAGGGCGTCGGCCGCGAGGGCGCGACCCTGGCCGAGCTGTACGCGCTGCGCCGGGGCACGTCCCCGACGGCACTGCCGGAGCCGCGGGGCGACGCGGACGCGGGACTGTACCTCTAGGTGTTTCCATGGGGTCATGACCCTGTTCGTCGGGACGTCGGGGTGGCAGTACAAGGACTGGCGCGAGGTGCTGTATCCGGCCGGGCTGCCGATGCGGCTCTGGCTGGAGGAGTACGCGGCGCGCTTCGCCACCGTGGAGATCAACAACGCCTTCTACCGGCTGCCGTCGCGGGACACGTTCGCCACCTGGCGGGCGCGCACCCCGCCGGGCTTCGTCGTCGCGGTCAAGGCGAGCCGGTACCTGACGCACATCAAGCGGCTGCGGGACCCCGAGGAGCCGGTGGAACGCCTGATGACCCACGCGGCCGGGCTGGGCGACCGGCTCGGTCCGGTGCTCCTCCAGCTCCCGCCCACCCTCCGGGCGGACCCGGAGCTGCTGGACGCGTGCCTGCGCCGCTTCCCCGCCTCGGCCCGGGTGGCGGTCGAGCCGCGCCACGCGTCGTGGTGGACGCCCCAGGTGCGCTCGGTGCTCGAAGCGCGGGGGGCCGCCCTGTGCTGGGCCGATGTCCTGGGGCGCCCCGCGACCCCGCTGTGGCGCACCGCCGACTGGGGGTACGTCCGCTTCCACCAGGGCCGCGCCCAGCCGTGGCCGCACTACGGCCGGCGGTCGCTGCGGACCTGGGTCGACCGCGTCGCGACCACCTGGCCCGCCGGTGAGGACGTGCACGCGTACTTCAACAACGACCCGGACGCGGCGGCGGTGACCGACGCGATCCGCTTCGCCCACCTGGCCCGTACGGCCCGGCTGACGGTCACCCGCACCCCCGAGGCGCGGGGAACCGCGCGACCGGCCCCCGCCGACCCGCGGCCGGCGCCGAGCCCCCACCCCCACGAAACCTCCCCTGAGCCGGCCGCACCGCACCGGCGCGCTCACCCCCCGTAAGCCGCCCGCAGGGCATCCCGCACGGCGGCCAGCGCCTCGTCCTCGCCCAGTCCCAGCCGCCGAACCCGCTCCGCGTACGCCTGTGCCGCCGACGCGGCCTCCTTCTGCGCCGCCGACCCCGCGGCGGCGATCACCGTGCCGTTGCGGCCCCGCGTCTCGATCACCCCGTCGGCCTCCAGCGCGCGGTATGCCTTGGCCACCGTGTTCGCGGCGAGGCCGAGCGTCTCGGCCAGCCCCCGCACGGTCGGCAGCCGGTACCCCACGGGCAGCGCCCCCGAGCGGGCCTGCTCGGAGATCTGCGCCCGCACCTGCTCGTACGGCGGCGTGCCGTCATCGATCCGGATCTTCACGTTCACGGCCCGATTGTCCCGCACCCGGCGGAAAATGAGAGGCACCCCCGGCGCGTCCCCCCGTAGCGTGCGCCTTCATGAGTGTGACCGTTCGCGATCTCCGCCCCGACGCCCGCGCCGATCTCGAGGGCTTCGCCCGCGTCCGCCAGGCCGCGCTGCCGTTCCTCCTCGTCACCCCGGCCTCTCTGGCCCACGACCTCACCCATATGCACCCCGACGCCCACTACCGTCCCCTCGTCGCCGTGGCCGACGGCGAGGTGATCGGCACGGCGCAGGTGCACCTGACCCACGAGAGCCCCGAGCCGGGCCAGGGCAACGTCAACGTGTACGTGCACCCCGGGCACACCCGCCGGGGCGCCGGGACGCTGCTGGTGCGCGCCGCCGAGGAGCACCTGGCCGCGCACGGGGCGACCAGGCTGTTCGCCTGGGTGCTGGACGAGCCGGGCAACCGCGCCTTCGCCGAGCGGCACGGCTACCGGGCGAGCCGCGCCGCCCACTTCCTCCGCCTGGACCTGGCCGGCGGCGCCCTCCCACCGCTCCAGGACCCGCCCCCCGGCGTGGAGTTGCGCAAGGGTTCGGACTTCGCCGGCGACCCGCGCCCGCTGTTCGCGCTGGACGCGGAGACGACGGCGGACGAACCGAGCGACGTGGACACGGAGTTCACCGACTACGAGGCCTGGCTGGCGGAGACCTGGCGGCACCCCCTGTTCAGCCCCGAGCTGACCTCGGTGGCGCTGGTCGACGGCCGTCCCGCCGCCTTCTCCGCGGCCCGCACGGACGGCGGCACCCGCTACGGCACGGTCATGACGGGCACCGCGCGGGCGCACCGCGGCCGGGGGCTGGCCAAGCTCGCCAAGAACGACTCCCTGCACCGCGCCCGCGCGGCCGGGTACACGGAGGCGTTCACCGGCAACGACACCGGCAACGGGCCGATGATCGCGATCAACGAGTGGTTCGGCTACGAGGTCTGCGCCACGGAGGTGCGCCATGTCCGCGCACTCGGCTGAGCGGCCGCCCCTGGTGGAGGTCGTGCTGGTCAAGGCGGGGCGCGTGAAGATCCGCTACCCGGCGGAGCTGCTCGGCGACGACGGCACCCGGGTCACCGTGCGCGCCCCCTGGGCGGGGGACGGCGTGCGCGACTTCGGCTTCGTCCGCTTCGAGCCCGGTGACGTCTTCACGGAGCACTACTGGCGCGACCGGTGGTACTCCGTGAAGGAGGTCCGCGCCGCCGACGGCACCCTCAAGGGCCACTACTGCGACATCACCCGCCCGGCCGGCCTCTCCGCCGGCCGGCTGGTCGTCGAGGACCTCGACCTCGACCTGTGGGTCTCCGCGGACGGCACGGACGTACGGCGGCTGGACGAGGACGAGTTCGCGGCGAGCGGCCTGGCGGTGACGGACCCGGAGGCGGCGGCCGCGGCGGTGGCCGCGCTCGACGAGCTGGACGCCCGGGCCCGCGGGGGCGGGCTGGGCGGGCTGGGCGGGCTGCTCGGGTGAGGGTGCCGGATCAGTGCGGGACCGTGACCACCGCGTAGCGCTCGTCGTCCACGGCTCGGCCCCACAGCGCCGTGTCCGGTGACAGCCGCTCCACCCGGACCTGCCCCCGTCACCGCCGTCGATGCTCATGGCCCCGGGGTGACACCCGCCACTGACAGTCCCGGTGGTGACGGCGGCCACAGACAGAGGGGGACCGATGAGGAACTGTCCCCCGAAAGGTCCGCCTCCGTGGGACCACGGAACCCGGTGGGCCCGGAAGGAGGCAGCCATGCGCCGTGTCACCGTGCAGAAGCCCCTGAGGAAGACGGACGCCCGCCGGGTCCGTGAGCGGGCCGACGAGCGCCCCGCGGGGCGGCCGGAGGTGCGCGAGGACGTCGCCCGCACCTGGTGGCCCGAGGGGTGACCCCCGCCGTCCGGCCCGTTCAGCGCGGGCGCTCGCGGTGGTGCGGGCGGTCGTGCGGGCCGGTGACCCTTCGTTCGACGGCGTCGACGGTCGCCCGCGCGGCCGGGACGTCGGCGGCGACGGAGGGCCGGATCCGGTCGTGGGTCATGCCCCGCGCGGTGGCTACCTGAGCGCAGCCTGAGCACTCCCTTAACGCGGCCATAAGGATCTCCCCCACGGGCGTTCCGCGGGCGATTTCGCGCTGTTCCGGGGCTAGTTTCTGAGGCACCCCACGGGATCCACCCCCGCACGGGATCCACCCCCCACCCCGATCCAGTGATCGCTGTCGAGGAGTTGCTGCCCCATGTCCGCACGCCGCAAGGCCGCTGTCGCCGCCGGTCTCGTCCCGCTCGCCCTCACCGGACTGTCCGCCGCGCCGGCGTCCGCGCACGGTTCGATGGGCGACCCGGTCAGCCGGGTCGCGCAGTGCTTCGCGGAGGGCCCGGAGAACCCGAAGTCCGAGGGGTGCCGGGCGGCGGTCGCGGCCGGCGGCACCCAGGCGCTCTACGACTGGAACGGCGTCCGCATCGGTGACGCGGGCGGACGCCATCAGGAGCTCATTCCCGACGGCAAGCTGTGCAGCGCCAACAGCGAGGCGTTCAAGGGCCTGGACCTGGCCCGGGCCGACTGGCCGGCGACGAGCGTGAGCAGCGGTCGGTACACCTTCAAGTACCGCGTGACGGCCCCGCACAAGGGGACGTTCAAGGTGTACATCACCAAGCCCGGCTACGACCCGTCGCAGCCGCTGGCCTGGGGCGACCTGGACCTGGCGAACCCGGTGGCGACGTCCACCGACCCCGCCGCCACGGGCGGCTTCTACACCTTCACCGGCACCCTTCCCGAGCGCTCGGGCAAGCAGCTGCTGTACGCGGTGTGGCAGCGGTCGGACAGCCCGGAGGCGTTCTACTCCTGCTCGGACGTCACCTTCGGGGGCGACGGGGCCGGGGCCGACGGACCCGGGGCGGACGAAGCGGGGGCCGGCGGCGGTGACGCCCCCGCGCAGGAGGCCGCCCCGGCGCCGGTCGCGTCCGCCCCGTCCCAGGAGCAGATCGAGGAGGGCGGCGACAAGTCGACCGTCGAGAACCACGGGCACGGTGACGACGACGCCAGCACCTCGGCGGAGCCGGCCGTCGCGTCGAACGACAGCGCCCCGGACACCTCCGGCGCGGACACCTCCGGCGCGGGCACCGCCAACCGGCCCGAGGCGGCCGGTGCCGCGCGGAACCTCGCGGAGACCGGCGGCGACGCCACCACCCCGTACCTGATGATCGGCGGCGCCGCGGCGCTGGCGCTGGGCTCGGCGGCGCTGTTCGCCTCCGCGCGGCGGCGCACCGCGGGCGGGCGGCACGGCCGCTGAACCGGCTCGGTGCCCTGTCCGGCGGCTCGGGCCGGACAGGGCACCGGCGTGTTTCCCGCCGTTCGCACGTGTCAGTCGAACGCCGAGGCGCACGTGGTGGGTTCGGCGTGGGCCGGGTCGAGGGCGTTGGCCACCTCGTGGAAGGCGATCCGGTCGAACAGCCCGATCGCCAGGTGCTCGGACAGATCGAGCGGACACAGGTCCTGGAGCAGGACGTTGCGCACGCCGGGCCCGGTCAGGAACCCGCTGCCGTACGGCGTGACGACCTCGTCGTAGCGGGTAGCGATGACGGTGTAGCGGACGCCGGGCACGGTGTCGCCGCCCGCGTTGAGCCGGGTGAGGAAGTCGGAGCCGGCGACCTGGTCGGCGAGGGCGGGGGTGGTGTCGTTCAGCAGCTCCTCGGCGCCCGGGAAGTACGGCAGCAGGCGGGTGAGGCCGTTGAGCGTGGTGCCGTGGTTGCTGGGCGCGAGGCCGACGAGGGCGTTCACCTCGTCGGCTCCGCCGAGGAACTTGAGGTAGTGACGGGGCATCATGCCGCCCTGGGAGTGGCCGACGATGTCGGTCTCGGTGGCGCCGGTCGCCGTGAGCACCTCGGCCACGAAGGCGTCGAGCTGTTCCGCGGACTTCTCCACGGGGCCCAGGCCGTGGAAGAAGGGGACGCCGTCGAGCTGTCCGTAGTCGAGGGAGAAGACGCAGTAGCCGCGGTGCTTCAAGTAGGGCGCGAGGCCGAGCCAGTTGTCGACGGAGTTGCCGAAGGTGCCGTGGACCAGGACGACGGGGCGGGGGTGGGCGGCGGAGGGCTCGCAGGAGTAGTCGTTCCAGCCCGAGTTCGGCGCGTCGGCGGCGTGGGCGCCGGCCGCGGTGGGGACGGTGACGGCGGCGGCCAGCAGGAGTGCGGCCAGGGGTCTGATCACTCGCTTCCAGGGCAGCATCGTGTGATCTCCTTGCGGTGCAGGGGGGAGGTGGGGTCCGTACGCCCTGTGATCCGGATCACGAGGATGCTGTTCACCCATCAAGTTACGGGCGAGTAGTAAAAGCTGGAAGTTACGGGTCAGTAAAAAATCCCGGGGCCAACCGGCGGCCGGCCGCCG
Organism: Streptomyces capillispiralis; assembly: GCF_007829875.1. Lineage (NCBI taxonomy): Bacteria > Bacillati > Actinomycetota > Actinomycetes > Kitasatosporales > Streptomycetaceae > Streptomyces > Streptomyces capillispiralis. Next base: position 6,388,559 of record NZ_VIWV01000001.1, on the reverse strand, counting down.
CTTGTTGGTAGGGGCTCACCAAGTGGACCGGACCGGCCCGCCGGGTGCGATACGCGGCAGCTTCCCGCGCAGCGCGCGGCTCCGCCTTCCCCGGCACCTCGCCCCGGGCCCGCACGGCCCCCGCCGCCTCCCCGGCCGGGTCCTACGCGGCCGGGTCCTATGCGGCCAGCGTCCCCGGCATCACCGCGCGGGGGCCGAACCTCGCCCGCAGGCGGTCCGCGACCTCCTCGATCCGGCGCACCTTCTCGTCCACCGGATCGAAGGTGAGCTGGTGGGAGGCCCGGCCGGCCGGGTCGAGCCCCTCCGCGCGCAGGGCGAGCGCGCGCACCCGGGCACGCTGGAGGCCGAGCGCCTCGTACAGGCCGTACGCCGCCTCGGTGAGCGCGGCCGAGTGCGCGGTCGGCTCCGGGAGCGTACGGGTGCGGGTGGTGGGGTTTCCCCCGCCGGGGCGGAGCCGGTCGGCGTAGCGGACGGTGAGGGTCAGGTTGCGGCAGACCGTGTCGAGGACGCGCAGCCTGCCGCCCAGTTCCTCGGCGGCCGAGAGCAGGGCGCGGCGGTGCCGGTCGGGGTCCAGTTCGTCGCGGGTGAAGGGGCGTTCGGTGGCCAGGGACCGGGAGAGGGCGTTGGGGACGACCCGGTCGCGGTCGACGCCGTTCGCCCTCTCGTGCAGGTCGCGTCCGGCCTTCGCGCCCACCAGCCGCTGCAGCGTGGACAGCGGCGCGGCGGCGACCCGGCCGAGGGTGTCCAGGCCGTACTCGCACAGGGTGCGGGCGGTCCTGGTGCCGACGCCGGGCAGCGCGACGACGGGCCGCCCGGCGAGGAACTCCCGCACACCGTCCGCGGTCACCGCGCGGGTCAGTCCCGGCCGGGCCTCCCGCGCCGCCATGCGGGCGGTCATCGGGCCCGGCCCGGCGCCGATCGCGCAGTCGACGCCGTGCAGGGCGAGGGCGCGGACGCGGATCACCGAGGCCAGTTCGACGGCGGTGCGCCCGAAGTACCGCTCGGCGCCGCGCAGATCGGCCAGCGCCCCGTCCGGCGGCAGGGCCTGCACCACGGGCGTGAACTCCTCCAGCAGGCCGAGCAGCCGGGGCAGGGCGGCCTCGTCCGCCGGAGGCAGCTGGAAACGTACGCAGAGGATGGTCATCCCGCACTCCCCGGACTCCGGTGCCACAACTTCCTTCCCGCCGCGGGCCCTTCGCCCGCGGGGCGCAGATCGGCCCAGGGGTGCATCTCGTACCCGGTGGGCATGCGGATCCTGCGGTCCTCCATGGGGTCCTTGGCCGCGGAGCCGGCCGGCGCGGGCCGCCCCTCCGATCCGGCGAGCCGCCTGCGGGCCGGGCCGTCGCCGTCGTCGGCGGGCCCGGTGCCGGTGCCTGCCGCTCCGGCCAGCCGGGCCGCGACCCCCTCCAGTCCCTCCTCGCGGCGGATCTCCAGCAGGTCGGCGAGGTTCCAGGCGGCGGAGCCGACCACGCTGAAGCTGCGCGGGCCGCGGCGCTGCACCACCCCGCGGACCAGCAGCAGCCAGGAGTGGAAGACGGTGTGGGCGCAGGTGTCGTGGGAGTCGTCGAAGAAGGCGAGGTCGACCAGGCCCGTGCCGTCGTCCAGGGTGGAGAAGATGACCCGCTTGCCGGAGCGGATGGGCGGGGTCTGGGTGGCCGCCTTGGCGCCCGCGACCAGCACCGTGTCGCCGTGCCGGGCCTCGCGCAGCCGCCGCGCGGAGACCACGCCCAGCTCGGCGAGGAAGGCGCCGTGGTCGTCCATCAGGTGGCGCGAGGCGTCCATGGACAGCACGCCCAGTTCGGCGCTGAGCCTCTCCTCCGGAGTGAGGTCGGGCAGCCCGGCCGGGGCGGTCCTGCGGCCGCCGGCCAGCGGGAGCTGGTCGCCGCGTCCGCCGCGGGCGCCCCGGTGCAGCTCGGTCAGATGCAGTTGCAGGTCACGGCGGTTGGCGCCGAACGCGTCCAGCGCGCCGACCTGGGCGAGGCGTCCGGCGAGCGGACGGCTGGGGCGGGCCCGCTCCCAGAAGTCGAGCAGGGAGGCGTACGGCTGCCCCTCGGCGATCCGCGCGGCCTCGGCCTCGCTGATGTTGTGCACGTCGGAGAGCGCCAGCCGCAGCCCCCACACCGCCGGACCCTTCGGGTCGGACACCAGTTCGATCCGGTGGGCGACCCCCGACTTGTTCACGTCCAGCGGCAGGACGGGCACCCCGCGCCGCCGCGCGTCCGCCAGCAGCAGCCGCTTGGGGTACATCCCGGGGTCGTGGGTGAGCAGTCCCGCGTAGAAGGCGGCCGGGTGGTGCGCCTTCAGCCACGCCGACTGGTACGTCGGCACGGCGAAGGCGACCGCGTGGGCCTTGCAGAAGCCGTAGGAGCCGAAGGCCTCCACGATCCCCCAGGTCCGCTGAATCGTTTCCGCGTCATAGCCGTTCGCCTCCGCGCGCTGCGCGAACCAGACCTTGATCCGTCCCTGCGACTCCGGGTCGGACAGCCCGCGCCGCACCCGGTCCGCCTCACCGCGCCCGCAGCCGGTCAGGGTGGCGACGATGTCGATGACCTGCTCGTGGAAGACGACGACCCCGTACGTCCCCTCCAGCGGCTCCCGGAGGTCCGGGTGCGGGTACCGCACCGGCGCCCGTCCGTGCCGGGCCTCGATGAACGGCCGCACCATGTCGGCGGCGACCGGGCCGGGCCGGAAGAGCGAGATGTCCACGACCAGGTCGTGGAAGGTGGACGGCTGGAGCCGCCCGACCAGGTCCCGCTGGCCCGGCGACTCGATCTGGAAGCAGCCGAGCGTCTCGGTGGACCGGATGAGCCCGTACGTCGCCGGGTCGTCCTCCGGCACCGCGTCCAGGTCGATCCGCTCCCCCGACGCCCGCTCCACCTCCGCGACCGCGTGCGCCATCGCCGACTGCATCCGCACGCCCAGCACGTCGAGCTTGAGCAGCCCGAGGTCCTCGACGTCGTCCTTGTCGAACTGCGCCATGGGGAAGCCCTCGCCGCTGGTCGGCACGACCGGCGTACGGGTCAGCAGGGAGGCGTCGGACAGCAGCACTCCGCAGGGGTGCATGGCGACACCGCGCGGGAGCGCGTCGAGCGCCTCGACCAGCTCCCACAGCCTGCCGTACTTCTCCCTCTCCCCCGCCAGTTCCCGCAGCTCGGGCAGTTCGTCGAGGGCCGCGCGGGCGTCGCGGGCGCGGATGTGCGGGAAGGACTTGGCGACGCGGTCGATCTCGGCCGGGTCCATGGACAGCGCCGCCCCGACGTCGCGGATGGCGTGGCGCACCCGGTAGGTCTCCGGCATGGCGACCGTGGCCACCCGCTCGGTGCCGAACCGGCCGATGATCGCGCGGTAGACCTCCAGGCGGCGCGCGGACTCCACGTCGATGTCGATGTCGGGCAGCACCACCCGCTCCTTGGACAGGAAGCGCTCCATCAGCAGCCCGTGCCCGACCGGGTCGGCGTGCGCGATGCCGAGGAGGTGGTTGACCAGGGAGCCGGCGCCCGAGCCGCGCGCGGCCACCCGGATGCCCATGTCCCGCACGTCGTCGACGACCTGGGAGACGGTCAGGAAGTAGGAGGCGAAGCCGTGGTGGGCGATGATGTCCAGCTCGTGGTGCATCCGCTCCCAGTACTCGCGGCGCCCGGCGTAGCCGCGCAGCACCATGCCCGCCGCCGCCCGGGAGGCGAGGGTCCGCTGGGCGGTGCGGCGGCCGGCGCCGACGAGGTGCGGTTCGGGGAAGTGGACGCTGCCCATGCCGAGGTCGTCGTCGGGGTCGACCAGGCACTCGGCGGCCGTGGCCTGCGTCTGCTCCAGCAGCCGCAACGCCGCCTCGCGCCGGAAGCCGGCGGCCTCCACGATCCGCTCGGCCGCCGCCAGCATGGCGCCCGCGTCCTTGAGCCAGGCCTCACCGGAGTCGAGCCCCTTGGCCGGGTCGACGGGGACCAGGCGGCGGGCGGCGTCCAGGACGTCGGCGACCGGGCCGAGGCCGGGGTCGGCGTAGCGGACGGCGTTGCTCAGCACGGGCCGGATCCGCTGTTCGGCGGCGAAGCCCAGGGTGCGGGCGGCCAGCCGCAGGGAACCGGGTCCGGTGCCCTCGCGTCCGTGCCAGACGGTCTCCAGGCGCAGGGCGTCCCCGTAGACCTCCCGCCAGGGGGCGAGCAGCCGGGCCGCGCGGTCGGGGCGGCCGGCGGCGAGGGCGCGGCCGACGTCGGAGTCGGGGCCGAGCAGCACGGTCAGACCGTCGGCATAGTTGTCGTCCCAGGTCAGCCGGGGAAGTCCGGTGGCGGTGTGGGCGGCGGAGATCAGCCGGCACAAGCCGGCCCAGCCGCGGGCGCCGTCCCGGGCGAGGAAGGTGACGCGGGGTGTCGACTCGTCGATGAAGGCACCCCCGCGCACCGGGGTACGGCGCCGGTCACGCCGTACGGCCTCGTCCCCGCGCGCGCCCGGGGACGGCGGGGCGGTCACCGCCAGCTCCGCCCCGAAGAGCGGACGCACCCCCGCCTTGGCGCAGGCCTTGGCGAACCGCACCGAGCCCGCGACCGTGTCCCGGTCGGTGAGGGCGAGGGCGTCCATGCCCCGCTCGGCGGCGCGCTCGGCCAGCCGCTCCGGGTGGGAGGCGCCGTAGCGCAGGGAGAACCCGGAGACGGTGTGCAGATGCGTGAAACCCGGCACACGCACCTCCCGCACTCGTGAGCCCCGACCGGCTCTCGAACATCTGTTCCCAGCTACCTCACCCCCACCATAGACCAATTTTCGAATGCGTGTGCGACATCCGTTCGACCCCTTCCCACCTGCGCAAACACCCGGACACACGAACGTCCCGCCCCTCCGCGACGGAGGGGCGGGACGTCGTGACGTGCTGTGCTCAGCCGATCTGCGTGCCGGTCGCCGAGAGGGCCTCCGTCACCGGCTGGAAGAAGGTCTCGCCGCCCGAGGAGCAGTCGCCGCTGCCGCCGGAGGTGAGGCCGACCGCCTGGTCGCCCGAGAAGAGCGAGCCGCCGCTGTCGCCGGGCTCGGCGCACACGTCGGTCTGGATCAGACCGTTGACGATGTCGCCGTTGCCGTAGTTCACGGTGGCGTCCAGACCGGTGACCGTGCCGGAGTGCACCTGGGTGGTGGAGCCGCTGCGGGTGACCTGCATCCCGACGGTGGCCTCGGCGGCGCCGGAGATCGCCTGCGTGGAGCCGTCGTAGAGGTTCACCTCGCTCGGGTGGTCCACCTCGGCCGTGTACTTCACCAGGCCGTAGTCGTCGTCCGGGAAGCTGGACGCGGCGTTCTCGCCGATCACGTTGCCCGAGGAGTCCGACCAGGTGGTGATGCCCTCGGTGCAGTGCCCGGCGGTGAGGAAGTGCGGCTCGCCGCCCTTGGTCACGTTGAAGCCGAGCGAGCAGCGCCCGCCGTTGCCGGTGATGGCGTCACCACCCGCGATGAAGGGCTTGTACTCCCCCTTGGTGCGCTGGAGTTCGGCCTTGGCGCCCAGCCCGTCGACGACCTTCGTCAGCTTGGCCCACTCGGCCTCGGAGACGGTGCGGTCCGCGGTGACGACGACCTTGTTGGTGGTCGGGTCGGTCACCCAGGAGGTGCCCGGGATGGTGGCGTCCTGCTGGAGGGTGGTGCGCGCGCTCTTCAGTTCGGCGAGGGAGTTCGCCACGACTCTCGCCCTGGCGCCGGCCGACTCGACGGCCTCGGCGGCGGTCTCGTCGAGCACGTTCACCACGAGGGCCTTGCTCTTCGCGTCGTAGTACGTTCCCGCCGCGTCGGCGCCCAGGTCCTGGGCGAGCGTCGAGGCGAGCTTTCCGGCCGCGGTGATCGAGAGGGTCCGGGGCGCGGAGTCCGCCGGGGCCTCGCTGGCGTTCGCAGTCTGGAAGGTGACCGCGCCGGCGGCCAGTGCGGCGATGCCCGCACCCGCCATCAGTGCACGGCGCCTGGGTATGCGTCGGTGCTTCAACTCACGTCCTCCTGTGGGGGGACGGCCCGGGGAGGTTGTGGGGACCCCACCGAACCGGAAGGCGTACGGCCACGGGGGCGGAACACGAAAGAACCCACACCCGTGCCGGTCGAACGGCGCCTACTCTTCCGAACCCCACAGGGAGCACACAAGGTCGACTTCAGGACGCGCGTGCGACAACGGCCGCGCGCCCCCTATGTCCTGACAGGTCATGGACACGCAGGAAGGTTCACTCTGCAAACGCTACGAAGGAGTAACCGGCGGTGCGGTCCGCCGGATCTGGTCGTGGCCGAAAATCGACCCCTCGGGGTCCGGATCCATGCGGGCCGCCTCGGACGGCCGTTGCTCCTGCACCGCTTCCGGCACCGGCCGCGCGGTCGCCGGGACCGACTGCTGGGCGGCCGCCGGCGCCGGCTGGGCGGCCCGTTCGAGGAAGCGCAGCAGCTCCACCGGGAAGGGCAGGACGAGGGTGGAGTTCTTCTCGGCGGCGACCGCGACGATGGTCTGGAGCAGGCGCAGTTGCAGCGCGGAGGGGGTCTCGGCCATCTGCTGGGCGGCCTCGGCCAGCTTCCTCGACGCCTGGAGCTCGGCGTCGGCGTTGATGACGCGGGCCCGGCGCTCGCGGTCGGCCTCGGCCTGGCGGGCCATGGACCGCTTCATCGTGTCGGGCAGCGAGACGTCCTTGATCTCGACCCGGTCGATCTGCACGCCCCACCCCATCGCGGGGCTGTCGATCATCAGCTCCAGGCCCTGGTTCAGCTTCTCGCGGTTGGAGAGCAGGTCGTCGAGGTCGCTCTTGCCGATGATCGACCGCAGCGAGGTCTGCGCCATCTGCGAGACCGCGAACCGGTAGTCCTCCACCTGCACCACGGCGTCGGCCGCGTCGACCACCTTGAAGTACACCACCGCGTCGACCCGCACGGTCACGTTGTCCCGGGTGATGCCCTCCTGGGCCGGCACCGGCATGGTGACGATCTGCAGGTTGACCTTCCGCAGCCGGTCCACGAACGGAACGATCAGGGTGAACCCGGGCCCGCGCACCGCGGGGCGGAGCCGGCCGAGCCGGAAGACCACACCCCGCTCGTACTGCTTGACGACCCGGGCCGCCGCCATCAGATAGACCGCTCCGGCGGAGGCCGCCGTCACTCCCGCCGTCACCAGTTCCTCGACCATCACGGCCCCCAGGGTCCGAAGTGGCGCATCAGGTGATCCCGCGTCCGGTGCCGCCCGGCGCGTCCTGGTGTGTCCTTCGACGGTAACTCCGCGCCGCCCACGAGGGGGAGCCCCCGCACGGCGATCGCGTGCGGGGGCTCCTCGTGCTGCCGGCTGCGGGTGGGACCCGTGGGACCGGTGGTGCGGGCCGGTCCTAGTAGACGCTGACCCCGTAGGCGCTCAGGGCCTCGGTCACCGGCTGGAAGAAGGTCGTGCCGCCGGAGCTGCAGTTGCCGCTGCCGCCGGAGGTCAGACCGTACGCGGTGCCGTTGCTGCCGTAGAGCGAGCCGCCGGAGTCGCCGGGCTCGGCGCAGACGGTCGTCTGGATGAGACCCGAGACGATGTCGCCGCCGCCGTAGTTGACGGTCGCGTTGAGGGCGGTGACCCGGCCGCTGTGGGTGCCGGTGGTGGAGCCGTCACGGATGACGGTGGTGCCCACGGCCGGGGTGGCCGCACGGGTGATGTCCACGCCGTTCGCGGTGCCGGGACGGCTGACGGACCCGCTGTAGCGCACGATGCCGTAGTCGTTGCCGGGGAAGCTGGAGCCGGCGGTCGAACCGATGGCCGTGGTGCGGGCGGAGTTCGAGTACCAGGTGCCGGCGCCGTCGGTGCAGTGACCGGCGGTCAGGAAGTACTGGGCGCCGCTGCTGTCCTGGACGTTGAAGCCGAGGGAGCAGCGCCAGCTGCTCGCGTAGATGGCGTCGCCGCCCTGGATGAGCTTGTTGAACTTGCCCGGGGTGCGCTTGACGGTGATCGCGCCCGCGTCGTCCCCGGCCTGCTGCTTGATCTTGTTGATCTCGGCCTGGGAGACGGTGCTGTCGACGGTCAGGAGCACCCGGTTGGTCTTGCTGTCGACGGCCCAGGCGGTGCCCGGGACGTCGGCCTCCAGCACCGAGCTGCTGACGCTCTTGAGCTCGGCGGAGCTGAAGGTGGCGGGGGTGTCGGCGGCGTTCGCGCTGGGGATCGCGATCGCGGCAGCGGCCACGAGGCCGGTGGATACGGCGATCAGCCGAGTCCGTCTCGAGATGCCGCTGCGGGGGGTGGTGCGCTTGATCCTCACTTCTCGTTCCTCCACAAAGGAAGTAGGGGGCCCTCGTGGGGTTGTGGGCCCGGTGAGGCGCAGCCAGGGACCGTGTGCCCGGATTCCGAACACAGCGTGCTCCTGACAAGCGCTGTGGGCGAGTATTCGGCCGACCGACCGTTCGGCGCAAGAGTGCCTTTCGGACGTCGCCCTTTGAACCGTGTAGGAGACTTGGTCCGTGCGCGGGATCGCGTCCCCCGTGGTCACCCCCGCCCAACGGCCGGTCGAACGGCCCCGAGCTGTCCGGAAACCCGCGTCCTCGGGCATCCGGCGCCCGCCCGGCGGTCCTCGTCCCCCGGCTCAGCAGCCGCAGTCGCAGCCGCAGTCGCAGCCGTCGCAACAACCGTCCTCGCCGCCGCAGTTGCAGCACTGACAGCACTGGCAGCAGTCGCCGCACCCGCTGCAGTCGCAGGTGGAACAGGTGCCCTCCTTGCGCTCCCCGTTCCAGGGGTCCTCGTAGGTACCGCAGCACAACTGGCAGGTGCAGGCGAGCCCCAGCCACACGGCGCAGCCGGCCAGCGCCCCGCGCCGGTCGCGGCGCGGCGGCTCGGGAGGCGGCGGGGCGCCGGGGCCACCGGGAGTGCCGGGGGGTGCGTAGGGGCCGGTTCCGTGGGCACAGGAGACCGTACCGAAGGCACGGTGGACGGAGTTGGGCAGTTCATGGACGAGGAGCCGGTGTGCGAGTCCGCCGTCGCGGAACTCCACCTCCCGCAGCGCGAGCCGGATGCCGTGCACCGCGTCGTCGGCGAGCCGGCGGGCCTCGGACAGCGGGGTTCCGGTGGCGGTGAGCGGGTTCCAGGCGCCCGACGCGGTGTCGGCGTCCCTGTCCTCCACGGCGTCCAGCAGGTGCGCGAGGCGCCCGAAGAGGCGTCCCGCCTCCGCGAGGGGGACGGCGTTGCGCGGTCGTCCGGCGAGCACGGCGGTGTGCGCGAAGGCCGCGGCGGTCGCGGTCTCGGTCGGCTCGGTGACGGTGAGGATCGGGGTGCCGGGCCCGGCGAGGGTCTCGATGCCGGTCTGCCGGTCCACGGCGTCGAGGAGGACGGCCGTGTCGAACCCGACGTCCGAACCGGTCCGCGCCCCGGCCCGGTCCCAGCTCGCCGCGACCCGGCGGGCGGCGAGCGCCACCGGCCTGCGGGCCAGCAGTCCGTCCCCGTCGGCGACGTGGTCGCGCACCTTGGCGGAGGCGAGGACGAGGGAGACGGCCGCCGCGAGCCGGGCGCCCTCGCCGTGCGCGACGGACGCGGTGCGCATGCCGCGCAGCGGGCAGGGTCCCGCGGTGCGCCGTCCCGCGTCACCAGACCCGGCCTGAGCCTCCGTCAGCACGGAAACGAGGAGCCCGTCGTAATTGGTGACGACGCGGGCGAGCTGCCCGTGGCCCCCGCGCAACGCGAGGCACAGCCCGCACAAATGGGCCATCCACTGGGCCGTGAGCTTCTCCCCGAGCCGGTGCCGACACGGCCTGACCATTCCGAACACGACGTTCCCCCGTGCAGTTGTGCGAGTTCGAGCTGCGGCATCGTATCGACCGCCGCGTTCACCCGTACGCACCCTTCCTCACCCGTACGCCGGGAAGAATCATATTTCACTCACAGTCAGCATCCGTTTACACCAAGACCCTTGGGAAACACGGACTCTCGACGGATTCGCTGTGCACCAGTACCGTCACAAACCCCCCGCGCGGCGTCTATCCACTTGGCGCGCCCTCCGCATCATGGACGACCATAGGGATGCGGAAAGCAAGAAGGACCGCTGTGAGAGGAGGCGTCCATGGGATCGGTACGCAAGGCGAGTGCCTGGCTGGGCCTCGTCGACGACAACGAAGACGAGCGCTACTACGACGACGACTACTCCGAGGGGACCGAGCCCGGGGAGGCCTGGGTCACCGACCCGCGGGTCAAGGTGGCCGCGGACGTCGCCGAGGAGAAGGGCCGCCGGATCGGCACGGTCACCCCGGACAGTTTCCGGGACGCCCGCGCCATCGGCGAGCTGTTCCGCGACGGTGTTCCCGTCATCATGAACCTCACGGCCATGGACGCCACCGACGCCAAGCGCGTCGTCGACTTCGCGGCGGGCCTGATCTTCGGTCTGCGCGGTTCCATCGAGCGCGTCTCCAGCCGGGTGTTCCTGCTCAGCCCGGCCGACACCGAGGTGGTCAGCGGGGAGCCGGCCGCGCACCGGTCGGACGGCTTCTTCAACCAGAGCTGAGGCAGGGCCGCACACCGGCCCTGCCTCCGCGGAGGCTCACCGGAAGGCGTCGAGCCCGGTGAGCGCCTTGCCCAGCACGAGCTGGTGCATTTCGACGGTGCCCTCGTAGGTGAGCACCGATTCCAGATTGGTCGCGTGCCGCATCACCGGGTAGGCGAGCGAGATCCCGTTGGCACCGAGGATCGTCCGCGCCGTGCGGCAGATGTCGATGGCCTCGCGCACGTTGTTGAGCTTGCCGAAGCTGACCTGCTCGGGACGCAGGCGGCCGGCATCCATGCGCCGCCCCAGATGGTGGGCGAGCAGCAACCCCTTGTGCAGTTCGACCGCCATGTCGGCGAGCTTGGCCTGGGTCAGCTGGAACCCGCCGATGGGCCGCCCGAACTGCTCCCGTGACGTCGCGTAACCGACGGCCGCCTCGAAGGAGCTGCGCGCGGCGCCCATGGCGCCCCAGACGATCCCGTACCGGGCGTGCGACAGACAGCTGAGCGGCCCCTTGAGCCCGGTCACCTCCGGCAGCACCGCGTCGGCGGGCAGCCGCACGTCGTCGAGGACCAGCTCGCTGGTGACGGAGGCGCGCAGCGACCACTTGTGCTTGATCTCGGGGGCGGAGAAGCCCGCGCTGCCGGCCGGCACCAGGAAACCGCGGATCCCGTCGTCGGTGCGCGCCCACACCACGGCGACCCCGGCCACGGATCCGTTGGTGATCCACATCTTGCGCCCGTTCAGCACCCAGTCCGTGCCGTCCTTCTTGGCGTACGTGCGCATCGAGGCGGGGTCGGAGCCGTGGTCGGGTTCGGTCAGCCCGAAGCAGCCGATGATCTCGCCGGCCGCCATGCCGGGCAGCCAGCGCTGCTTCTGCTCCTCGCTGCCGAACCGGTGGATCGCGTACATCGCGAGCGAGCCCTGGACGGAGACCAGCGAGCGGATGCCGGAGTCGGCCGCCTCCAGCTCCAGGCACGCGAGCCCGTACTGGACGGCGCTCGCGCCCGCGCAGCCGTAGCCGTCGAGGGACATGCCGAGCGCGCCGATCCCGCCGAGTTCCCGCGCCAGTTCCCGGATGACGGGCAGCTCGCCCTTCTCGTACCAGTCGGCGACGTACGGCAGCACCCGGTCCTCGGCCCAGGCGCGCACCGTGTCCCGGATCGCCAGGTCCTCCGGCTCCAGCAGGTCGTCGAGGCCGAGCGGGTCGGCGGGGTCGAAGGGGGGCAACTTCGCGGACGCGGACATGGGGCACCCTCCGGGGCTTCTCCGGACAACTCCGGGACATTAACTAGCGCTGCTAGTCACGGCTCGGGGCGACGTTACGGCGCGGTCTCCCGCACGTCCACCCGGCCCGGCCGGGTACGGCTCACACCTTCAGCTCGGAGCCACGCCGCCGCGTGGCCTCGCGCGGCGCGGGCACCTCCACGGCCGGCGTCTCGCACTGCATCGCCCGCGGCAGCCGCAGCGCCATCGCCGCGCCGAGCAGCAGCAGGCCCGCGCTCACCAGCAGGGTCACGTGCAGGCCGTGCACGAAGGCGTGGCGCGCCGCGTGCCGCAGGGCCTCCCCGGCGGGCCCGCCGAGCCGTTCCGCCACCTCGTACGCCTCGCCCAGCGAGTGGCCCGCCGCGGCGGACGCCCGCGCGGGCACCCCGGGCACGCCGTCGAGGCCGGGAGCGTAGGCGGCGTTCATGACGCTGCCGAGCAGCGCGATCCCGATCCCGGCACCCAGCTGGTAGGAGGTCTCGCCGATCGCCGCCGCCCCGCCGGCCTGGTCCTGCGGCGCCTCGCTGAGCATCGACTCGTACGCCCCGAACAGCGTGGTCTCCAGGCCGAAGCCGAGCAGCACGAAACCGGTGAGCAGCAGCGGGAAGTTGTCGTGTCCGCCCATCGCGGTCAGGGACACCACCGCGGCGGCCGTCAGGCAGAAGCCGGCGCCGACCATGCGGCGCGGGCCGAACCTCCGCAGCATCCGCGCGCCCGCGAGCCCCGCCGCCATCGCCGCGACGGTCAGTGGCAGCAGGCGCAGTCCGGTCTCCAGCGGGGAGAGCCCCAGCACGAGCTGGAGGTACTGCGCCGCGATCAGCTCCAGGCCCACCAGGGCGAGCATCGCCAGCACGATGCAGACCACCGACGTGCTGAACGCCGGCCGTGCGAACATCCGCAGGTCGACCAGTGGGTGCGTGCGGCGCCGCTGCCGGCGCACGAAGAGGGCCAGCAGCGCGGCGCCGCCGAGCAGCGGCACCACGGTCCAGGGGCTGCCCACGGAGTCGCCGCCGCCGAGCCGCTTCACGCCGAGGACCACCGCGAACAGTCCGGCGGCGGCCATCAGCGCGCCGACCACGTCCCAGGGGCCGTCGCCCTCGCCCTTCGACTCCGGCAGCAGCAGCCACCCGACCGGGAGGCTGACCAGCATCAGCGGGATGTTGACCAGGAAGACCGAGCCCCACCAGAAGTGCTCCAGCAGGAAGCCGCCGAGCAGTGGTCCGACGGCCGCGCCCACCGCGGCGACCGCGCTCCAGATGCCGATGGCGAGCGCCCGTTCGCGCCGGTCGGGGAAGACCTGGCGCAGGATCGACAGCGTCGCGGGCATGATCATCGCGCCGCCGACGCCGAGCAGTGCCCGGGCCGCGATCAGCACCTGGGCGCTGTCCGCGAGGGCGGCCGTCCCGGACGCGACGCCGAACAGGGCGTAGCCCAGCAGCAGGACGCGTCTGCGGCCGACCCGGTCGCCCAGGGTGCCGAACAGGATCAGCAGCGAGGCGCAGACCAAGGGGTAGGCGTCGACGATCCAGAGCAGCTCCACCCCGCCGGGCCTGAGGTCCTCCGTGACGGCGGGGACCGCCACGTGCAGGACGGTGGCGTCGACGGCGACCAGCAGCAGGCTGGCGCAGAGGACGACGAGTACCACCCAGCGGTTGGCACCGGCCCCGGCCGCCCGACGGCGCAGTGCGGCGGCCGTGGTCGTCCCGGACATGTACGTACCTCCCAGATGTTCCCTCGCGATCGGCGGGCGCACAGGGGCGGGGGCTCCCCCGTGGCTCGGCCGGAGGGGAGCGGTGGTCTCCGGCCCGTGCAACGAACGGCGAGTGACACGTCAGCGTACGCGAGTGGGGGCCGGGGTCGAGTGGCGGGTGTCTCACACGTCCGGGAGATCGATGTGGCGTACACCACTCCTCGCCCGGGTGCGCGCGTTCCGCCGGACGGTGCGGTTCCACGCCCGGTCGATAATCGGGCCCGTGAACGTTCTCGAGACGCGCGCCGCACCGGTCCGCCCCGGGGCACTGCGCCGGGCCGCACCGGCGCTCCTCGGGTACGCCGCCGTGCGTGCCCTGGGCCTGGTCGTCCTGGCCCTGTGGAGCGAGGCGCGCGGCAAGGACGCGTACACCTTGCTGACCGCCCGCTGGGACGCCCTGTGGTACACCCGGGTCGCGGAGCTGGGGTACGGCTACGAGGTGCGGCTGCCCAACGGCGACGTGCACTCCAACCTGGCGTTCTTCCCCCTGCTCCCCTGGCTGGAGCGGCTGGTGGCGGCGGTGTCGCCGCTGTCCCCCGCCGACGGGGGGTTCGTCGTCTCCCTGCTCGCCTCGCTCGCCGCGGCCTGGGGGATCTTCGCGGTGGCCGACCATGTGTACGGGCGCCGGGCCGGGGTGTGCGCGGTGCTGCTGTGGGCGGTGCTGCCGGTGGGCGTCGTGCAGTCGATGGCGTACAGCGAGTCGCTGTTCACCGCGCTCGCCGCCTGGTCGCTGTACGCGGTGCTGACGGGCCGCTGGGTGACGGCCGGGGTCCTGGCGGGACTGGCGGGACTGACCCGGCCGGTGGGGCTGGCGGTGGTCGCGGCGGTGTGGGCGGCGGGGACCGCAGCGTTCCTGCGCGACCGCTCCGCCGAAGGCGCGGAGAGCGTGCCGCGCCGCCCCTCCTTCGTGCGGCAACGGAGCGCGGGACCGGCGGACGGCGCGCGGGCCGGCGAACGCGCCGGTCCTTCCGCGACGGCCCGGCGCGTCCGCACACCGGACGGAGCCCGGCGCGGTCCGCGCGCCCCCGGTGTCCGCGTGCGCCGGGCGCTCGGCATGCTCCTCGCGCCCCTGGGGACCGCCGGTTACGTTCTGTGGGTCGGGCACCGGACCGGCAGCGGTCCGCTGGGGTACCTCGACGTCCAGGCCGGATGGCGCAACGGGTTCGACGGGGGATACGCCTTCGCCCGCTTCGTCGCCGGGAAGTTCACGTCGCTCCCGTCCGTCCCGGCGGGGCTCGGACTGCTCCTCGGAGTCGGCCTCCTGATGTGGCTGTACGTGGTCTGCGTACGGCAGCGCCAGCCGCTCCCCCTGCTGGTGTACGCCGGTGTCGTCACCGCGCTCGCCCTGTGCGCGTCGAGCTACTTCGGCTCGAAGCCGCGTCTGCTGATGCCCGCGTTCCCCCTGCTGCTGCCCCTCGCCCTGGCCCTGGCCCGGCTGCGTACGCCCAGGTCGGCGCTGGTGCTGGGGCCGGTCGCGGTCGCCTCGGCGGTGTACGGCGCGTTCTGGCTGAACGGCTCGGGGCCGCCCTGAGCCGCCCGGACGGCCGATGAGCACCGGGGAAATTCCGCACCAGGCCCGGGTGAACAAATTCAAAAGCGCGATAAAACCGTCACCCTGAATGATCAAAGGAATTGAAGGCCGGTAGCGCCGGGGATTGCGGATTCGCTGCGGATAAACAGCCTCCTGAGAGGAATGCCACATCACATCGTCATCACAAAGACGCTGATTGGAGGGGGTTCCGCGCTCACTCGCTGTAACGTCGATTGGGTGCGTACCGAACGGAAGCCCACCCGTCTGGACCGGGTGTTCGCGAGGCTGGATCGTGAGCCGGAACGACCGGCTCACATCGGCGTGCCGCGGATGAGCCGGCACCGGGTGGTGCTTTTCGGCGCCGCCCTGGCCTTCTACCTGGCGATCGTGTGGGCCGTGCTGATCACCTCCTGGCTGGTCCGGCTGGACTGGCAGGTGATGTTCTTCCGCCCCTACCAGCAGTGGTCCGAGATCCACGCCTTCGTCGACTACTACGTGGTCCTCGGCCAGCGCGGACCGACCGCCGTGATGGTCGCGGCCTGGCTGGGCTGGCGCTCCTGGCGGCAGCACACCCTGCGCCCGCTGCTCGCCCTCGGCGTCTCCCTGCTGCTGCTCAACGTCACCGTGGGTGCCGCCAAGTACGGCATGGGGCGCCTGGGGCCGCACTACGCGACCGAGATCGGCTCGAACGAGATGTGGCTCGGCGGCGATATATTTCCCAGCGGCCACACCGCCAACGCCGTGGTGACCTGGGGAATCCTGGCCTATCTGGCCTCCACCCCGAGAGCCCGCCGCTGGCTGTCCGCGCTCTCCGCGGTGACCTCGCTCGGCGTGGGGCTGTCCACCGTCTACATCGGGACCCACTGGCTGAGCGACGTGATCCTGGGCTGGGTCGCCGGCCTGCTGATCCTGCTCGCGCTGCCCTGGTTCGAGCCGCTGATCGCGCGCGCCGAGACCCGGATCCTCGCCCTGCGCGACCGGTTGCGGGCGCGCTGGAGCGGGAGGGCACCGGCGGCGGGCCCGGTCGGGCGGCCCGTCCCGCTCAAGCCGCTCACCGACCGTCCTGACCCGGCTCCCGAGCCGCTCCACGCGGGCCGTCCGGCCACCCGGTCGCCCGCCTATCTGGCGCCCGGCCCGCACACCACCCGCGCGGAGCGCTCCCCGGTCACCCCGGCGGGCAGTCGCCGTCCGCCGCACTCGGAGCGTCACCCGCGCGGCACGACACCCGCGACCCGTCCCTGAGACGGACGGCGCGGAGCGTCCGGCAGACAGGGCACGGCCCCGGTTCCGTCAGGGAACCGGGGCCGTCGCCGTCGCCGCGTGTCAGCCCTTCCAGGCCCGCGCCACGCGACCGTCCCTCACCTCGAAGTTCAGCCGCCCCGAGCGGTACTCCATGGTGATGATCGCGCCCGGCGGCAGTGCCCGCACCGTGGACCAGCCGCGCTCGCGCGCGAGGCGCTCCGCCCGGTCCGCGGCGAGGCCTACATAGGAGTCCGGGGTGTCGTGGGGTTCCGCGGAGGGTGTCGGAATGGGTGCCATACCGTCACGCTATGCCCTGGCCCCTGATCGCGGAAGTCCGCGCCGGGAACACCGGCCCGGATCCCTCCGCAGTCACACTTCTGTCACAGGATCACGACAGACGTCATGACGGCGGCCATCACTCGTACGGGCGGTTCGGTACGCCTTCCGCAGCAATCGAACGGAATTCCCGCGTGTCACACCACGGCCGCGATAAATCCCGGCGGAAAGTGCCGGAAAGGCTCCCCGGGCCCTATTCCCCCTTCGTCGCCAGGCATGATCACGGAAGCGGATGCACACAGAATTTCCTCGTTTCCGTCACACGACCGCCGCGCCTCCCTGTCGGACGGCGCGGGCGGGCGAGCATCATGGCAGGAGCCCGGGGTACAGGTGGCACGGGCTCCGGCGGGCCCGGCGCGCGATGAGCGAAGGGGCGAGCGATGGGGACGCAGACCGTTCACGCGGCGGCACGGCCGGCGCGCCGGCAGCGGGGCGGGCGGGTGGTGATCGACTGGCTGACCACCACCGACCACAAGAGGATCGGCCACCTCTACCTGGTCACGTCGTTCGTGTTCTTCCTGATCGCGGGCGTGATGGCGCTGCTGATGCGGGCCGAGCTGGCCCGGCCGGGACTTCAGCTCATCGACAACCAGCAGTACAACCAGATGTTCACGCTGCACGGCACGATCATGCTGCTGCTGTTCGCGACGCCCAGCTTCGCCGGGTTCGCCAACGAGCTGATGCCGCTGCAGATCGGCGCGCCCGACGTGGCCTTCCCCCGGCTGAACATGTTCTCGTACTGGCTGTTCCTGTTCGGCGGTCTGATCGTGCTCGGCTCGCTGGTGGTGACCGGGGGGCCGGCCGCCTACGGCTGGTTCGCGTACGCGCCGCTGAACAGCGAGCACTTCTCGCCGGGCCTCGGCCCCGACCTGTGGATCATGGGGCTGGCGCTGTCCGGCTTCGGCACCATCCTCGGCGCGGTCAACTTCATCGCCACCATCGTCGGGATGCGCGCCCCGGGGATGACGATGTTCCGGATGCCGCTGTTCGTCTGGAACACGCTGTTCACGTCGATCCTGATCCTGATGGCGTTCCCGGTGCTGGCGGCGGCGCTGCTGGTGCTGGAGTCGGACCGGCGGTTCGGCTCGCACGTCTTCGAGGCGGCGAACGGCGGGGCGCTGCTGTGGCAGCACCTGTTCTGGTTCTTCGGCCATCCCGAGGTCTACATCATCGCGCTGCCGTTCTTCGGCATCGTCACCGAGATCATCCCGGTCTTCAGCCGCAAGCCGCTGTTCGGCTATCTGACGCTGGTGGGCGCCACCATGGCCATCACGGGCCTGTCGGTCGTGGTGTGGGCGCACCACATGTTCGCCACCGGTGCGGTGCTGCTGCCGTTCTTCTCCTTCATGAGCTTCCTGATCGCGGTGCCGACGGGCGTGAAGTTCTTCAACTGGACCGGCACCATGATCAAGGGCTCGCTGTCCTTCGAGACGCCGATGCTGTGGGCGACCGGGTTCCTGGTGTCGTTCCTGTTCGGCGGGCTGACCGGGGTGCTGCTCGCGTCGCCGCCGCTGGACTTCCACGTCACGGACTCGTACTTCGTCGTCGCCCACTTCCACTACGTCGTCTTCGGCACCGTCGTCTTCGCGACCTTCGCCGGGTTCTACTTCTGGTGGCCCAAGTTCACCGGGAAGATGCTCGACGAACGGCTGGGCAAGATCCAGTTCTGGACCCTCTTCGTCGGCTTCCACACCACGTTCCTGGTGCAGCACTGGCTGGGCGCCGAGGGCATGCCGCGCCGTTACTCCGACTACCTGGCGGCGGACGGCTTCACCGCGCTCAACACCCTCTCGACCATCGGCGCCTTCCTGCTCGGCCTCTCCACGCTGCCGTTCCTCTACAACGTCTGGAAGACCGCCAAGTACGGCGAGAAGGTCGAGGTCGACGACCCGTGGGGCTTCGGCCGCTCCCTGGAGTGGGCCACCTCGTGCCCCCCGCCCCGGCACAACTTCACGACGCTGCCCCGGATCCGCTCGGAGTCGCCGGCGTTCGACATGAACCACCCGGAGTACGCGGCCGTGACCTCCCAGCCGGAGCCAGGGAGCGAGCAAGCCGGTCCCGAGCCCCGCTGACGGCGGCGGGCGTCAGGGCTCGTACGCCAGGTGCGGCACCCGGAAGCAGGTGCGGTTCATGTCGCCCTGGGTGACCCAGCCCTCGCCGTCCCGCCAGCGGGCCACGGACAGGCAGGCCCTGCTGGTCCCCGGCGGCTCGGGCGACGGCCTGAACGACACGGGGAGCAGCAGCCCGCCGGCGGTGTAGCCCTCGGCGCCGTTCACCCGGGCGTCGACGCACGCGCGGGTGATGCCCGTGCGCGCACAGGACGTCGCCGCCTCGGTGAACCAGCGGGCGGCCGCCCAGCCCTCCAGCTGCCACTGCGAGTGCGTCCGCAGCCCCTTCGTGGCGTCCCTGAACGCGCGTACGGCCCGGTGGCCGGTGTCCTCGAAGTTGCGGCTGGAGCCGGTCGCCCACAGCGCGTTGCGGCAGCGCGGCGCGTCCGCGAGGTCCTCGGCGACGGTGGAGGTCCAGTTCTGCGCGTGGGTGACCTTGGCGGTGACCCGGGCGCCGACGTCGTCCATGGCCTGGCACAGCCGGGCGTTGCCGTGGCCGTCGATGGCGTCGAAGACCAGGTCGGCGCCCTGCTCCTTCAGGTCGGCGGCCACCGCGCGGAAGTTGGGCAGCGCGAAGTCGACCCGTTCGGTGACGACCCGGTAGCCCTCGGCCCTCAGCCCCCGTTCGACGAGCCGGGCGTAGGCGGCGGACGCCGACTGGTTGTAGGAGACGACCGCGGCCGTGCGGGCGCCGTGCTCGCGCGCGAAGTAGCGGTAGACCTCCGTGCCGCCGTACAGCTCGCCGTCCCAGCCGGGGGTGCCGTTCCTGGGCGCGCTGCTGCCGTAGATGCTGTACAGGTGCGGGTAGGTGTCGTACGCGGCGCCGATGGGCTGGCCGCCGATGTCGGGCACCCCCGCGCGGGAGACGCGGGAGGCGCCCGCGTAGTCCAGGGCGGTGGTGGCCACCAGGGCGACGACCTCGTCCTCGTCGATCAGCCGGTGCACGCACTCGTTGTTGCCGACGCCGCTGCCGCCGTCGTCGCACAGCCGCACCTCGACGGGCCGTCCGGCGATGCCGCCGCGCGCGTTGAGCCGGTCGAACCAGGCCTTCGCGCCGTCGCGCGGGCCGGTGAAGGCGCCGCCGCCGACCGGGCTGGTGGCGCTGGTGACGATGCCCACGCGGACCGGTTCGCCGGTGTCCCGGGCGGGGGCGGACGGGCTGCGGCCGTCGTGCTCGAAGTCGCTCTCCGGCAGGCGGCTGCCGCAGGCCGCGGTCAGGACGAGGAGCAGGGCCGCGGCGAGTGCCTCAGCAGCCCGGGATGGCCGGGGGCGAGCCATCACCGCTCAGCTCCACCAGCGCGCACAGGGACTTGACGGACACCTTCCAGGTGCCGTCCTCCTCGATGGCCTTCCCGGACGCGTCCGGCAGGGCGGTGACGCCCTTGAGGCTCAGCGCGAACTTGACGTCCGCCTCGGTCGGCGAGGTGAACGAGACCTCCGTGACCTGCGCCTTGACCTGCCCGCCGCGCTCGTCGCCGCTGAACGCCTCGAGGACGGGGCCCATGAACTGGCCGTGCTGCAGGAGCTTCTTCTTGTCGTCCAGGGACGTCCTGGGGTCGAAGAACTTCTCCCAGTTCTGCTTGACCTCCCGCTCGGCCGCCGCCCGGTCCGCGGGCGCGCTGCCCGGTGCGCTCGGCGTCCGTTCCGCCGTCTGGGTGGGGACCGGGCTGTCGCCGCCGCCCCCGTCACCGCACGCGGCGAGGGCCGGGGCGAGCACCAGCGCCACGGCTGCCGCGAGGGCCGTGCCCCGCCCCGCCCGTGGGCCGTGTCCCCTCCTCGCGTTCCCCCGCCTGAGGTCGCTGCCGAGAACCATTGGCTCACCAATCGGGTGTCGGTACGGGCCGTGTGCGCCCGGTGTTTTCAGGGTCGGCTCGCAGGGGGCATAGTGCAACCGGTCGGCCGGCTCGGCCGGGGGCGGGGCAGGCACGTGCACAGACCCCGACGCGTGGGAGCCATGATGCGGACAGCCCGACTGCGGACCGCGCACCCCGTCCTGTGGGCCGGCTGGGCCGTGCTCGCCGCCGGTGCGGTGCTGTGCGTCCTCGGCTGGTACGGCGTCTCGGGTGAGCGGTACGCCGAACGGCAGCTGCCCTATCTGGCCTCCTGCACTGTCCCGGGCGCCGCGCTGATCGTCGCGGGTGCGGTGCTGCTGGCCCAGGGGCGCGGCGCGCTCGCCGCCGCGCGCGTGGAGGAGTTGTACGGGCTACTCGTGGCCGCGGCACCGGAAGGCGCCGACGGTCCCCGCGCGGCGGCCGACGCGCCGGTCGCGGTCAGCGGGGAGATGCTGATGGTGCCGGGCGGGACGCTGTGGCATCGCGCGGACTGCCCGCTGGTCGCGGGGAGGACGGAGGCGGTTGTGGTGGACGCGCGGCGCGTGGCGCACGGTGGGCTGGAGCCCTGCCCGATCTGCGAACCCGCCGAAGAGACCGACGGCTGACGCCCTCGCCGATGGCCTCCCTGACGTACGACCTGACCCTGGCCGGTCTGTCGGTGGGCGCGGCGGCCGCGCTCACCGGTATCGGCCTGATCGTGACGTACCGGGCGACCGGGGTGCTCAACTTCGCGCACGGGGCGATCGCGATGGTGTGCGCGTACGTGCTGCGCGGGTGCGTGGTCGACTGGGGCTGGCCGCTGTGGTGGGCCTCCGCGCTGACGCTGCTGGTGGTGGCGCCGGGACTCGGAGTGGTGCTGGAGCGGTGGGTGTTCCGGCCGCTGTCCGTGCGGGGCGGGGACCCGGCGCGTGCGCTCGTGGCGTCCATCGGGGTGTTCGTGCTGCTGGTGGGCGGGGCCGCGCTGCTGTGGGGGCAGGGAGCGCGGGACGACGCGCCGGTGCTGGTGCCGGCGGACCCGTGGGGGCAGCTCGCGGTGGTGGCCGTACTGGCCGCCGGGGTCGGCGCGGTGATCCGGTGGACGCGGTTCGGGCGGGAGCTGCGGGCCGTCGTGGACGACCGGTCACTGGCCGTGCTCGCGGGTGTCGACGCGGACCGGGTGGCGGCGGCGGGCTGGGCCTTCGGCTCGTTCACGGCCGGTCTGACCGGGGTGCTGCTGGCGCCGTACGTGCGGCTCGACCCGTACGGGCTGCCGCTGCTCGTCATGGAGGTGGTGGCGGTCGCGGTCGCCGCGCGGATGCGGAGTCTGCCGGTGGCGGTGGCCGTCGCGCTCGGCATCGGGGTGGCGCAGAGTCAGCTGACGCGGCTGCACCCGTCGGGGTGGGGCGAGCCGCTGTTCCAGGCGGTCGGCGCCAACCTGTTCGTCGTGGCGCTGCTGTTCGCCGCACTGGTGCTGCCCGGGGCGGGCGCGCGCGACGCGCTCCCGCGCACGGCCGGCGGGCGGGCGCCGACCCCGCCGGGCGTCTGGATCGTGGCCGGGGTGCTCTTCCTGCTGCCGCTGGGCTTCGCCGGGGGCGACCTGCACACGGCGGTGCAGGTGCCGGCGCTCGGGGTGGTGCTGCTGTCGCTGGTGGTGGTCACCGGCCGGGGCGGCCAGATCTCGCTCGGGCAGGCGGCGTACGCCGGCCTGGGCGCCCTGTTCACGGCGCTGCTCGCGGCCGGCCGCTTCCCCGGCCTGCCCCGGCTGCCGGAACTGGTCGCGCTCGCGGTGGCGGTCGTCCTGGTCGCCCCGCTGGGCGTGCTGACCGGCTGGCCGGCGATCGGCCGCCGGGGGCTCGCACTGGCACTGGCGACGTTCGCGGTCGGCGTCGGCGTGAGCCGCTTCGTCTTCGACCAGCCGTACGCCACGTCGGGGCTGTCCCTGGGCCGCCCGGCGGGCTTCGACGGCGACCGCGCGTACTACGTCCTGGAGCTGGCCCTCCTGGCGTGCGCGCTGACGGCGGCCTGGGCCCTGCGCCGGGGCCGTACGGGCCGCGCGCTGGCGGCGATGCGGGACCACGAGTCCGGGGCGCGGGCGGCGGGCGTGCGGGTGCCGTCGCTGAAGCTGCTGGCCTTCGTCTGCGGTGCCGCGCTGGCCGCGCTCGGCGGCGGCATGCTCGGCATGGGACTGCGCGCCTTCGACCCCGCGGCGTACGACCCGGTGCGGGGCCTGCTGTGGTTCGCCGCGGTGGTGGTGCTGGGCGCCGACAGCGCCCTGGGCGCGCTGCTGGCCGCGGCGCTGCTGGTCGGCCTGGACGCCGGTACGCGCGGTGGCGTGGCGGCGGCGGTGATCGGCGTGCTGGCGGTCCTGGCCGGCCGCTTCCCGGGCGGCCCGCACGACGTGCTGCGCGCGGCGGCGGAGCGCCTGCGGCCGGCCCGGCCGCCGGAACCGACTCCGCTGGGCGCCCGGGTACGCCACCTGCTGCGCGGGCCGGAACCCGCCCCGGTACCGGTTCCGGTGCCGGCGGGGGCGACGGCCACGGGCGCGCGCCGACGGCGGAGGGGAGCCCCGGGCGGGCGCTACCGGGTGCCCGGCTTTCCGGGGCGCCGTCACGACCGGCTCGCGGCAGGGGGTGCGGGCGGGGGTGGGGCGGCGGAACGTCCCCCCGTCAGCCCGCCGGGCGACCGGCCGCGGCCCCCGCACCCGCCGAAACACCGGCCGGGCGACCGGCCCCCGCCCGAGCCGACGGAGCACCCGCCGGGCGGCCGGCCGCGCCTCCCGGCCTCGGCAACGGCCGCGGACCGCCCGCCGGGCGGTCCGCCCCGGAGGGGCGCCGTCCCAGCCGGCGAGAGCGCCGGTACCCCGTCCCCCCGCCGTACCGCCCGCCGCGACGACGGGACGGAGGCGACCGCCCGCGAGGAGGCCGTCACGCCCGGCGGGACCGCCGCCCGCCCGCTGCGGGACGGGCCGGTCCGCGCCGCCCCGGGCGGTCCGTCCCCCGGATCGCGGCGCCCGGCCCCCGCCCCCGCGGACGAACCCGCCGCACCCCCCGTCCTCGAAGCCCGTGCCCTGCGCGTCCGCTACGGCGGGTTCACCGCGCTGGACGGTGTGGATCTCGGCCTCGTGGCCGGGCGGGTGACCGCCGTCGTCGGGCCCAACGGGGCCGGCAAGAGCACGCTGTTCCACTGTCTGGCGGGCACGCTGCGGCCCGCGCGGGGCTCGGTCCGGCTCGCGGGGCGCGACATCACCCGGCTGCCCGCGCACGCCCGCACCCGGCTCGGCATCGCGCGGACCTTCCAGCAGCTGGCGGTCTTCCCGACGCTGACCGTGGCCGAGAACGTGCGCGTCGGCGCCGAGCAGGGCCGGCCGGGCGATCCCCGCGCGGTGGAGCGCACGCTGCGGCTGCTCGGCCTCGACGGACCGGTGCGGGCCCGCCCCGCCGCGGGGCTGCCCACCGGGACGCTGCGCCGGGTGGAACTCGCGCGGGCCCTGGCCACCGGTCCGCGCGTGCTCCTGCTGGACGAACCGGCCGCCGGGCTCGACACCGCCGAGGTCGCCGCGCTGGCGCGGATCCTGAAGGCGCTGGCCGCCGACGGCACGGCGCTCCTGGTCGTCGAGCACGATCCGAACCTGGTGGCCGGCCTCGCCGACGTCGTGCACGTGATGGCGGCGGGCCGGATCGTCGCCTCCGGTCCCCCCGGCCGTGTCCTCGGCTCCCTCGGGGAGGCGGAGCGCCCATGACCGCGACCGTCCTCTCACTGCACCGCGCGCGCGTCCGGTACGGCCCCCTGGAGGCCCTGCACGGCGTCACCCTCGCCGCCCCGGGCCCCGGACTCACCGTGCTGCTGGGCCGCAACGGCTCCGGACGTACGACCGTGCTGCGCGCGCTGGCCGGGGCCGTGCCGCTGTCCGGCGGGGCGGTGCGGTGGGACGGCGTGGACGTGACCGGCGTACCGGCGTTCGAGCGGGCGCGGCGCGGGATGTGCCTGGTGCCGGAGCGGCAGGCGGTGTTCGGTTCCCTCACGGTGCGCGAGAACCTCGCCCTCACCGCGCCCGACCCGCAGCCCGCGCTCGCCGCCTACCCGGCGCTGCGGCCGCTGCTGGAACGCCGGGCGGGCACGCTCTCCGGCGGGGAGCAGCGCATGCTGGCCCTGTCCCGGGCGCTGCTCGCCCGCGCGCGCGTGGTGCTCGTCGACGAGCCCGCGCAGGGCATGGCCCCCGCGGTCGCGGCCCGCACCTACGCGCTGCTGGCCGGCCTCGACGCGTGCGTGGTCGTCGCCGAGCAGCGGCTGCCGCCCGCGCTGCTCGGCCGGCGGGCCTTCGTGTACGTCCTGCGCCGGGGCGCGGTGGTCTTCGCCGGGGAGGCGGGTGAACTCGGCCGGTCCGCCTCGGCGCAGCGGTTCTAGGGTCGGCCCCGCGACGCCGGCGTGACCCGAACGACAGGCCCTGGGAGGGCGCGGGGCCCCGTCCGGCCGGTCGGACGGGGCCCGTGTGCCGGGTGCGGGGGCGGCTCAGACGTCGAGTCGCTGCCCGGGGACGATCACGTCCGGATCGCCGCCGACGACGGACCGGTTGGCGTCGTACAGGCGCCGCCAGTCGAGCCCGTGCCGTGCGGCGATGCCGCTCAGGGTGTCGCCCGCGCGGACGGTGTAGTCGCCGCCGGACGCCGTCCGGTCCCCGTGCCCGGCGGCCGGGGCCGCCGACGGCTCGGACGACCGCGCCGGACTCGACGACTTCGAGGGCTCGGAGGGGGCCGGGGACTTCGACGGGGCCCTGTCCGCCGCCACCGGGTCCGTGGCGGGTGCGCTCCCGGACGCCCCCGCGCGGGCCGAGCAGGTCGGCCAGGCGCCCCACCCCTGGGCGCGCTGGACCTTGGTGGCCACCGCGATCTGCTGGGACCTGGTGGCCCGGTCGGCCGTCGGCGCGTAGGCCGTGCCGCCGTAGGCGCGCCAGGTGGCGGCGGAGAACTGCAGTCCGCCGTAGTAGCCGTTGCCGGTGTTGATGTGCCAGTCGCCGCCGCTCTCGCACTGGGCGATGCGGTCCCACACCCCGCCGTCCGCCGCCGCGGCGTTCCCGGTCGCGGTCAGCAGGGCGAGGGGCGCGAGCAGTGCCGCGCCGGCGAGGACCGCCGTCGTACGGGTCTTGCGAGCGTGGTGGCGGGTGTTATCGGCACATGCGGACATGTAGGTCCCTTCCCCAGGACTCGGGGTCCCCAGGACGGAACGCCGCCCACGCCGCCATGAGGCGGGTGAGCCGCGCCCGCCCCGTCCGCCTGCGGGTCGATCGCTGGTGCTGTGCGGTGCGTTCGGCGGACGTACCCGAGCGGTGCTCGTTGCACACGGCGGAGGAATCTAAGGAGCCCAGGGGGCCCGGATCAACCAATGGCCTGTTGTGCCAGGCCAGTTGCCCATTACCCTGGGTATCGGCGATTTCCGGCCACCCACTTCATTCGCTGATTTCCGGATTTGTCGACCACCGAACCCGGTAATCTGTGAGTCTCCTCACCCGGTCAACCGCAGTGCGTACACGGGAAGTTGACGATGAGTGCCGGATTCCGCGCCGGCCGTGACCGAGTGCGCTGGATGGTTCGATTCCGTTCGCCTTGGGGCGTGACTCCCGCCACAGATCGCCCGTTGTCTTCTTCATGAGCCCGGGGACCCACCCGGACCACGGGCCGGGAGCCACCCGGCCTCGCCACGCACCGCATCCCGAGGGAGCCACCCGTGCCGCGCATGCTCGACGTCAGCGACGAGGTACGCGCCGAGATCGGCGACGAAGAAGCAGACCGACTGCTCGCCGGAGAGTCCGCCCCGGGCAGTTACGACTGCACCTCCTGCCGCACCCCGGGCCACCCGGAGCAGGAGCGCACCAGCACCGTCCTATTCATCGGCGACGAGACCGCCGTGCTCGCCTTCGCCCACGCCACCTGCCTGCCCTCGCAGGTGGTCCAGGTCACCGAGGCGCAGTTGCAGGGGGCCGTGCGGGCCATCGGCGGGGACACCGGCGCGCCGGCGCCCGCGAACGCCGCCCCGGAGCAGGCCGTGCTCGGGGTGACCAGCGGACTGGTCCTGATCTCCGGGGAGTTGCACCCGGCCCTGGTCGTCGAGCCGACCGCGCCGGTCGCGCGGCCCGGTTCGCTCGGGGCGGGCGACGACTTCCTGCCGTTGCTGATCGAGCAGGGCTTCATGCCCCTGACCGAGCTGTCGGCCGTGCCTCCGGTGCTGCACGGCTGGTCGGTGCTGCTCGCCGCGGGACAGCTGCACGCGGTGCTGCAGCCGAACCCCGGCGGCGGCCGGCCCGTGGCCTGGTGGCAGGCGCACCAGCCGCTCCAGGTCACCGACGGCTGGCGGACGGCCGCCAACAAGCACCACCAGGTGCTGATGTTCGCGGCCCCGGTCGGCTCGATCGGCCGCCAGCCGCGTGAGGACCTGCTGCGCGACGCGCTGGACAAGGCGGCCGCCAACGGCCAGCTGGTCGCCTCGGCGCTGCCGCTCGCCGGCGTCTGACCGACCCGGCCGGCGCGCGCCGGGCACGCGAGCGGCGAAAGCCGCAAAACGGCCGCATCCCCAACGGCACGGGGTCGTTTGGACATACGTGCACGCATATGACGTTCCCCGCCGCCAGTCCCTCGCCTCGGTCCCCGCCCCCGTGCGCCCGGCGCAGGACTCCCGGAGCGGCCCCTCGGCCACGCCGATCTACGACGCCCTCTACACCGAGTACGTCAAGTCCTTCCGTTCGCTGCCGGGTGACCGCAGCGGCGAGGAGGACCTGGGCTTCACCGCCTTCGGGAACATCCCGCACAGTACGGGCTCGTACGGCGGCCACAGCCCCGGCTCGTTCGGCGCCTCCCTGGTCAGCGGTGCGTACGGCGGCTACGGGGCGGGCAGCACCCGTCAGGGCACCGGTCAGCAGCCGCAGTGGCAGCGGGTCGGCACGGTCGGCCGGAACGTCTCCGGGATGCACCACGTCCCGGCCGGACTGCCGCCGACCCCGCGCAGAGGCGCCTGACCGGGGCACGGACAGGGGGAAGGGGCGGTCCCGCACCGGGACCGCCCCTTCCCCCTGTCCGCCGTCCGCTACTTCTTCCTGCCGCGCTTCTCGCGCACCCGCACCGAGATGTGGATCGGCGTCCCCTCGAAGCCGAACTCCTCGCGCAGCCGGCGCTCGATGAAGCGCCGGTAGCCGGCCTCGATGAAGCCGGAGGCGAACAGTACGAACCGCGGCGGCCTGGTGCCCGCCTGGGTGCCGAACAGGATGCGCGGCTGCTTGCCGCCCCGCACCGGGTGCGGGTGGGCGGCGACCAGTTCGCCGAGGAAGGCGTTCAGACGGCCGGTCGGCACCCGGGTCTCCCAGCCCTCCAGGGCCGTCTCGATGGCCGGGACCAGCTTCTCCATGTGCCGGCCGGTGTGCGCCGAGACGTTCACCCGCGGCGCCCACGCCACCTGGCCCAGCTCGGTCTCGATCTCCCGCTCCAGGTAGTAGCGGCGCTCCTCGTCGAGGGTGTCCCACTTGTTGTAGGCGAGGACGAGGGCGCGGCCCGCCTCCACGGCCATGGTCACGATGCGCTGGTCCTGCACCGAGATGGAGTCGGCGGCGTCGATGAGGACGACGGCGACCTCGGCCTTCTCGACGGCGGCGGCAGTGCGCAGCGAGGCGTAGTAGTCGGCGCCCTGCTGGAGGTGGACGCGCTTGCGGATGCCCGCCGTGTCGACGAACTTCCAGGTCTTGCCGCCCAGTTCGATCATCTCGTCGACCGGGTCGCGGGTGGTGCCGGCGAGCTCGTTGACGACGACCCGCTCCTCGCCCGCCACCTTGTTCAGCAGCGAGGACTTGCCGACGTTCGGACGGCCGATCAGCGCGACCCGGCGGGGGCCGCCGACGGCGGTGCCGAAGGTCTGCGCCGGGGCCTCCGGCAGCACCTCCAGGACCTGGTCCAGCATGTCGCCGGTGCCGCGGCCGTGCAGCGCGGAGACCGGGTGCGGCTCGCCCAGGCCCAGGGACCACAGGTAGGCGGCGTCGGCCTCGCCGCTCGGGCCGTCCACCTTGTTGGCGCACAGCACGACCGGCTTGCCGGCCTTGCGCAGCAGCCGGACCACGGCCTCGTCGGTGTCGGTCGCGCCCACCTTGGCGTCGACGACGAAGACGACCGCGTCGGCGGCCTCGATCGCGTACTCGGCCTGCGCGGCCACGGACGCGTCGATGCCGAGGACGTCCTGCTCCCAGCCGCCGGTGTCGACGACCTTGAAGCGGCGGCCCGCCCACTCGGCCTCGTAGGTGACACGGTCGCGGGTGACGCCCGGCTTGTCCTCGACGACCGCCTCGCGGCGGCCGATGATCCGGTTCACCAGGGTCGACTTGCCGACGTTGGGCCGGCCGACGACGGCGAGCACCGGCAGCGGGCCGTGGCCGGCCGCCTCGATGGCGCCCTCGACGTCCTCGAGGTCGAAGCCCTCCTCCGCGGCGAGCTCCATGAACTCCGCGAACTCGGCATCGCCCAGCGCCCCGTGGTCGTGCTCGTGCGCACCCTCGTACGCGTCCGAGCCGTCGGGCTGGATGTGGTCGTTCATGAAGTCCGTACCTCGTCGTTCATCGTGGTGATCGGTGGGGCACCCGGCACACGGGTGATCCACTACTCAAGTGTCGCTCAGCGCCCGGTGAGGCGCCTGGCGTTTTCCAGGTGCGCGGTGAGCTGCTTCTGGATGCGCTCGGTCGCCTCGTCGAGCGCCTTGCGCGTACGCCGCCCGCTGCCGTCGCCCGCGTCGAAGGGGTCGCCGAAGACGACGTCGACGCGGGAGCGCAGCGGGGGCAGCGCCTTTATCAACCGTCCGGGCCGCTCCGAACTTCCCAGCACGGCGACGGGCACGATCGGCGCCCCGCCGCGCACGGCGAAGTACGCGAGCCCCGCGCGCAGCGAGGCGAAGTCGCCCTCACCGCGCGTGCCCTCGGGGAAGATGCCGAGGACGCCGCCCTGCTCCAGCACGCCCAGCGCCCGGGAGATCGCCGTGCGGTCGGTGGTGTCCCGGTCCACCTTGAGCTGGCCGATACCGGTCAGGAACGGGTCGAGCGGGCCGACGAACGCCTCCTTCTTGATCAGGAAGTGCGTCGGCCGGGGCGCCACGCCCATGACCATCGGGCCGTCGACGTTGTGGGAGTGGTTCACGGCGAGGATCACCGGGCCGGCCGCCGGCACCCGCCAGGCGCCCAGCACGCGCGGCCTGAACAGCCCGTACATCAGGCCGACGCCGATGCGCCGCCCGACCTCGGCGCCCCGCACCGATGGGACGTCGGTCACTTCCCGGCCCGCTTCTCCTCGACGAGGGTGACGACGCACTCGATGACCTGCGGCAGGGTCAGGTCGGTGGTGTCCACCTCGACCGCGTCGCCGGCCTTGGCCAGCGGGGAGGTCTTGCGGCTGGAGTCCGCGGCGTCCCGCTTGGCCAGGGCCTCGCGGGTGGTCTTCAGGTCGGCACCCTTCAGCTCGCCGCTGCGGCGGGCAGCCCGCGCCTCCTCGGAGGCGGTGAGGAAGATCTTCAGGTCGGCGTCGGGGAGCACGGTGGTGCCGATGTCACGGCCCTCGACGACGATGCCGGTGACGGCGGAGGCGGCGATGGAGCGCTGCAGCTCGGTGATCCTGGTCCGCACCTCGGGGACCGCGCTGACCGCGCTGACCTTGGAGGTGACGTCCTGCCCGCGGATCGGGCCGGCCACGTCGACGCCGTCGACGGTGATGGTCGGGTCCTCGGGGTCGGTGCCCGAGACGATCTCCGGCTTCGCGGCCACGGCGGCGATCGCGGTGGGGTCGTCGGTGTCGATGCCGTGGTGCACCATCCACCAGGTGATCGCCCGGTACTGGGCGCCGGTGTCCAGGTAGCTCAGGCCGAGCTGCGCCGCCACGGCCTTCGACGTGCTCGACTTGCCCGTGCCGGAGGGGCCGTCTATGGCGACAATCACGGGCTGGGCGGCGCCGTTTTCCACGGAGGAACACCTTCCTGGTGCGCTGGTGTGGGGTGTGCGGGGCGCGGACACGCCCCGCACCAGGTTACTGGCTCCCCGGAACCCTTCCGACAAGCGGACGATCCGGCCCTTCGGGGGAAGGGCGGCCCCGGCCCCTCACTGCCGGATCGCCCAGCCCCGTTCCCGCAGGCCCGCCGAGAGCACCGGTGCCGCCTTGGGCTCCACCGTCAGCTGGATCAGACCGGCCTGCTGTCCGGTGGCGTGCTCGATGCGGACGTCCTCGATGTTGACCCCGGCGTGGCCGGCGTCGGCGAAGATCCGGGCCAGCTGGCCGGGCTGGTCGTCGATGAGCACCGTCACGACCTCGTAGGCGCGCGGCGCGGTGCCGTGCTTGCCGGGGACGCGGACCTGGCCGGCGTTGCCCCGGCGCAGCACGTCCTCGATGCCCGTGGCGCCCTCGCGGCGCTTGTCCGCGTCGGAGGACTCCAGCGCGCGCAGGGCGCGCACGGTCTCCTCCAGGTCGGCGGCGACGTCCGTGAGCAGGTCGGCGACCGGCCCGGGGTTGGCGGACAGGATGTCGATCCACATCCGGGGGTCGGAGGCGGCGATCCGGGTCACGTCCCGGATGCCCTGCCCGCACAGCCGTACGGCGGCCTCCTCGGCGTGCTGCAGACGGGCGGCGACCATGCTGGACACCAGGTGCGGCATGTGGGAGACGAGGGCCACGGCACGGTCGTGGGCGTCGGCGTCCATGACGACGGGCACGGCACGGCAGTGCGAGACCAGTTCGAGGGCGAGGTTGAGCACCTCGGTGTCGGTGTCCCGGGTCGGGGTCAGCACCCAGGGGCGGCCCTCGAAGAGGTCGCCGGAGGCGGCCAGCGGGCCGGACTTCTCACGTCCGGACATGGGGTGGGTGCCGATGTAGCAGGCCAGGTCGAGCCCGCGTGCCTGGAGCTCGCGGCGCGGTCCGCCCTTGACGCTGGCCACGTCGAGGTAGCCGCGGGCCACCCCGCGCCGCATCGCGTCGGCGAGCACGTCGGCCACGTGGGCGGGCGGGGCGGCGACGAGGGCCAGGTCCACCGGCCCGTCGGGGCTCTCGTCCGTCCCGGCGCCGAGCGCGGCGGCCGTGCGGGCCTGCTCCGGGTCGTGGTCGGCGAGGTGGACCGTGACGCCCCGCTGGGACAGGGCGAGGGCGGCGGACGTGCCGATGAGTCCGGTGCCGATGACGAGTGCGGTTCTCACTGGGCGATGTCCTTGCGCAGGGCGGCCGCGGCGCCGAGGTAGACGTGCGCGATGTCGGCGCGGGGCCGGTCGGACTCGATGTGCGCGAGGACCCGGACGACGCGGGGCATGGCGCCGGCGATGTCGAGTTCCTGGGCGCAGATCAGGGGGACGTCGACGATGCCGAGCCTGCGGGCGGCGACGGCCGGGAAGTCGCTGTGCAGGTCGGGCGTGGCCGTGAACCAGAGGCTGATCAGGTCGTCGGTGTGCAGGCCGTTGCGCTCGATGATCGCGGTGAGCAGGGCGCCGACCTGCTCCTCCATGTGACCGGCCTCGTCCCGCTCCAACTGGACGGCCCCACGGACCGCGCGTACCGCCACGACGATGCTCCTTGCTGACGTGCGTGTCTGCTGTTCGGTCATCCAGCGTAGTCAGGCCCGGGACGGCCGTGGCCGGGCGCTCGCCCGCTGAGACGGGACGGCGTGCCCGTTTGATGACACTTCACCACTCATTGCTTAACCTTCGGCCCATTCGGTGTCAGGATGCGGGGACCGCCGGCCGTGCACCACGGTGCTCCCCCGCTCTCTCCCCCGCCCCCTGCCCCCGGATCCCCTCGGAGTGACGTCATGACCCGTCGTGCGAGTCGCCGCACGGTCCTTCTCGCGTCCGGCGCGGCGGCACTGGCCGCGGGCTGCGGCGGTGGCGGCGAGGGCGGCCCCTCGTCGGAATCGCCCGCACCGGACGCCACCGCCGGGCAGGAGCTGGCCTCGACCGCCGACATCCCGGTGGGCGGCGGGACGGTCCTCAAGGACGAGAAGGTGGTGGTGACCCAGCCCGAGGAGGGCGACTTCAGGGCCTTCTCGGCGATCTGCACCCACCAGAACTGCGTGGTGGCCGGCGTGGCGGACGGCACCATCAACTGCGCCTGCCACGGCAGCCGGTTCAGGATCGCCGACGGTTCGGTGGACCGGGGCCCGGCGACCCGGGCGCTGCCCGAGCAGTCGATCACGGTGGAGGGAAATTCGATCCGCCTGGCGTGAACCGCCGCGTACGCTCCCGGGCATGCGCCCCGAGACCCTGGTTGCCGACCACACGATCTACGCCTGCGTCATGGGCTCGCGCGCCTTCGGTCTGGCCACGGAGGGCAGCGACACCGACCGCCGGGGCGTCTTCCTCGCGCCCACTGCCCTGTTCTGGCGCTTCGACAAGCCGCCGACGCATGTCGAGGGGCCGGCCGAGGAGCAGTTCAGCTGGGAGCTGGAACGCTTCTGCGAGCTGGCCCTGCGCGCCAACCCCAACATCCTGGAGTGCCTGCACTCCCCGCTCGTGGAGTACGCCGACGCCACCGGCCGCGAGCTGCTGGAGCTGCGCGGGGCATTCCTGTCCCGGGCGGTCCACGAGACGTTCACCCGCTACGCCCACGGCCAGCGCCGCAAGCTGGAGGCCGACGTGCGCTCCCACGGGGCCCCGCGCTGGAAGCACGCCATGCACCTGCTCCGTCTGCTGATCAGCGCCCGGGACCTGCTCCGCACGGGCGTCCTCACGATCGACGTGGGCGAGGAGCGCGCACCGCTGCTCGCGGTGAAGCGCGGTGAGGTGCCCTGGTCCGGGGTGGAGTCCTGGATGACGCGGCTGGCGGAGGAGGCCGCGGAGGCCGCCCGGCACGGCCCGCTGCCCGAGGAGCCGGACCGGCGCCGCGTGGAGGACTTCCTCCTGCGCACCCGCCGCTCCTCGGCCCTGCGGAGCGATCGGCCCAGGCCCTGAGTCCTCCCCCGCGCGCTCCCGGCCGGGTCAGGCGTCCCAGAGCGTTCCCAGTGCCAGCAGCTCGTCCCGGTACTCGATGCGGTCGGCCCAGTCCGCCGGCCAGGCGTCCGCGCCCAGGTGGGCGCCGGCGAAGGCGCCCGTGAGGCAGGCGATGGAGTCGGAGTCGCCCGCGGTGCAGGCGGCGCGGCGCAGGGCGGTGAGGGGTTCGTCGACGAAGAGGAGGAAGCAGAGCAGGCCGGTCGCCAGGGCCTCCTCCGCGATCCAGCCCTCGCCGGTGGCCAGGCAGGGGTCGGTCTCCGGCGAGACGGTGCGCACGGCCTCCTGGAGGCGCCCGAGGATCTCCAGGCACTCGTCCCAGCCGCGCGCGATGAAGTGTTCGGGGGTGGGGTCCTGGGCGCGGGTCCACAGGTCGCCGAGCCAGGACTCGTGGTAGCGGGTGCGGTTGTCGTAGGCGTAGGAGCGCAGCAGTCCGATCAGCCCGGTCGGCTCGGCGCCCTCGGCCAGCAGGCGTACGGCGTGCGCGGTGAGGTCGGAGGCGGCGAGCGCGGTGGGGTGTCCGTGGGTGAGCGCCGACTGCACCTGGGCGGCGCCCGCGCGCTGTTCGTCGGTCAGGCCGGGGACCAGGCCTATCGGCGCGACCCGCATGTTGGCGCCGCAGCCCTTGGAGCCGGTCTGGGAGGCGTCCTGCCAGGGCCGGTCCTCGTGGGCGAGCAGGTGGCAGGCCTTGAGGCAGGTGGCGCCGGGGGCGCGGTTGTTCTCGGGCGAGCGCCACCACTCCACGAACTCCTCGCGCACCGGCCGCGTCAGCCGTCTCGGCGCGAGCGTGCCCCGCTCCATCGCCGTCCGCAGCCCCCTGCCCAGGGCCAGCGTCATCTGGGTGTCGTCGGTGACGATCGCCGGCCGGGGCAGCTCCATCTGCCGCCACGGGCCGAACGTGGCGAGGATCGACGGGACGTCGTCGAACTCGGTCGGGAAGCCCAGCGCGTCGCCGAGGGCGAGTCCGGTGAGCGCTCCGGTGGCGGCGCGCTTGGTGACGGCGTTCGTCGTGCCGTGGGGCGTCATGCGGGGCGTCCTTCCGGGGTGGGCCGGAGCAGGGGCGGGTGGAGGGCGGTGGCGGTGCCCGCGCGGTAGAGGGCGGCGGGTTTGCCGCGGCCGCCGGTGAGGCGCGCGGCGCCCGGGACGGCCTCGACGAAGCCCGGGGTGGCGAGTACCTTGCGCCGGAAGTTGGGCCGGTCGAGGGCGGTGCCCCACACGGTCTCGTAGACCTGCTGGAGTTCCCCGAGGGTGAACTCGGGCGGGCAGAAGGCGGTGGCGAGGCAGGTGTACTCGAGCTTGGCGCTGACCCGTTCCCGCGCGTCGGCGAGGATCCGGTCGTGGTCGAAGGCGAGCCCCCGCGCGGAGCCGTACGGTGTCCAGCGGGCCTGCGCGGCGTCGCTGCCGCCGTGTGCCTCGGGCGCGTCCGGGAGGAGCGCGGCGAAGGCGACGGACACGACCCGCATCCGGGGGTCGCGGCCGGGTTCGCTGTAGGTCCGCAGCTGCTCCAGGTGCAGCCCGGACACGTCCGTCAGCCCGGTCTCCTCGCCCAGTTCCCGCCGCGCGGCACGCTCGGCGGACTCGTCCGGCCGTACGAATCCTCCGGGCAGCGCCCACCGCCCGGCGTAGGGCTCCTCGCCCCGCTCGACGAGCAGGACGTGCAGCGCGCCCCCGCGGATCGTGAACACGGCGAGGTCGACGGTGACGGCGAAGGGTTCGAAGGCGTGCCTGTCGTAGCCGTCCACCACCCGCACCCCCTTTAATAGTCACTGCGACTATAAAAGGGGGTGCGGTGGAAGCACAAGCCTTTAGAGGTCGACCTCCTGCATCAGCATGCCGACCTCGGTGTTGGACAGCCGGCGCAGCCAGCCCGACTTCTGGTCGCCCAGGGTGATCGGGCCGAAGGCGGTGCGCACCAGCTTGTCGACGGGGAACCCGGCCTCGGCGAGCATGCGGCGCACGATGTGCTTGCGGCCCTCGTGCAGGGTCACCTCGACGAGGTAGTTCTTGCCGGTCTGCTCCACGACCCGGAAGTGGTCCGCGCGCGCGTAGCCGTCCTCCAGCTGGATGCCGTCCTTGAGGCGCTTGCCGAGGTCGCGCGGGATGGGCCCGACGATGTGCGCGAGGTAGGTCTTCTTCACCCCGTACTTCGGGTGGGTGAGACGGTGCGCCAGCTCGCCGTGGTTGGTGAGCAGGATGACGCCCTCGGTCTCGGTGTCGAGCCGGCCGACGTGGAAGAGCCGGGTCTCACGGTTGGTGACGTAGTCGCCGAGGCACTGCCGGCCCTCGGGGTCCTCCATCGTCGAGACGACACCGGCGGGCTTGTTCAGCGAGAAGAACTGGTACGACTGCGTCGCCACGGTCAGGCCGTCGACCTTGACCTCGTCCTTCTCCGGGTCGACCCGCTTGCCCTGCTCCATGACGATCTCGCCGTTGACCTCGACCCTGGCCTGCTCGATCAGCTCCTCGCAGGCACGCCGGGAGCCGTAGCCCGCGCGGGCGAGGACCTTCTGCAGCCGCTCGCCCTCCTGCTCCGCGCCCGGGAAGGTCTTCGGGAGCTTGACCTCCTTGCGGTCCGCGTACCGGTCGCGGTTGCGCTCCTCGATCCGCGTCTCGTACTCGCGCGAACGCGCCGGGGCGGTGCGGCCCCGGCCGCCCTTCTGGGGCGACGGCTTGGCGCCGCCGCGCCCGGCCTTCGGACCGTCCTTGGTGGCACCGGGGCCGACGTCGTAGCGGCGCTCCTCGGGGCGGGGCTTGCGGGGGCGGCCCTGCCCCTGCTTCTGGTCCCTGTTGTTGCCGGCTCCGCGGTGGTTACCGCGTCCGCCGCTGTTTCCGCTGCCACTGCTTCGCATCAGAATTCCGTCGTCGTCGTGTTCGTCGGTGGACCGTCGTCCGGGTCCGGTGCGTCCGGATCGAACGACGGCACGCCTTCCTGGGTCTCGGCCTCGATCGCCTCCGCCTCCGGGAGGAAGGGCGCGAGCTCCGGGAGCTCGTCCAGACCGCGCAGGCCCATCCGCTCCAGGAAGTAGTTCGTCGTCGTGTACAGGATCGCACCTGTTTCGGGTTCCGTGCCCGCCTCCTCGATCAGACCGCGTTGCAGCAGGGTGCGCATCACACCGTCGCAGTTGACTCCGCGCACGGCGGAGACGCGGCTGCGGCTGACCGGCTGCCGGTAGGCGACCACGGCGAGGGTCTCCAGGGCGGCCTGGGTGAGCCGGGCCTGCTGACCGTCCAGGACGAAGCCCTCGACGGCCGGGGCGTACTCGGGGCGGGTGTAGAAGCGCCAGCCGCCCGCGACGAGCCGCAGCTCGAAGCCGCGGCCCTGGGCGGTGTACTCGTCGGCCAGCTCCCGCAGCGCGGCCGCGACCTGCCGCTTCGGGCGCTCCAGTATCTTCGCCAGGTGCTCCTCGGTCGCGGGCTCGTCCACGACCATGAGGACCGCCTCCAGGGCGGGCCCGAGGGCGAGGTCCGCGACGGCGCGCGGTCCCGCGGGGGCCTCGGTGGTCTCCTCGCTCACGTCTTCCTGTCCTCCTTCGGCTGCTCGGGCGGCCGGTCGAACTCGTCGGTGACGGTGGTGGCGGCGTCCCCGTCCCCTCCGGTCCAGCGCACGGTCAGCTCGCCGAGCGCGGTCTCCTGGTCGAGGGCGACGGCCTTCTCGCGGTACAGCTCCAGCAGGGCGAGGAAGCGGGCCACGACGGTCAGCGTGTCGTCGGTGTCCTGCACCAGCAGGCGGAAGCTGGCCTCTCCCAGTTCCCTCAGCCGCGCGACGACGACCCCGGCCTGCTCCCGGACACTGACCAGCGGCGCGTGGATGTGGTCCACGTACACCTGCGGCCTGGGCCTGGGCTGCATCGCCTTGACCGCGAGTCTGGCGAACCCCTCGGGGCCGATGCCGATGACGACCTCGGGCAGCAGCTCGGCGTGCTGCGGTTCGAGTCCGACGGTACGGGGGTGGCGCCGGGCCTCGCCGTCCAGGCGGCGGCTGAAGATCTCCGCGACCTGCTTGTACGCGCGGTACTGGAGCAGGCGCGCGAACAGCAGGTCACGGGCCTCCAGCAGGGCGAGGTCGGCCTCGTCCTCCACCTCGGCGGCGGGCAACAGCCGCGCCGCCTTGAGGTCGAGCAGCGTGGCCGCCACGACCAGGAACTCGGTCGTCTCGTCCAGGTCCCAGTCCGGTCCCATGGCCCGGATGTACGCCATGAACTCGTCGGTCACCTTGGACAGGGCGACCTCGGTGACATCCAGCTTGTGCTTGGAGATCAGCTGGAGCAGCAGGTCGAAGGGGCCCTCGAAGTTGGACAGCCGCACCTTGAACCGGCCGTCACCGCCGTCGTCGGCGCTCCCGGAGTCACCGGCCCCCACGGGGACCGCCCCCGGCGCCCCGCCCGGCCGGTCCCCCGACGCAACGCCGGGTCCGGCATGCGGCTCACCCGGAGACTCCCTCCGGGCCTCAGAGGCGCCCTCGGCGTCCGTCTCCCGCCCCGACGGCAGGTCCGGGCCGCCCGGGACCGTCGTGGCCGCGGCGGGCGGTTCCTGGGGCCCGTGGCCCGTGGCCGCCGGCGGAAGGGTGCCGGGTCCGTGTCCCGGCGGCATCACGCCCTCGGGCACCGGCCCGGGGGGCGTTTCGGATGCCCCGTGTCCGCCTCCCGGCGGGAGCACGGCCCCGTCGTGCACCGGCGTGGAGGGCGTCCCGGGTGCCGTCGTGGTGCTCTCCTCCGCCGGCCGCCCGTCCGGCCCGGCCGCCGCCTCGTCCTCCGCGGGCGTCCGACCCGGCGCCGCCGGCGTGGGGGCGGCCTCCGGCCCGGCCGGCGGCACCGCTCCCGGGCCCCGGCCCAGGGCGCGACGGCGGTGAGGCCGGTCGCCGGGCGCGGGGACGGGTGCGTCGTTCGAGGTCATGGCCTCCGCAGGCTACCGCTACCGTCCGCGCAGGCGTCGTACGAGGATGCTGGCGTCCCCGCGGCTCTCCAGGTCGGCGAGGACGACGGCGACCGCCTCGCGCACGATCCGGCCGCGGTCGACGGCGAGACCGTGTTCGCCGCGCAGGACGAGACGGGCGTGCTCGAGGTCCATCAGTTCCTCGGCGGACACGTACACGGTGATCTTCTCGTCGTGCCGCTCGCGGCCACTGGGCCGCCGCGCCGCCGCTCTCCCCCGCTTGCGCGGGGCCGCGGCGTCCTGTGCCGCCGGGCGCCGCCCCGGGCCCGCCGCGCCACGGCTGCGGGACTCCCCGGCCCCGTCCGGTTCCGCGTCCGCCGCGACGTGCTCCGCGCCCTCGCCGTCGCCGCCCTGCGCGGGCACCGACTGCGGCGCGTCCTCCTGGGCCGCCACGGCGTCGCTCTCCCCGGCGGGGGCGGGGACGCGGGCATCGCCGTTGGTCTGACGCCTGGGCGTGGACGCCTGGAGCGCCATCCCCCCTGTCGTACGGAAGAGTTCGTCGGCCCCGGGCAGACTCACTCGGCGTGACACCGGGCGAGCACCTCCCTGGCGAGCTGGCGGTAGGCGGCGGCACCGACGGAGTTGGAGGCGTACGTGGTGATCGGCTCGCCGGCGACCGTGGTCTCCGGGAAGCGGACCGTGCGCCCGATGACCGTGTGGTAGACGTGGTCGTCGAACGCCTCGACCACACGGGCGAGCACCTCACGGCTGTGCACCGTGCGCGAGTCGTACATCGTGGCGAGGATGCCGTCGAGCTCCAGGTCGGGGTTGAGCCGCTCCTGGACCTTCTCGATGGTCTCGGTCAGCAGGGCCACACCGCGCAGCGCGAAGAACTCGCACTCCAGCGGCACGATCACCTTGTGCGCGGCGGTCAGCGCGTTGACCGTGAGCAGGCCGAGCGAGGGCTGGCAGTCGATCACGATGTAGTCGTAGTCGTCCATCAGCGGCTTCAGCGCCCGCTGCAGCGTCGACTCGCGCGCGACCTCGCTCACCAGCTGGACCTCGGCCGCCGACAGGTCGATGTTGCTGGGCAGCAGGTCCATGTTGGGCACCGCGGTCTTCAGCAGCACCTCGTCGGCCGCCATGCCCCGCTCCATGAGCAGGTTGTAGACGGTGAGGTCGAGTTCCATCGGGTTGACGCCGAGGCCGACCGACAGCGCGCCCTGCGGGTCGAAGTCGACGAGCAGCACCCGGCGGCCGTACTCCGCGAGCGCGGCACCCAGGTTGATGGTCGACGTGGTCTTGCCGACGCCGCCCTTCTGGTTGCACATCGCGATGATCTTCGCGGGGCCGTGGTCGCTCAGCGGGCCCGGGATCGGGAAGTACGGCAGCGGGCGCCCGGTCGGGCCGATGCGCTCGCGGCGCTGGCGCGCCGCGTCGGGCGCGAGCGTGGCCGCGTACTCGGGATCGGGCTCGTACTCGGCGTCGGGGTCGTAGAAGTGCCCCTCGGGCAGTTCGTCGTAGTCGGCGAACTGGTTGTGGGGCGCGCCACTTCCGTCGCCGGCCATGGCGTTCACGTGATGGCCATCCATGCTTCGGTGTGCTGGGTGAGTCACCCCTGCTGTCTGGTGACCCTGGTGGGCTGCGAAGGTGCGCACCGCGACGGAGCCGACAGCAGCGAATCCCGCGGACCCCTGGCCCGGTGCAGGCATTCCTGGTTGACCACCCCCGGGAGTAAATGTCGACTCATTCACAAGTCGTCTTACCTCCTTGGTGACCAGGAAACTTCTAGACAGGTCAGCGTGGCACCATGCCGACGGTTGGCGACTCTATGGCGTGTCGGGCGTCCGCAGCAACACAATCCGCCGGACCCGGCCCGATGTGTCGGCAATGAAACAACCCTCTGTCAAGGGCGTACGGCCGTCGCACGGCAGGTTTCACGGGTGTGCGAATCGGTAGAAGGGTTACGTTCGAGGCGAGTTGTCCCTGATTCGGGAAGTGACCATACACACATCGGGCCGGACCTTGTCGGGCAAGGTCCGGCCGGGCGTGCCGGGTTGACGACCGGTGACCGGGTCCCCCCGATCGAGCGAAGCCCGATGCGGGGGTGTATCGACTTCTCCGGCCGGTGACTTGGTCGACTTAGCGTCCGGGCGACTCAGCCGAGCAGCGAGGCGAGCTCCACGTGCTCGAGGCCGTGCGCCTCGGCGACCTCCTTGTAAACGACCTTGCCGTCATGCGTGTTGAGACCCTTGGCGAGCGCGGGGTCGCGGCGCAGCGCCTGCGCCCAGCCGTGGTTGGCGAGTTCGACGATGTAGGGCAGCGTGGCGTTGGTCAGCGCGTAGGTGGAGGTGTTGGGCACCGCGCCGGGCATGTTGGCCACGCAGTAGAAGACCGAGTCGTGCACCCCGAAAGTCGGCTCGGCGTGCGTGGTGGGGTGGGAGTCCTCGAAGCAGCCGCCCTGGTCGATCGCGATGTCGACAAGGACACTCCCTGCCTTCATCCGCGAGACCAGCTCGTTGGTGACCAGCTTCGGGGCCTTGGCGCCGGGGATGAGCACCGCGCCGATCACCAGGTCGGCCTCCAGGCACGCCTTCTCCAGCTCGAAGGCGTTGGAGACGACGGTCTGGATCTTGGTGCCGAAGATCTTGTCGGCCTCGCGGAGCTTGTTGATGTCCTTGTCGAGCAGGGTCACGTGGAAGCCCATGCCGATGGCGATCTGCGCGGCGTTCCAGCCGGAGACGCCGCCGCCGATGACGACGGCCTTGCCGGCCAGCACGCCGGGGACACCGCCGGGCAGCACACCGCGGCCGCCGTTGGCGCGCATCAGGTGGTAGGCGCCGACCTGGGGGGCCAGCCGGCCCGCGACCTCGGACATCGGCGCGAGCAGCGGCAGGGCGCGGCTGGGCAGTTCGACGGTCTCGTAGGCGATCGCGGTGGTGCCGGACTCCAGCAGGGCGTCCGTGCACTCCTTGGACGCGGCCAGGTGCAGGTAGGTGAAGAGGGTCTGGTCCTTGCGCAGGCGGTGGTACTCCTCCGCGATGGGCTCCTTGACCTTCAGCAGCAGGTCCGCGGTGGCCCACACCTCGTCGGCGGTGTCCAGGATCCGCCCGCCCGCGGCGAGGTACTCCTCGTCCGGGATCGAGGAGCCGGCGCCGGCGCCGCGCTCGATGACGACCTCGTGGCCGTGGCGCACCAGCTCGTGCACGCCGGCGGGGGTGATGGCCACCCGGAACTCGTTGTTCTTGACCTCGCGGGGGATGCCGACCTTCACGTCGATCACGGTCCTTGGCTCAGAGGGTATGGGGCTATCACTACACATACCCGGGCACACTCGGGCACACCGGGGGAGACCGCAGGAGAAGGTGCGGCAGAGCCAGTCTAATGAAGGCGTTCCCGCTGTCTAGCCTTTCATTGCATCAATCTTCAGCAGATGTGCTGCGGATTTCGCAGGTGTTAGCGCGTTGTTCCGGTTGAGAGTCGTCCTCCGGGGCCTCCTCGGCCAGCAATCGCTCCGCCGTACTCCGGTGCAGCGCGGCCGACGCGGGGTCGCCGAGGTGGTCGAAGGAGTCGGCGAGCCGCAGGTGCAGCGCCGCCCGCAGCCGGGTGTCGTCGGCCCGGCGCGCCCACTCCACGGCCTCCCGGCAGGTGCGCAGCGACTCCTCGAGGCGGCCCGCGTACTCCTGCACCCGGGCCAGTTCGCTCAGCGCCCGCGCCTGCGCGGCCACGTCGCCGTTCTTGCGGTGCCCGGCGACGGCCGCGCGCCAGTTGCGCAGCGCCTCGCCGTACCGTCCGGCGTAGGTGTGGGCGGCGCCGATACGGCCGTAGAGCCGGGCGGCGTCCGCGCGGTCGCCCCGGGCGAGCCGCTCGGCCAGCGCCCGGCCGAACCAGTCGGCGGCCCGGTCGTAGTCACCGAGCTCCAGATGGGCGCCGCCGACGGATTCCATCGCGCGGCCGGTGGCGTACGGGTCGTTCGCCTCGCGTCCGGCGTCCAGCGCGGTCCGGTAGCGCAGCAGGGCCTCGGAGGTGCGGCCGGTGCGGGCGTCGAGGTCGCCGAGGTTGAGCAGGGCCGCCGCCCGCTCCCGGGGCAGCCGGCGGCGCTCGGCGACGCCGAGGACCAGGCCGTGGACGTCGTACAGGTCGCTCGCGGCGGCCTGGGTGCCGAAGTGGGCCACCATGGCCCGCACGAGCTGGGACATCAGGCGCCGGGCGAGGGTGTCCAGCTCCCCGTCGGCGACCGCGAGCCGCGCGGCGGCCAGCAGGGCGGGCCGGCGGCTGCGCAGCCAGTCGGCGGCGGCCCGGGGGGTGGGGAAGCGCAGGGCGCGCGGCATGCCGAGGAGCTTCTCGCGCGCCTGGGGGCTGTCGGTCTCGGTGATCGCCCTGCACGACTGGAGCAGCCGCACGGTCCGCTCCAGCATGCGGGCGCGGGCCAGCTGGAGCTCGGCGGGCCGCTCGTGGGTCCGGGCGAGCTCGTGCAGCAGGGCGTGCAGACAGCAGGGCACCTCGTACTGCGGCGGCTGCGCGGAGTCCGCCGCGTGCAGCAGGCCGTGGGCGACGAAGTCGTCCAGGGCGGTGCGCGCGGTCTCCACCGAGCAGCCGGCCAGGGCGGCGGCGATGTGCGGGTCGACCAGACCGGCCGGGGCGAGGCCGAGCAGGCGCAGCATCCGGGCGGCGGACGCGGGCAGCGAGGCGTGCACGAGTCCCAGGACGCGGCCGACGACGGTGCCCTGCCCGGGGTCCGTGTG
This sequence comes from Streptomyces capillispiralis, assembly GCF_007829875.1. Lineage (NCBI taxonomy): Bacteria > Bacillati > Actinomycetota > Actinomycetes > Kitasatosporales > Streptomycetaceae > Streptomyces > Streptomyces capillispiralis. Next base: position 6,345,504 of record NZ_VIWV01000001.1, on the reverse strand, counting down.
CAGCTGCTTGGCGAGGTCGGCGACGGCCGCCTGGGGCCGGGCGGCGAGCCAGCCCCCGGCCAGCACCAGGGCGGCCGGCTGGCCCTGGCACTGCTCGGCGAGCCGTTCGGCGGCCCGGGGGTCGACCGTGATGCGGACCGACCCGGTGAACCGGGAGAGCAGTTCCACCGCGGACTTGGTGTCGAGGCCGCCGAGGGTGCAGGGGCGGACGTCGGTGATGCCGGTCAGCGGGCCCGAGGAGACGGCGACGGCCAGGCAGTCCGCGTTGTCCGGCAGCAGCGCGTCGACCTGCTCGGCGTCGGCCGCGTCGTCCAGCAGGAGCACCACCCGGCGGTCGGCCAGGGCGGTGCGCAGCGCCTCGGTCAGTTCGTCCTCGGGGGCTCCGGCCGGGGCGGGGGCCTCCAGGGTGTCGAGCAGTTCCCGCGCGACCCGCCCGACGGGCACGCGGGTGCCGTCGGGTTCGCTGAGGCGGGCGCGCAGTACGCCGTCGGGATAGCGGTGGGCGACCTCGCGCACGAGTTCACCGGCCAGCGCCGTCCGGCCGGACCCGGGCCGCCCCGCGATGAGCAGCACGCGCGCGCGGGGCGCCTTGCGACCGGAGAGGGTGTCCAGTCCCGCGCGCTCGATGTCGGCGCGCAACTCCTTCAACTCCCTGGTACGGCCCAGGAATCGACCCTCCGGTGCGGCGTCCTGAGCGAGCCGCACACTGCCTGGGTCCACCGCCTGATCCGTCACGGGCCACACTCCCGTCCCACCGCACGCGCAAGCCCGCCGGGACTCCGGATCGGGCGTTTTCCAGAGCCTAGTTCACCCTCTGCGACGTTCCGTGAGGAGCGCGGCGCCGAGAGCGAGACTCCCCCGATCGGATCAACAGATCGTAGGACCTACGGCCCGGCGACACCCGGACAAGCCGATGCGAAAGGGGCGCCGGGGGCTGCGTGGCCGGTACCCACGGGGCCGCAGGCCCCGTGCCGCGCCGCGGGGCGCCCCGCGGCGTCACACCTCGAAGGGTCGCGCCGGCCAGGGTGCCTGCGCCGGGCGCAGCGCGTCGAGGCCGTCTCCCTCGCGCGCGGCGACCAGTGAGAGGACGCCCACCACGAGGCAGTTGTTGTGCAGCTCACCGGCCAGCACGCCCCGGACCAGCTCCGCGACCGGGACCCGGGCCAGCTCCATGTCGGCTTCCTCGTCCTCGACCGCGAAGCGGTCGCCCTCGGCCTCGGACAGCCCCCGGGCCAGGAAGATCCGTACGGCCTCGTCGCAGCCGCCGGGCGTGGTGTAGACGTCGGTCAGCACCCGCCAGTCCTCCGCCTTGACGTGCGCCTCCTCGTACAGCTCGCGCTGGGCGGCGTGCAGCGGGTTCTCGCCGGGGACGTCGAGCAGGCCGGCCGGGATCTCCCACAGCTTGTGGCGCACGGGGTGGCGGTACTGGCGCAGCACCAGCACCCGGTCGGCGTCGTCGAGGGCGAGGACGGCCACGGATCCGGGGTGGACCTGGTAGTCGCGGTGGACCACCGTCCCGTCGGGCATGACCACGTCGTCGGTGCGCACGGAGGTCTTGTTGCCCACGAACGGGGTCACGGTCCCCCGGATCTCCCACTCGTCCGGGGTGTCCTTGATCGTCATGCCTGTCCTTCCCGACGTACAGCGGTCGTGCGCGTGCCCGGCCCGGAAAAGGGCGGGCCGGGGTGCGCACCCGGAAGGGTCCGCACCCCGGCAACCGTACAACCGGGTGGGTTACTTCGAGATCTTCCGCTCGACCGAGGCCTTCACCAGGCCCGCGAAGAGCGGGTGCGGACGCGTCGGACGCGAGCGCAGCTCCGGGTGCGCCTGGGTGGCGACCAGGTACGGGTGGACCTCGCGCGGGTACTCGACGTACTCCACGAGCTTGCCGTCCGGGGAGGTGCCGGAGAACACGATGCCCGCCTTCTTCTCCAGCTCCGCGCGGTAGGCGTTGTTCACCTCGTAGCGGTGACGGTGGCGCTCCTCGACGTACTCCTTGCCGTCGTACACCTCGCGCACGATGGAGCCCTCGGCCAGCTTGGCCGGGTACATGCCGAGCCGCATGGTGCCGCCCATGTCGCCCTCACCGGCGACGATGTCGAGCTGCTCGGCCATGGTGGAGATCACCGGGTGGGAGGTGGCCGGGTCGAACTCGGTGGAGTTGGCGTCGGAGATGTCGGCGAGGCTGCGCGCGGCCTCGATCACGATGCACTGCAGACCCAGGCACAGGCCCAGCAGCGGGATCCGGTTCTCGCGGGCGTACTTGATCGCGCCGACCTTGCCGAGCACACCGCGGTCGCCGAAGCCGCCCGGGATGCAGATGCCGTCGACGTCAGCGAGCTGCGCCTGCGCGCCGGCCGGGGTCTTGCAGTCGTCGGAGGTGACCCACTTGATCTTCACGCGGGCCCGGTTGGCGAAGCCGCCCGCGCGCAGCGCCTCGGTGACCGAGAGGTAGGCGTCGGGCAGGTCGATGTACTTGCCGACCAGGGCGAGCGTGATCTCGTGGTCGGGGTTGTGGACGCGGTCGAGCAGGTCGTCCCAGGTCGTCCAGTCCACGTCGCGGAAGGGCAGGTCCAGCTTGCGCACGACATAGGCGTCCAGGCCCTCGCCGTGCACGGTCTTGGGGATGTCGTAGATCGAGCGGGCGTCGGGGCAGGCGACCACGGCGTCCTCGTCGACGTCGCACATCAGCGAGATCTTCCGCTTGATCGCGGTCGGCACCTCGCGGTCGCAGCGCAGCACGATCGCGTCCGGCTGGATACCGATGTTGCGCAGGGCGGCGACCGAGTGCTGGGTCGGCTTGGTCTTCAGCTCGCCGGAGGGGCCGATGTACGGCAGGAGCGAGATGTGCACCACGAAGACGTTGTCGCGGCCGACCTCGTGCCGCACCTGACGGACGGTCTCCAGGAAGGGCAGCGACTCGATGTCGCCGACCGTGCCGCCGACCTCGGTGATCACCACGTCGACCTCGTCCGTCGCCATGCGGCGGATGCGGTGCTTGATCTCGTTGGTGATGTGCGGGATGACCTGCACGGTGTCGCCCAGGTACTCGCCGCGGCGCTCCTTGGCGATCACCGTGGAGTACACCTGGCCGGTGGTGACGTTGGCCGATCCGTCGAGGTCGCGGTCGAGGAAGCGCTCGTAGTGGCCGATGTCCAGGTCGGTCTCGGCGCCGTCGTTGGTGACGAACACCTCACCGTGCTGGAAGGGGTTCATCGTCCCCGGGTCGACGTTGAGGTACGGGTCGAGCTTTTGCATCACGACGCGCAGGCCCCGGGCCTTGAGCAGCATGCCCAGGCTGGAGGCGGTCAGCCCCTTGCCGAGAGAAGAGGCGACACCCCCGGTGACGAAGATGTGCTTGGTCGTCGAGGATTTGGGCGGCATGGCCAAGAGGGGGCTCCCGTGGTCGCGGTCTGTGGGTGCGGTTCCGGGGTTTCTGGCCCACCGGTCCACGGGCTACCAGCGTATCAGCGCCTCGGGGGGATGGCTCCCGGCCACGCTCCGCGCACGCGCCGACACCCGTGTGCCCCGCACACCGGGCCCCCACCCACTGCTCACTCATTCAGCGGACTTTCGTTGTCCGGAGCGGCACACAGATCATCTACGTGCGTCGTATCCTGCTCGGACACTCGCTGCCGAGCCCGGCCGGCCGAACGGCACCACCCCAGCCCGTAAGTCCCGGAACAACGTGAGCTCGTCAGTTCGTTGAGCAAAGATTGTCACTTTGCATTCACGGCTGAGCGACTGCTTTGCTTCACAGCTCAACGACGCATTGCCCAAATCCCCTTGACCGCACTAGCGACAACCCCCTCGCGGGGTGACGTGGCCGTTCGACTGGAGTTGCACGTGGCCGGGCGCATCGAAGATTACGCACTCATCGGAGACATGCAGACCGCCGCCCTGGTCTGCCGGGACGGCACAGTCGACTGGCTGTGCCTGCCCCGCTTCGACTCGCACGCCATCTTCGCCGGCCTGTTGGGCTCCGAGGAGCACGGCTTCTGGCGGCTGGGCCCCGCGCACGCCGCCGACGCCGAGCCGCCCAGGGCGACCCGGCGCGGCTACCGCGGCGACTCGCTGATCCTGGAGTCCGAGTGGGACACCCCGCGCGGCACGGTCCGGGTGACCGATTTCATGCCCCCGCGCGACGGCGCCCCGCAGCTGATCCGGATCGTCGAGGGCGTCTCGGGCCGGGTGCCCATGCGCTCGACGCTGCGGATGCGGTTCTCCTACGGCAGGATCGTCCCGTGGGTGCACCGCCACGAGGGCCGCACGGTCGCCGTCGCGGGCCCGGACTCGGTGTGGTTCGACACCCCCGCGCAGACCTACGGCAAGGCGCTGACCACGTACTCGGACTTCACCGTGGCGCCGGGCGAGCGGATCGCGTTCACCCTCTCCTGGGAGCCCTCGCACAAGCAGCCGCCGCCGCTGCCGGAGCCGGAGCAGTCGCTGGAGGCGACGGAGGAGTTCTGGCGCGAGTGGGTCGAGCACTGTACGTACCACGGCCCCTACCGCGAGGCCGTGATCCGCTCCCTGATCACGCTGAAGGCCCTGACGTACGCCCCGACCGGCGGCATCGTCGCCGCGCCCACCACCTCCCTGCCCGAGGACATCGGCGGCGTCCGCAACTGGGACTACCGCTACACCTGGCTGCGGGACGCGGCGATCACCCTGTCCTCGCTGCTGCGCACCGGCTACCGCGAGGAGGCCCGCGCCTGGCGCGAGTGGCTGCTGCGCGCGGTCGCGGGCGACCCGGAGAACCTGCAGATCATGTACGGCATCGCCGGTGAGCGCGAGCTCGGCGAGGCGGAGCTGGACTGGCTGCCCGGCTACGAGAACTCCGCCCCGGTCCGGGTGGGCAACGGCGCCGCGCACCAGCTCCAGCTGGACGTCTACGGCGAGGTCACCGAGGCCCTGCACCTGGCCCACATGACCGGCCTGGCCCGCAACGACTACGCCTCCCTGCTCCAGCTGAAGCTGATCCGCTACCTGGAGAAGCACTGGCAGGAGCCGGACGAGGGCATCTGGGAGGTGCGCGGCCCGCGCCGCCACTTCGTGCACTCCAAGGTGATGGCCTGGGTCGCGGTCGACCGCACCATCAAGCTCATCGAGTCCGGCGACGCCGACGGCCCGCTGGAGGAGTGGAAGCAGCTGCGCGACGACATCCACCGGGACGTGTGCGAGAAGGGCTACGACAAGGAGCGCAACACCTTCACGCAGTCCTACGGCTCCAAGGAGCTGGACGCCTCCCTGCTGCTGATCCCGCAGATGGGCTTCCTGCCGCCGGACGACAAGCGCGTGATCGGCACCATCGAGGCGATCCAGCGCGAGCTGTCCACCTCCGACGGTTTCATCCTGCGCTACCCGACGGAGGGGCAGCACGAGGGCGTCGACGGTCTGCCGGGCGACGAGGGCGCGTTCCTGGCCTGCTCGTTCTGGATGGCCGACGACCTGGCGATGATCGGCCGGGTCGACGAGGCGCGGAAGCTCTTCGAGAAGCTGCTGGCGCTGCGCAACGACCTCGGGCTGCTGGCCGAGGAGTGGGACCCGCGCCTGAAGCGCCAGGTGGGCAACTTCCCGCAGGCCTTCAGCCACGTGCCCCTGATCGACACGGCCCTGCGCCTGACGGCCTCCGGGGCGTACGGGGGCTGAGGCCCGGCCACCCGAGGGGGCGGGCGCCGTCACATCTGCGCTCGCCGCCCGGGCTGTCGTCCCGCCGGCCCGTGACGGCCACGCCGGTGTCCCCGCCCGCCCGCCGGCGGGCGAACCCCGGCTGTGCGCGGGACATCCGCGCAGGTAGCGTCCGGGGCATGGACAGCGGATACGACACCCGGGGCGCCGGGATCACCGTGCGGCGGGCGCTGGAGCTGCCCGGGCTGCGCAGTGGACTGCCGGAGGTCGTGGCGGGCGCCGACCGGCTGGGGCGCACGGTGCGCTGGGTGCACGCGGGCGAGGTGCCCAACATCGCCTCGCTGCTCAAGGGCGGCGAGCTGCTGCTGACCACCGGGTACGGGCTCGGCACCCGGCCGGCCGACCAGCGGGTGTTCGTGCGGACCCTGGCCGAGCGGGGCATCGCGGCCCTCGTCGTCGAGCTCGGTCCGCGCTTCGAGCGGCTGCCCGCCGCCCTCGTCGAGTCGGCCCGGTCGGCGGGGCTGCCGCTGGTCCAGCTGCACCGCGAGGTGCCGTTCGTGACGGTCACCGAGGAGATCCACACCGAGATCGTCAACGGGCACTACGCGCTGCTGCAACGCGCGGAGGAGGTGCACCGCCGGTGCACCGAGGCGCTGCTGAGCGGCGGCGGGGTCCCCCAGGTCCTGGAGATCCTCGCCGGATTCACCGGCAATCCGGTGTTCCTGGAGACCACCGACGGACAGCTGCTGTACGCGGCCGGCGAGGGGCCCGAGGGCGCGGACCCGCTCCAGGTGTGGGAAGGGCTGCGGGACCGGCACCAGGACGATCCGCCGGCCGGTTCGGCCCTCGTGGACGTGCCCGGTGGCGGCCCCGGCAGCGGCGGCGTCCGGGCGCGTCTGGTGCTGCTGCCGGTGCGCAGCACGCCGGAACCGGTGCACCGGATGGCGGCCGAGCGGGCGGCGGGCATCCTCGCCGTGGTGCTGATGCAGGCCCGTCAGGAGGAGGAGCTGGCGGCGCGCGGCCGCGGGGACTTCCTCACCGACCTCGCCGAGGGCCGTGTCACCGCTCGGGACGCGCCCGCGCAGGCGCGTGTGCTGGGCTTCAAGCCGGGTGCGGGTCCGCTGCTGCCGGTGGTGATGCGGCCCGGTGACGTTCTGGCCCCGCAGGGAGGGGGCTGGGCGGTGCTGGCCCGCGCGGTGGGCGAGGAGCTCGCCTCGCTCGGGGTGCCCGTGCTGCTGGGCGTGCGGCCGGTCGAGGGGCGGGTGCCGCTGCTGCTCGGACTGCGCTCGGAGGCGGAGCGGCCGGCGATGGCGGACCGGGTGGCGGCGGCGCTGCGCGCCGGGGTGGAGCGCGCGGGGACGCTGCGGCCGGGCGGACAGCCGCCCGTGGTGGTCGTCGGGCCGGCCGGCGGCTGGGCGGCGGCGTCGACGGGGCTGCGGCACGCGGCGGAGACGGCGACCGCGGCGCAGGGCCTGCCGGACCGCCCCTGGCACGACGCCCGGAGGCTGGACATCGACCTGCTGCTGTGGCGGCTGCGCGACCACCCGGACCTGGCGGCCTTCGTGGACCGCGCGATCGGTCCGGTCCTGGACCACGACCGCCGCTCCAAGCCGCCGCTGCTGCCGACCCTGGAGACCTATCTGGCGCACGCCGGGCGCAAGGCGGAGACCGCCCGCGAACTGCACCTGAACCGCCAGACGCTCTACAACAGGCTGGCCCGCATCGGGGAGTTGCTGGGCACCGACCTCGACGACCCGCAGACGGTCCTGGCGTTGAGCCTGGCCCTGCGGGCCCGGCGGCACGTGCCGTGACCTCTCCGATCCGGTGTCAGACCAGCGGCCGCAGCTGGGTCAGCTCGTCGTAGACGCTGAGGACTTGGGCGACCGTCTCGTCCTCGGTGGGCCAGGTGGCGGCCTGCCGCACACCCCGCTCCTTGAGCAGGTCCCGGCGTCCTGGATCGTCCAGCAGCCGTACGACGGCGTCGGCGAGCGCTCGCGCGTTGCCGTACGGGACGAGTTCGGCGGCGTCGCCGACGAGTTCGGGGATGCCGCCCACGGCGGTGGCGACGAGCGGCACGCGCGCGTGCAGGGCCTCCTGGGCGAGCGGGGAACGCGCCTCCCACCGGCTCGGCAGCACCGCGACGTCGGCGGCGGCGAGCAGGTCCGTGATGTCGTCGCGCCGGCCGAGGAGCCGGACCGGCAGTTCCTCGCGCTCGATCCGCTGCTGGAGTTCGGCGCGCAGCGGCCCCTCCCCCGCGAGCACGACCAGCGGCACCGGGTCCAGCCGCTGCCACGCGTGTGTGGCGTCCAGCAGGACGTCGTAGCCGCGATGCCGTTCGAGGGAGCCCACGGCGATGAGCAACGGGCGTCCCATGGCACCGAGTTCGGCCCGCGTCTTGGGCCGCCGCCGGTCGGGGTCGTCGCGCGGCGGCGAGGTGCGGGGCCCGGGGAGGGAGACGGCGGCCAGCCGCGCGTCCCGCGCCCCCGCACGGCGCGCCCGGTCGACGAGGGCGGACGTCGTCCCGAGCACCACGGTGGCCGCCTTGACGACCCGCCGCTCCAGCACGCGCAGGAAGTGGGCGCGCGGGCCGTCGGCGTGGGCCCGGTCGTGCCAGGTGACGACGAGCGGGGTGTTCCGGCCGCTCAGGGCGAGCACGGTGCGGAAGGAGGCGTGCAGTCCGTGCGCGTGGACCAGGTCGGCGCCGGTGCACGCGGCCCGCAGCGCGGCCACCGACCCCGGGTCGCTGCTGCGCGGCACGTGCACGTGGCCGGCGCCCACACCGGTGAAGTCGTGGGTGTGATCCGCCTCGACGGGGGCGCACACCGTAACCCGCACGCCCCGTGCGACGAGCCCCGCGGCCAGCGAGCGCACATGGGCGCTGCTGATGGTGTTGCCTCCGCCCAGCACCTGCACGGTGCGCAGCGGCGGCCGGCCGTGCGGTGAGGGGCTGCTCACGGGGGTCACGTGGCCGGGCTCCTGGTTCGGGTCGGGCGGTCACGAAGAACGTACAGAAGGATCGTGCGGAGGGGGTGTACCGCGCGGGCCTACGCGTACTCCGTCAAGCATGCCAGTCCGCACACCGCTTCGGGCACCGCCGAGGGCCCCCACCGGGCGGCACCCGCCCCTCCCTGTCACCCACACGGGTGACACGGGTCGGCGTGCTTCCTCACGGGTGGACTCCGTCCACCCGGCCCCGCCACGGCTGACACCCTTTCATCCGGCTCCGCCTCGTCCGGCGCCGTTCCGCAGGGCTCCGCCTCGCCTGACGACGATCCCCTCAACTTCGCCACAGACGGAGCCCGTCCGCCCGGCCCGCCACGGCCGACGCCGGCCTGCCCCGCCCCCGGGGTGGCGGACTCCCGTCCGGCGCGTACCGGTCCCCCGCGGACGGCGGACCCCCGCTCAGTCCTCCCCCAGCGACCGGGCCCCCGCGCTCACCTCGTCCCCGTACACCGCCGCGGCGGCGTCGTCGTACGCACCGCACAGCGCGGCGGCGAGAGTCCGGGGGCAGCGGGCACGCGGGTGCGGTCGCCCGTCCGCGGGACCGTGACCGGCTAGCCGTCCGCCCGTGCCGTCGCCAGGAGTTCCTCCGCGTGGGCGCGGGCCGTCTCGGAGTCCTCCTGCCCGGCCAGCATCCGGGACAGCTCGCGGATGCGGTCCTCCCCTTCGAGGACCTTCACGCCGGACCGGGTGACCGACCCGTCGTTGGTCTTCTCCACCAGCAGCTGCCGGTCGGCGAACGCGGCGACCTGCGGCAGGTGGGTGACGACCACGACCTGCGCCGTCTTCGCCAGCCGCGCCAGCCGCCGCCCGATCTCCACCGCCGCCTTGCCGCCGACCCCGGCGTCCACCTCGTCGAAGAGGTACGTCGGCACGGGGTCCGTGCCCGCGAACACGACCTCCACGGCCAGCATCACACGCGACAGCTCACCGCCCGACGCGCCCTTCGCGATGGGCCGCGGCGGCGCTCCGGGGTGGGGGGCCAGCAGCAGCTCGACCTCGTCCACGCCCGACGGGCCGTAGGCGACCGTCCGCCCGCCCACCTCGACGCCCTCCGGGTCCTCGGTCTGCCGGATGTCGAACGACACCCGCGCGTGCGGCATGGCGAGCGAGGCCAGCTCGGCCGTCACGGCCGCCGCGAACCGCTCCGCCGCCTCCGTACGGGCGTCGGTCAGCTCCTGGGCCAGCACGCCCAGTTCGGCGCGGAGCGCGTCGCGTTCGGCGGTGAGTTCCCCGATCCGCTCGTCGTCGCCGTCGAGTTCGGTCAGCCGCTCGGCGCTCCGCTCGGCCCAGGCCAGTACGGCGGAGACGTCCTCGCCGTACTTGCGGACCAGTCCGGTGAGCGCGGCCCGCCGCTCCTCGACGGCCGCCAGCCGCAGCGGGTCGGCGTCCAGGTCGTCGGCGTACCCGGCCAGCTCCCCGGCGACGTCGCGCAGCAGGATGCCGACCTCCCCGATCCGGTCGGTGAGCGCCGCCAGCGCCGGGTCGTGCGCCCGTACGGCCTCCAGGGCCCGCTGGGCGCCCGCGACGAGCGTCCCGGCGTCGACGCCCTCGGGGTCCTCCGGATTGCCCGCGAGCGCGGCGTGCGCGACGGCCGCGGCGGACGCCAGGGCCTCGGCGTGCCCGAGCCGCTCGGCCTCCTCCGCCAGTTCCACGTCCTCTCCCGCGCGGGGTTCCACGGCGGCGATCTCGTCCAGCCCGAAGCGCAGCAGGTCGGCCTCCTGGGCCCGCTCGCGCGCCAGGGTGGTGATCTGCTCCAGCTCGGTGGTGACGGCCCGCAGCCGCTTGTACGCCTCCGCGTACTTGCCGAGCGGCACGCCCACCGCGTGACCGGCGTACCGGTCGAGCGCCTGGCGCTGCCGGGACAGTTTGAGCAGCCCCTGCTGGTCGGTCTGGCCGTGCACGGCCACCAGGTCGTCGGCGAGCTCGGCGAGCAGCCCCACGGGCACGCTCCGCCCGCCCAGGTGCGCCCGCGAGCGTCCCTCGGCGGAAACGGTACGGCTCACCAGCAGCGTCCCGTCGTCGAGCTCGGCCCCCGCCTCCTCGGCCCGTACGACGGCCGCGGCGCCCTCGGGCACGGCGATCCGCCCCTCGACGACCGCGTTGCGCGCGCCGATCCGCACCAGGGCCGCATCCGCCCGTCCACCCAGCAGCAGACCCAGGCTGGTGACCACCATGGTCTTGCCCGCGCCCGTCTCGCCGGTGACGGCGGTGAAGCCGGGCGACAGCTCGACGACAGCGTCGTCGATGACTCCGAGCGACCGTATCCGCATCTCCTCCAACACGGACACGACCTTACGAGGTCCGAGCCGGGGAGTGCGACCGCCCCCGCCCTTGTCACCCACGGGAGTGCACGTCCCCCAGGGTTACGGGGAGCCGCGCGAGCCGCCGCGGACGGTGCCGCACCGGCCGGCTCCCCGGAACCCGCCCCGGTCCCGGCGAGGCCTCCTAGTGCGGCGCCCCCCGCCACCCGGACACGGGCAGCGCGAACTTCGCGACCAGCCGGTCGGTGAAGGAGGCGTGGTGCAGCCGGGCCAGTCGCACCGGCACCGCCCCCCGTCGCACCTCCACGCGCGCGCCGACCGGCAGCTCGACGGTCCGCCGCCCGTCGCACCACAGCACCCCGGGCGGGACGTGCGGCAGCATCTCCACCGCCAGCACCGAGTCCGGCGAGGTCACCAGCGGCTTGGCGAACAGCGCGTGCGCGCTGATCGGCACCATCAGCAGCGCCTCGACCTCGGGCCACACCACGGGCCCGCCCGCGGAGAACGCGTACGCGGTCGAACCGGTCGGGGTGGCGCACACGATCCCGTCGCAGCCGAACCCGGTGACCGGCCGCCCGTCGATCTCCAGGACGACCTCCAGCATCCGCTCGGCGGACACCTTCTGCACGGCCGCCTCGTTCAGCGCCCAGTCCGTGTGCACGATGTCGCCGTTGCGGTGCACGACGACGTCGACGGTCATGCGCTCCTCGACCTCGTACGCCTTGTTCACCACCCGGTCGACCACCTTGTCGAGGTCGTCCCGCTCGGCCTCGGCGAGGAACCCGACCCGTCCGAGGTTGACGCCGAGCATGGGCACGCCGGAGGCGCGGGCGAACTCGGCGCCGCGCAGCAGCGTGCCGTCCCCGCCCAGCACGATCAGCAGCTCGCAGTCGTCGAGGCACTGCGGGGTGGCCTCCTTGACGGTCTCCACCTCGTCCGGCAGCGGCAGGTCGCGGGCCTCGTCCTCCAGGACGCGCACCCCGAGGCCGGAGCGCAGCAGCCCCTTGACCACGAGTTCGGCGCTGCGGATGGCCGCGGGCCGCCCCGTGTGGGCGAGCAGGAAAACAGTACGAGCTCGGTTCGGTGTCAACGCGGCCCCTCCGCCACAGCACGGTCAACATCGGCCGGGTCCAGTTCCGGAGCCCCGGCCCGCAGCCACAGGAAGTATTCGACATTCCCCGAGGGCCCGGGAAGCGGGCTCGCCGTCACGCCCATCGCCCCCAGGCCCAGCTCCCAGGCCTTGGCCGCCACTCCCCGGACGGCCTCGGCGCGCAGCTGGGGGCTGCGGACGACGCCGCCGCTGCCCAGCCGCTCCTTGCCCACCTCGAACTGCGGTTTGACCATCATCACCAGGTCGGCGTCCGGCTTCACGCACCGTTTCAGGGCGGGCAGCACCAGTCCGAGCGGGATGAAGGACAGATCCCCCACCACAAGATCCACAGGTTCCCCATCGATCGCTTCGAGCGTCAACTCGCGTACGTTCGTACGGTCCTTGACGGTGACGCGTTCATCGTTCCGCAGCGACCAGGCGAGTTGTCCGTATCCGACGTCCACGGCGACCACGTGCGCCGCCCCGGACCGCAGCAGGACGTCGGTGAAGCCGCCGGTGGAGGCGCCGGCGTCGAGGGCCCGCCGCCCGCGGACGACCAGTCCGCGCGGCACGAAGGCGTCGAGCGCGCCGGCCAGCTTGTGGCCCCCGCGCGAGACGTAGTCGGGGTCGCCCGCGTCCTCGGAGACGACGATCGCGGCGGCGGTCTCCACCTGTGTGGCGGGTTTGGTCGCGACCGTCCTGCCGACGCTGACCCGCCCCGCGGCGATCAGCTGGCTGGCGTGCTCACGCGAGCGCGCGAGCTTACGGCGGACCAGCTCCGCGTCGAGACGGCGGCGTGCGACTCCTGCCACGTTCGGTTCAGCTCCTGTGTCCGTGTGCCATGTCGGATGGGTGGCCCGAAGGGCCTGGTTGCGGGGTGGCCGCCGGGTGACCGGCGGGAGCCGGAGGGCCCGGGCGGGCGTCGAGCGCGGTGAGCGCGTCGCGCAGCCCCCGGTGCACATCCTCGTACACCGCGACATGGCCGTCCGTGGTGAGGTGGTCGGCGTCGGCCAGCCGCTCCACGTGGGCGTCCACCTCGGGGTGCCCGGTGGGGGTGCGGGGCACGTGCAGGGGCGCGGGGGCGGCGGGGCCGTCGTCGCCGGGCGGCGGCTGCGGCGCGGGGTGCTCCGGCGCCGCGGCACCCGGGCCCGGCTCCGGCTCCGCGTCCCGCGCCTGCGGTACTGCGTCGTTCATGCCCCGACGCTACCGCGAAGGCTGCGGTACCGTCGTCGGCGATGGCCACGATCGAGGAGTGCCGTGCGGCGCTCGACACGTTCTCGGACAGCATGCGGCACGCCGAGGGGGACGCCCGCGCGGCCGCCGCGATGGACCGCTCGGTCAGCTGTCACATCACCGACCTGGACGTGACCTTCGCCGGCCGGCTCACCGGCGGCCGGATCGAGGTCCACGACACGTTTCCCGGCCCGCCGCGGGAGAGGGCGCAGCTGCGGCTCGCGATGGCGGGCGACGACCTGGTGGCCCTGGTCGACGGCGAGCTGCACTTCGCCAGGGCCTGGGGGTCGGGCCGGGTGCGCGTCGAGGCGGGCCTGCGCGACCTGTTCCGCCTCAGGAAGCTCCTGTGACTCCCACCTTCTCCGCCGTGTCCTTCGCCCGTGCCCTGCGCGCCGCCGGAACGATCAGCGGTGTGCCCGTCTCGGGGTCGTCGATGACCTGGCAGCGCAGGCCGAAGACCTCCTCGACCAGCTCGGCGGTGACGATGTCGTTCGGCGCGCCCTGGGCGATGACCTTCCCGCCGCGCAGGGCGATGAGGTGGGTGGCGTAGCGGGCCGCGTGGTTGAGGTCGTGGAGGACGGCGACGAGGGTGCGGCCCTGCTGCTCGTGGAGGTCGGCGCAGAGGTCCAGCACGTCGATCTGGTGCTGGATGTCCAGGTAGGTGGTCGGCTCGTCGAGCAGCAGCAATGGGGTCTGCTGGGCCAGCGCCATCGCGATCCACACGCGCTGGCGCTGCCCGCCGGAGAGTTCGTCGACGTAGCGTTCCGCGAGTTCGGCGACGCCGGTGTGGGCCATCGACTCCTGGACGACCCGCTCGTCCTCGGCGGACCACTGGCGCAGCAGTCCCTGGTGCGGGTAGCGGCCGCGGCCGACCAGGTCGCCGACCGTGATGCCGTCGGGCGCGATCGACGACTGGGGCAGCAGGCCGAGGGTGCGGGCGACCTTCTTCGCGGGCATCGACTGGATGACCTGCCCGTCGAGCAGGACCCGTCCCTCGCTCGGCCTGAGCATCCGGGACAGGGCCCGCAGCAGCGTCGACTTGCCGCACGCGTTGGGCCCGACGATCACGGTGAAGGAGTTGTCCGGTATCTCCACCGACAGCTGTTCGGCGATGACCCGCTGGTCGTAGGCCAGGGTGACGTTCTCGGCGGACAGTCGGTTCACGGTGCTCCTTCGGTGGTTCGGCCCGCTGCTGGTGGTGCTGTCGGTGCTCATATCCGACCCGCCCTGCGCTCGGTGACCAGCAGCCACAGCAGGTAGACGCCGCCGAGCACGCCGGTGACCACGCCCACGGGCAGCTGGTCGGCGCCGAACGCCCGCTGCGACACCCAGTCGGCGGTGACCAGCAGCGTCGCGCCCATCACCAGGGCGGGCACCAGGTTGGGCCCGGGCGAGCGGGTCAGCCGCCGGGCGAGCTGCGGCGCGGTGAGCGCGACGAAGCTGACCGGTCCGGCGGCGGCGGTCGCGGACGCGGTGAGCAGGACGGCCGACAGCATCAGCAGCAGCCGCACGCGCTCGACCCGCACGCCGAGGGCGTACGAGACGTCGTCGCCCATCTCCATCATCCGCAGGCCGCGGGAGTTGACGAGGACGAGCGGTACGAGGACGGCGCACAGGGCGAGCAGGGGCCAGACCTGGTCCCAGTCACGGCCGTCGAGCGATCCCGTCATCCAGACGACCGCGCGGGCCGCGTCCACGATGTCGGACTTGGTGAGCAGGTAGCCGTTGACCGCCGTGACGACCGCGGAGACACCGATGCCGACCAGGACCAGCCGATAGCCGTGCACACCCCGCTTCCAGGCGAGCGCGTAGATGGCGAACCCGGTCACCAGTCCGCCGGCGAGCGCGCCGAGGGCGACCTGGTTGGCGCTGCCGGAGAACAGCACGATCATCGTGAGCGCACCGGCCGTCGCGCCCTGTCCGAGGCCGAGCACGTCCGGACTGCCCAGCGGGTTGCGGGAGATGGACTGGAACAGCGCGCCGCCCAGTCCCAGGGAGGCGCCGACCAGCAGCCCGACCACGACCCGGGGCAGCCGCAGCTCGGTGACGATGAACTCCTGGCCGGCGTTGCCCTCTCCGACGAGGGTCCTGAGCACGTCGGCGGCCGGGATCGGGAAGTCGCCGGTGCCGATCAGCACCACGCTCACGGTGAGCGCCGCGAGCAGCAGCAGCACGACGACGGTGAGGGCGCGCGCGTCCAGCCGGACCGAGAGGCCGCCGGGGGTGCGCACCGCGCGGTTGGTCTTCACAGCTGGGCCGTCCTCCGCCGTCGTACGAGATAAATGAAGACCGGACCGCCGAGGATCGCGGTGACGATGCCGACCTGGAGTTCGGCGGGGCGGGCGACGATCCGGCCGAGCACGTCGGCGCCGAGCAGCAGCACGGGCGACAGGACGGCCGCGTACGGCAGGATCCAGCGCAGGTCGGGTCCGGTGAAGGAACGCACGACGTGCGGCACCATCAGGCCGACGAACATGATGGGCCCGCAGGCGGCGGTCGCGGCCCCGCACAGCACGGTCGCGGCGAGCATGGACAGCGCCCGGGTACGGTTGAGGTTGGCGCCGAGCGCCTTGGCGGTGTCGTCGCCCATGGCCATGGCGTTGAGCGGCCGGGCGAGCGCGAGGGCGAGGACGAACCCGGCCAGCAGGAACGGCAGGACCTGCTCGATGGTCGAGTCGTTCCCCGTGGCCAGCGAGCCCACCGTCCAGAAGCGCATCCGGCCGAGCGCGGCGTCGTCCAGGATCATGATGGCCTGGAGATACCCGTACAGGGCGGCGCTGATGGCCGTACCGGCGAGCGCGAGCCGCACCGGCGTCGCGCCCCGGCTGCCGCCGAGGAACCACACCAGCGCGCCGACGGCCGCCGCACCGCTGAACGCGAACCACACGTAGCCGGACAGCGAGGTGACGCCGAAGAAGGTGATGGCGCTGACCACGGCCGCGGACGCGCCCGCGTTGATGCCGAGCAGTCCCGGGTCGGCCAGCGGGTTGCGGGTGAGTGCCTGGAGCACCGCCCCCGCCAGACCGAGCGCGGCGCCTACGAGCACGCCCAGCACGGTCCGTGACAGCCTGTCGGCCACGACGACGTCGCCGTAGGTGCCCGTCTCCGCGAACAGGCCGTGCCAGACCTGCTCCAGCGACAGCTCCTTCGCGCCGACCACGATGCTCGCCACAGCGACGAGCACCAGGATCACCACGGAGACGAGCAGTCCGAGGAAACGTATCGCCCGGCGGTTCGGGGGCGCGGGGGCAATGTCCGCGCGCTGTTCTGGGGGACTCTCGACCAACACGCAGGTTAGGTTAGCCTACCCTGCCATTTGCTCAAGGTCCCCGGCTCCCGCACCGGGGCGGGCGGACGTCCGCGACGGCCGCTCAGAGGCCCAGGCGCGCCAGGGCCTTCCCGCCGTCCAGCTCGCACACACCGTCCCCGGCCGCCGTCCACGCCGCCGCGCACAGCGCGCGCAGCCCGTCCAGCGCGTCACCGTCCCCGTCCAGCTCCAGCGCCGCCGACCCGGCCACCGCCGTCCAGCCGCCGCACCGGAACCCGTCGCCCGCGCCGACGACCTCCGGCTGCCCGGTGAGCATCCCGCGCAGGTCGGCGTCGACATACGTCGGCCGGTGCCGCGGCGGCGCGGCGAGCAGCCGGGCGCCGTCGGTCACCCCGGTCAGCACCAGCAGCGAGTCGACCTCGCCGTGGAACGCGCCCTCGATGTCCGTGTCCAGCCGGTCCCCCACCACCAGCGGCCGCCGGGCGCCCGTGCGCAGGATCGTCTCCCGGTGCATCGGCGGCAGCGGCTTGCCCGCGACCTGCGGCTCGGCCCCCGTGGCGATCCGGACGACCTCCACCGCCGCGCCGTTGCCCGGGGCGATGCCGCGCCCGCTGGGGATCGTCAGATCGGTGTTGGAGGCGTACCACGGCACCCCGCGCGCCACGGCGTAGCACGCCTCCGCGAAGCGCCCCCACGGCAGTTCGGGCCCGCCGTACCCCTGCACGACCGCCACCGGGTCGTCGTCCGCCGACTCCACCGGTACGAGCCCGCGTTCACACAGCGCCACCCGCAGTCCCTCGCCGCCGATCAGCAGCACCCGGGAACCCTGCGGCACCTGTTCGCTGATCAGCCGGGCGACGGCCTGCGCGGAGGTGATGACGTCGCCGGCCTCCGTCGGTATCCCCAGCTCGGTCAGGTGCCCGGCCACCACGTCCGGGGTGCGCAGGGCGTTGTTCGTCACGTACGCGAGGTGCATACCGCCCTCGCGGGCCGCCGCGAGCGACTCCACCGCGTGGGCGATCGCGTCACCGCCCGCGTACACCACACCGTCGAGATCGAGCAGCGCCGTGTCGTACGCCTCGCTCAGGGCCTGCCCACTGCCCTCGGGCCTCGTCCTGACGCTCCGGCTCATTCCGCATCGCTCCTCGTTCGACGGTTTTCCCCCGATCATCCCCCATGCCACCGACACCCGTACGATGCCGGGATGAACACCGCAGGTCACTCGGAAGCAAAGGCGCCCCGAGGCCTGGAACTCACCCCGTTCCGAGGCCTTCGTTACGACCCCGACCGGGTCGGCAGCCTGGCCGCCGTGACATCCCCGCCGTACGACGTCGTCGTCCGCCCCGACGGCCTGCACCACCTCCAGTCCGCCGACCCGTACAACATCGTCCGGCTGATCCTCCCGGAGGCGGACACACCGGAGGCCCGCAACGCCCAGGCCGCCGACACCCTGCGCCGCTGGCGCGCGGAGGGCGTCCTGACCGCCGACCCCGCACCCGGCCTGTACGTCTACGAGCAGCGCGACGGCGACGGCATGGTGCAGCGCGGCCTCATCGGCGCCCTGCGCGTCTCCGACCCGGGCGAGCGGCTGGTCCTGCCGCACGAGGACGTCATGCCGCACATCGTCGCCGACCGCGCGGACCTCATGCGGGCCACCTCCGCCAACCTCGAACCGCTGCTGCTCACCTACCGCGGCGACGACTCGGCGACCGCCACCGCCGACCTGATCGACCGCACGGCCGGGCGGCCGCCCCTCCTGGCGACGACCACCGAGGACGGTTTCCACCACCGTCTGTGGTCCCTCACCGACCCCGCCGACCTGGCCGCGGTCCGGCGGGAGCTCGCCGGCCACCAGGCGCTCATCGCCGACGGCCACCACCGTTGGGCGACCTACCGCCGGCTCCGCGCGGAGCATCCGTCCCCCAGCCCCTGGGACCACGGCCTGGTCCTCCTCGTCGACACGGCCCGCTACCCCCTGCGCGTCCGCGCCATCCACCGCCTGCTGCACGGGCTGCCGCCCGCGGACGCCCTGGCCGCGCTCGACGGCCTGTTCCGGGTCCGCCGCCTCGACGCCCCGCTGTCCGGGGCGATGGACGCCCTCGCCGCGGCGGCCTCCGACGGCAACGCCTTCCTCCTCGCCGGAGACGGCGCCTTCCACCTCGTCGACCGCCCGGACCCGGACCTGCTCGCCCGTACGGTCCCGGCCGACCGGCCGCCGGCCTGGCGCACCCTGGACGCGACGGTGCTGCACGCCACCCTCCTCGACCACGTCTGGCGCGTCCCCGACTCCCCGGCCCACATCGCCTACATCCACGACACGGCCGCCACGGTCGAGAAGGCCCGCCGCGACGGCGGCACGGCCGTCCTGATGCACCCGGTGCACGAGGACGTCGTCCGTGACCTCGCGCGCCAGGGCGTCACGATGCCGCGCAAGTCGACGTCGTTCGGCCCGAAGCCGGCCTCCGGCCTGGTCCTGCGCGCACTCGACCTCTGAGGTCTGACGGGCAAGGGGCGGGCCTCCACGAGACCCGCCCCTTCACACCCGCTGCCCGCCGAGGACGTCAGTCCTTGTCGTCCTCATCGTCCTCGTCGTCCTCGTCGTCCCTGTCGTGCTCGACGGGCTCGACGTGCTCGACGTGCTCGACGTGCTCGTCCGCGCGGACGGTGTCGTCCGCGTCCCGGTCCTCGTCCTCGTGCTCGTCCTCGCCGAGGGCGTCCACGAACTCGACGCCGTCCATCTCGGCCAGCCGGTCGGAGGCGTCCGTGCTGCCGTCGCGGTCGGCCTCCACGGCCTTGGCGAACCACTCACGCGCCTCACCGGACCGGCCGGCCGCGAGCAGCGCGTCGGCGTAGGCGTAGCGCAGCCGCGCGGTCCACGGCTGCACGGAGTGGGACGCCAGCTCGGAGCTCTGCAGCGTCACGATCGCCGCGTCCAGCTGCCCCATGTCACGCCGGGCGCCGGCCGCGACGAGCCGCATCTCGACCTGCCCGGCCTTGTCCAGCTTCTGCACCTCGGGCGCCCCGGCCATGTCCAGCGCCTTCTCCGGCCGCCCGAGCCCGCGCTCGCAGTCGGCCATGAGGGGCCACAGCTCCACGGTGCCGGTCATCCGCCGCGCGGCACGGAACTCGGCGAGCGCCTCGGAGTACTTCTGGTTGGCGTACGCGGCGAAACCGGCCGCCTCCCGTACGGCGGCGACGCGCGACGCCAGCCGCAGGGCCACCCTGGAGTAGCCGTACGCGCCCTCGGGGTCCTCGTCGATCAGCCGGGCGACCATCACCAGGTTCTTGGCGACGTCCTCCGCGAGCGTCTTGGGCAGGCTCTGCAACTCCTGCCGTACGTCCTTGTCGATCTCCTCGCCGGTGACGTCCTCGGGGATCGGCAGCCGCTTGATCGGCTCGCGGTCCCGGTCGCGCTCCTCACGGAACCGCCCGCCGCCGTGCCGGTCGTCACGCCCACGGAACCCACCGGGACGTCCGCCCCGGTCGTCCCGACGAGGCCCACGCCCACGGTCGTCACGTCCCCGGTCGTCACGCCCACGGTCGTCACGCCCACGGAATCCACCGCGCTCGCCCGTACGGGAGTCCTCCCGGCGGAAGCCGCCACGGTCGCCACCCCGGCTGTCCTCGCGGCGGAAGCCGCCACGGTCACCGCCGCGCGTGTCCTCACGCCGGAAGCCACCGCGCTCGCCACGGCTGTCGGTGCGCTCGCCACCGCGGCTGTCGTCACGGCGGAAGCCGCCACGGTCACCACCGCGGCTGTCGTCACGCCGGAACCCGCCGCGCTCGCCACCCCGGTCATCGCGCCCGCGGTAACCACCCCGGTCACCACCACGACTGTCCTCACGACGGAAGCCACCGCGATCGCCGTCCCGGCTGTCGTCACGGCGGTATCCGCCACGGTCGCCGTCCCGGCTGTCCTCGCGGCGGAAACCACCACGGTCGTCGTCACGCCGGAAGCCGCCACGGTCACCGCCACGGTGGTCGTCACGCCCACGGAAGCCACCGCGGTCACCGCCACGCTCGCCACCACGGCTGTCGTCACGGCGGAAACCACCGCGGTCACCACCGCGGCTGTCGTCACGCCGGAACCCGCCGCGCTCCCCACCCCGGTCATCGCGCCCGCGGTAACCACCCCGGTCACCACCACGACTGTCCTCACGACGGAAACCACCACGGTCGCCGTCCCGGCTGTCCTCGCGGCGGAAACCACCACGGTCGTCGTCACGCCGGAAGCCGCCACGGTCACCGCCACGGTGGTCATCACGCCCACGGAAGCCACCGCGGTCACCGCCACGCTCGCCACCACGGCTGTCGTCACGGCGGAACCCGCCGCGCTCCCCACGGTCGTCGCTGCGGCCCCGGTAGCCGGCGCGGTCACCGCCCCGGTCGTCGCCCCGTCGGTCATCGCGTCGGTCGTCGCGGCGGCCGTAGCCCCGGTCGTCGTCACGACGGAAGCCGGAGCGCTCACGGTCACCGTCGCGACGGCCGTCACGGCGGTCATCACGGCGATCGTCCTGGCCGCGGTAACCGCCGCGCTCGCCACCGCGGTTGTCGTCCCGTCCGCGGAAACCACCACGCTCCGGCCGGCCACCGGCGCGGTCGTCGCGCCGGAACCCTCGGTCGCGGTCGTTGTCCCTGCGCGGGCCGCCGCGCTGACCGCCGCGGTCAGGCCGGTCGGACCGGTCACCACTGTCCCGTCGCCGCTGGTCGCGCTCCGGTCGGTCATCGGGAGAGTTGGTGGACATCGGTGACTCCTGTCTTCGGTACTGCAAGCATAAATAAAAAAGGACCCCTGGTCCCAGCTGAACGCTGGGACCAGGGGTCCTTCCAAAGATTGTTCGGCGGCGTCCTACTCTCCCACAGGGTCCCCCCTGCAGTACCATCGGCGCTGTAAGGCTTAGCTTCCGGGTTCGGAATGTAACCGGGCGTTTCCCCTACGCTATGACCACCGAAACCCTAATGGTTTCGAGCGAACAAGCACACTCTTCTATTGTCTGTTCTGCTCAAAGCCGACAACGGTCGTTGTCTCAGAACTAACACAGTGGACGCGAGCAACTGAGGACAAGCCCTCGGCCTATTAGTACCGGTCAACTCCACACGTTACCGTGCTTCCATATCCGGCCTATCAACCCAGTCGTCTACTGGGAGCCTTACCCTCTCTAGGAGGTGGGAGCCCTCATCTCGAAGCAGGCTTCCCGCTTAGATGCTTTCAGCGGTTATCCCTCCCGAACGTAGCCAACCAGCCATGCCCTTGGCAGAACAACTGGCACACCAGAGGTTCGTCCGTCCCGGTCCTCTCGTACTAGGGACAGCCCTTCTCAAGACTCCTACGCGCACAGCGGATAGGGACCGAACTGTCTCACGACGTTCTAAACCCAGCTCGCGTACCGCTTTAATGGGCGAACAGCCCAACCCTTGGGACCGACTCCAGCCCCAGGATGCGACGAGCCGACATCGAGGTGCCAAACCATCCCGTCGATATGGACTCTTGGGGAAGATCAGCCTGTTATCCCCGGGGTACCTTTTATCCGTTGAGCGACGGCGCTTCCACAAGCCACCGCCGGATCACTAGTCCCGACTTTCGTCCCTGCTCGACCCGTCGGTCTCACAGTCAAGCTCCCTTGTGCACTTACACTCAACACCTGATTGCCAACCAGGCTGAGGGAACCTTTGGGCGCCTCCGTTACCCTTTAGGAGGCAACCGCCCCAGTTAAACTACCCATCAGACACTGTCCCTGATCCGGATCACGGACCCAGGTTAGACATCCAGCACGACCAGACTGGTATTTCAACGACGACTCCACAACCACTGGCGTGGCCGCTTCAAAGTCTCCCAGCTATCCTACACAAGCCGAACCGAACACCAATATCAAACTGTAGTAAAGGTCCCGGGGTCTTTCCGTCCTGCTGCGCGAAACGAGCATCTTTACTCGTAGTGCAATTTCACCGGGCCTATGGTTGAGACAGTCGAGAAGTCGTTACGCCATTCGTGCAGGTCGGAACTTACCCGACAAGGAATTTCGCTACCTTAGGATGGTTATAGTTACCACCGCCGTTTACTGGCGCTTAAGTTCTCAGCTTCGCCCGGACGAATCCAAGCTAACCGGTCCCCTTAACGTTCCAGCACCGGGCAGGCGTCAGTCCGTATACATCGCCTTACGGCTTCGCACGGACCTGTGTTTTTAGTAAACAGTCGCTTCTCGCTGGTCTCTGCGGCCACCCCCAGCTCAAGCAGCAAGTGCTCTCACCGGACGTGGCCCCCCTTCTCCCGAAGTTACGGGGGCATTTTGCCGAGTTCCTTAACCATAGTTCACCCGAACGCCTCGGTATTCTCTACCTGACCACCTGAGTCGGTTTAGGGTACGGGCCGCCATGAAACTCGCTAGAGGCTTTTCTCGACAGCATAGGATCATCCACTTCACCACAATCGGCTCGGCATCAGGTCTCAGACTATTGCCAGGCGGATTTACCTACCTGACGTCCTACACCCTTACCCCGGGACAACCACCGCCCGGGATGGA